>DATDKX010000575.1:0-2434 GCA_036519615.1 Propionibacteriaceae bacterium
GGGCATTCCCCGTTCACGAGGATGGAGTCTTCGTCTGGGTATGGCTGGGTGAACCCGCACTCGCCGGCCTACGTCCACCGGCAGCAACGCCATGGCTCAGCGATCCGGGTTGGGCGACTCTCGGCGCCGAATGGGAGACCGAAGCCGACCTACTGCTGCTCCATGAGAACTTCGCCGATATCAGTCATGTTGCGGTCGTTGATCCCTACATTGCGCCGCCGGTACTGCGCAGCTCGCCACCGCCGCTCGAGGTAGAAGTTGCCGAGACAACGGTCTCGTTCTCGCGCACCTACCAGCCGGCGCCGATACCTGAATGGCAAGCGGAGCTGCTCGGATTGCCGGCCGACGCCGAATACGTGCAGCGCGAACAGGGAGCCTTCGTAACACCGGGCCTGTGGGTCGACCGGTGGGATGTCCGCGTCGAAACCGCACCGAATGAGACTCAGATGCACACTTTTCGCTTCACTCATGCGGTTACGCCGATCGCGCCGGGCAGGACACGGCATGCGTGGCGGGTCAGCAGAAATTTTGCGCTTGGCGAGCAGGCCGGGAAGGTACTGCTGCCGATCTTCACTGACTACTACCTACGGGTGAAACGAATCCTCGAGATCATGCAAGGTGTCCTGGACACCGACGGGCCTCGCAAGGAGGTCAATGTCAGCGCCGATGCCGCCGCGCTGCAAGTACGCAAGATCATCGGCAATATGGTGGCGGACGAGACGGGCACCGGCTACCGACGTGCCGCACGACCAAGCCGAGCGCCGGGCAGTCGCTGACTCTGTCCGACGAGGATTCGCCCTAGCGCCGACGGTAGGTGGGCGGCCGTATCGCCCGGGTAGCTTCGAATTGTGGCGCCTTGTTCGAGGTTCGGGACTGAATAGTCGATTGCAGACCCCTTTCCAGCGCAGCCGCTCCCGCTTGCTGATGGTGAGCCTGATAACCGCCGCCTGGGGGCTCGGGTACGCGGGGTATCGCGCGTACTACGGATTTGGCGGCACTGCGGGCATGTTCGGTACGCCCGTCTCTGAAGCTCAGTGGCGAGGGATCAATCTGGCGGGTGCGGCGCTGTTGCTCGGGATGGCAGTGCTCCCGGTCGCAGTGCTTCCGCTGTGGAACATGCCGCGCGTGCGACCGATCCTGCTTGGCTTGTGCTGGGTACTGGCCGTCGGATTTACCATGCACGCGCTCATCGACGACATACAGCGAGTGCTGAGCTTGGCTGGCGTGCTGCATCTGGACTATCCATTGTTCACAACAGTGAATCGGCGCGTCGCAGATCTTCAGGACCTGCTCTTCAACGAAACCTGGTTCCTGGTCGAAGGTGTGTTGTGGGGAGTCCTCGGATGGATCAACCTCGGCCGTTCGCCTGCCCGCCGCTGGTGGATCGGTACTGCATGCGCCGCGATCGTCGTACTGACATGCTCGGGCTGCTCGCCGGGTTCGGAGTGATCGGCAAGATCATCATCGGCTGACCCAAGTCTCGGTTTCGATTGGCTCCTAGCGCGCAGGCGGCTGATCGTGTCCAAGCGCCAATAGCCAGCCGAGTGGACTAGCACACCGATCAGCCCGCTTGTGTGCGTCCTTCCTCCCGATCATTGAGGGCAAGAACACTTCAGCCAAGAGGGCTAAGCAGAGCTCAGCTGGCCAATGGGTCCCAGCCGCGCAGGTGCGTGACGGACTGGCGGTACTCCCATTCGATGAGATCCTTGAGCAGGTGGGCCAGCCGCCCGCCGCTCGTGATGCCGGCGATGTCGGCGACCCCGCGACGAGCACCGACCGAGACGACGAACCCCTTGTCATGGAAGGTGAACGCCTCCAGTGGCCGGTCCTCCAGCTCCGCGTCTAGGTTGCGGGCCACGGTCTCGCCCTCCTCCAGTGCGACCTGCGCCAGCGGCGGCAGCACATGCCCGGTGCGCGGATCCACCACCGAGGCAAGGTCGCCGGCAACATAGACCTCCGGATGGTCTAGCACGCGGAGGTACTGATCGACCTTGACGCGGCCGTTGTGGCCGATCGGCAAACCCGAACCCACCACCAGCTCGGGGGCCTTCACCCCACCCGCCCAGACGAACACGCCACCCTCCACCAGGTGGCCACCCTTGAGCCGGAAGCCCTCCTCGGTCGCCGCCGCGACCATCGCATTGGTACGAACCTGTACGCCCAGGTCAGAAAGGATCCTGGTGGCATTGTCGATCAGCTGCGGCGAGGAGCCGGCCAGGATGGTGGGGCCTGCCTCGACAAGCAGCACGGCGGGCCGGTCGGGCGCTAGGCCGTGGCCGCTGGCCACCTTGGGCAGCATCTCGGCCAGCTCGCCCGCGAGCTCGACCCCGGTAGCGCCGCCGCCGCCGACAACCACGGTCGCCAAGCGGCGCTGCCCTTCGGGGTCAGCGGCGGCCGCGGCGTCATCGAGCGCCCTGTTGACCGCCGCCCATAC
>DATDKX010000576.1:0-27754 GCA_036519615.1 Propionibacteriaceae bacterium
AGTGGCGGCAGCGAGAGGATGCCGAAGAAGGCAGCCTCAGCTGCGAGTCCGGTGACTCGATAGCGCACGCAGATCGCGGTCGTTTCCTTGATCACCTGCCATGCCCGTCCCAGCCAGCTAAGTGCCTGCGGCGACTCCGAGTGCTGAGCTGCGGCATCGGGATCGCTGCGCGCACTCACCCTCTCAGCCTAGGGGCGGCGGCTCTCCCCGGAATTCCGGCCGAGCGGCGATGTTACGCTGAGGCGCATTGTGGCTTGCACGGTAACGGCGCGAGACGCGCGGCTGAGTCACGGTACGCGGGGCCGGCGGCTTTCGGCCTGTCATTAGCCGGGGTCTGCTCATCGGCGTCCTGGGACCGGCGGCAATCATCGCCCTGAGCTTCGGCATCGCTGCCGCCTTTGGAGTGGTCCGATTTACGGGCCTGCCTCCAGGCATCGGCAGGGCCGTTCTCAACATCACCGTGACTATCGTTATCTTCGCGGTCGTCTTCCTCGGCGAGGAGATCGGCTGGCGCGGTTATTTGCTTTTTCGGGTAGCCGAGCTCACCTCAGGGCGGCGTGCTGCTGTCATCACCGGTGCCTTCCACGCAATCTTCCATCTACCCTTGCTGTTGCTCACCACCACCTACCAGAACGAGGGAAAGCGCTGGATCGTCGTACCAATGGTGATGATCACGCTTACGCTGGCCGGTGTCTGGTACGGGTGGCTGCGACTATGGTCGGGAAGCATCTGGCCGGTCAGTCTCGCTCATAGCGCCTTCAACAACCTCATGGCGGCCGCCGCCGGCCTCGTGGTCGCAACCTCGCCGGCGACAATGGCCTATGTGACGACGGAGACCGGGGTGGCGACCATGATCATCCTGGTGCTGGTCGCAGCGTACTTGCTGACCCGTCGGGCCGCGGACTTCCGCAAAGCCGAGCCAAACACCCCGCTGCCGATCATCGATGGCGTACCCCCCGCAGAGCCAGCTGCAACAAGGTGACTGTGCGTTAACCCTTGGCGAGGCTTTCGCTTCTTGGGCTGCTCGACCTGTCGCGACTGGCGCGACCAGGCGTCGCGGATTCGCCGCTCGTGCTAACCAATAGGGTTGGTCAGAACAGTGACTCGCGCGCAAAGAGCGATTTGGATGGAACGAATGGGATCTAGCCGCTCAGCCTTGATAACTGGGGCGGCGCGTGGGATTAGCAGGGTCGCGTTAGGCCTATCCATTGATGTGACTGACGCGGAGAGCGTCGAGGCAGCTGTGGCCGCGCACATCAAGCACTTCGGCGGTTTGGACGTGATGGTCGCCAACGCCGGCATCGATCGTGGTCAATGGCGGAATGTGGTTTTCATGATCAAACAGGCAGCAGATTCCGATCTTGGAGAATGTCAGTGAAGCTCTACGTGGACACCGCCGATCGGGCAGCGGCGGAATCATTGCTAGCGACCGGTCTCTTTCACGGCGTCACCACGAATCCCACGATCTTGCAGCGCGCCTCGATGGGCGTTGCTGATCTCCGCGACATCTATCGCTGGGCAGTTGAAGCCGGGGCCCAGGAGGTCTTCTTCCAGGCATGGGGAGAAGACGCCACTACCCTGATCGAGCGTGGCCAGCAGCTACGTGATCTTGGTCGAGAAGTTGTTGTCAAGTTCGTTGCCACCCGAGCCGGTTCGACTGCCTGCGCAGCCCTGGCTGCCCGCGGCATACCTACTCTCCTGACCGCGATCTATGACCCGGGGCAGGCAATCATCGCCGCGGCGGCCGGCGCGACCTACATCGCGCCCTACCTGGGACGGATGAATGATGCCGGTCGTGAGGGGATTGCCGAGGTAGTTGCCATGCATGAGGTGCTGGTTGCCATTGGTAGTGCGACGAAGGTGTTGTTGGCCAGCATTCGAAGCGTCCCTGACATGGTTGCCCTGGCGCGCCACGGCGTCGACTGTTTCACCATGGCACCAGCCGTCGCCGAACAGTTCTTCACCGATCCGACCACGGCCGAGGCGGCGCGTACTTTCGAAGACGCGGTCCGGGCGAGCTCGGCATGAGCGTCGACACGTCTGGCGACGTCGTCGAGAATGCCGGTCCATCGCCGGCTGTGGTTGTGGCGGGCGATGCCCTCATTGATCTGACGCCCACCACCACAGTCCGAGGCCAGCTCGCCTACGAGCCTCATCCTGGCGGATCGTGCCTCAATGTGGCGGTTGGTCTGGGACGGCTCGGCGTGCCGACAGTATTCCTCGCCCGGCTGTCCAGCGACGCGTTTGGGCAGATGCTGCGCGACCACCTTGCCGACTCCGGAGTGCATCCCGGGTACTTTGTCGACACCGACGACCTGACGACACTTGCCGCGGTCCATCTGCGGGATGGCCAGGCGACGTACTCCTTCCATGCACATGATGCGGCTGATCGCGGATTGTTGCCGGAGCATCTGACGCCGCTGCCTCCCGGAGCGGCTCTGCACCTTGGTTCGATCGCTCTCATGCTCGAGCCGGTGGCTTCCACGCTGGAATGGCTGCTGCGGCGTGAGGCCGGCCGACGGGTTGTAAGCCTCGATCCCAATATTCGCCCGGGGTTGATCCCAGATCGGGTTGCGTACCTGGACCGCTTCGAGGGATGGATGCGGTTGATCGACATTTTGAAGGTGAGTCGGGAGGATCTGGCGTGGCTTTACCCGCGCCTTTCTGAGGACGGGGCCATTTCGCTGTGGCACGCCGCAGGCATCCCGCTCGTCGTCGTGACGCACGGCGAGCAGGGGGCTGTTGCCAGTACGCCGCTGGGGTCGGCGACTGTCGAAGCTCCGAAGGTGCCGGTCGTCGATACCGTCGGCGCCGGCGACGCGTTCATGTCCGGTGCTCTGGCTCACCTCCACGACCGAGGGCTCCTGAACCGCGACGCTTTGCGCACCTTGGATACCGAGGGCCTCGAGCAGATGTTGCACGACGCGTGCCTCGTCGCATCCCATACCTGTACGCGGGCTGGCGCCGACCCCCCTCGTCGTCGTGATCTGTATACGGGCGCGCAAGGTGGTCCCCAAATGGTCATTCTGAGCTTCGCCGATCTGGTAGAACGTGCCAGGGCGTTGGCCGTGCGGGGTCAGCGGCACCTGCTGGGTATCACGGGGGCGCCGGGTGCGGGGAAGTCAAAGGTCGCGCATGAGCTCGTCGATAAGCTCGGGGCTGACCTGGCTGTGCTCGTTCCAATGGACGGCTTCCATCTCAGCAATCACGTTCTGATCTCGTTGGGTCGGCGTGGCCGCAAGGGCGCATGGGACACCTTCGATGCCGATAGCTACGTTCACCTGTTACGTCGGTTGCGGAACCAAGAGGAGCAGATCGTGTACGCCCCCGACTTCGACCGCGATATCGACGAATCCATTGGCTCCGCACTGCCGATCCGCCGAGAAGTGCCGCTTGTCGTGACTGAGGGCAACTATCTGTTAAGCGATGTTGGTGGGTGGGCCGGCGTTGGCCCTCTGCTAGACGAGTGCTGGTATCTGCAGGTGGATGAGTCGACGCGTTTGCAGCGGTTGACCTACCGCCATCAGCAACACGGCATGAGCCACGACGAGGCTGACAATTGGGCTCGTACGACTGATCAGTACAATGCGGTGCTCATCGCGCAGAGCTTGCCACGAGCCGATCTCGTCATCACGCTGGCTGGATCATGAAGGCAGTCCGCTGCGAAGCACACTCGCCAGCGACCCAGCGCTCACAAGCTGGTCATCGCTGTATCGGACTCGTAGGAGTCGGCGCGAGTGCGGAGGGTGATTGATCCAGCTCCGAAGCGAACGAGGTACAGGAGTCCGTGGCGGCGCGCCAGATTGCTTGGGCGAATTCGGTGTTGCCGAAGGGATGGGTGCCGGTGGCGTTAACTACGTAGATGCGGCCGTGGGGTGATCGCCAAAGCCAGGTGCCGGGTTCGGGTTGGCTGACTTGCCAGCTGCCGTGGGTTTTGTAGTTGTGGTGGCGCCGTACATAGGGTCCTAGGTTCCCGATCCGGGTCTGACCGGGCGGCCCACCCTTATCGGGACTCAGGTAGGGCAGGGTGTGGTCAATATCGGTGCAGCGGCTGATTGCGGCGGCGTAGGGAAACACGTCGGCGGGGTAGCGCAGCTGGAGTTGTTCCCGAAGCCGGGCTGGGATTTCGTAGCTGTCGACCGGCGTGTGGCCGGCGGGTAAGTCGATCACCGGTTTCACGCTGATGCTGCAGTGATCACCGAGTATGGCGTGTAGCCGGTTCAGCAGCACCGGCCCGACGTCTTCGACCCGGGCCACACCGGTGCCAGCGGTGAGGGCTTCTTCGCTGAGATGCACATACACCACGGCACGTGGCCGTGCTCGGTCCGGAGGAAACGGTGAGGGTTTCAGGTGCAGCGACCGATGGGGCTCGGGTACGGTCTCTGGATCGAATACCGGGCGGTCGTCGTCGCCAACGCCGGTGTTGGCGGCCATATCGGCGTCCTCCGGCGAGGCAACGTCAGCGCCATCGTCGTCGTCTTGGGCCGGCTCCTCGGCCAGATCTGGTTCCTCGGCGAGATCGACTGGTTCCTCAGGTCCGTCCCAGTCATCGTCTTGATGTTGGCAGAGCAGCTGTAGGGCTTGCGCGGGTTGGGCCAAGATGCCGATGGCTTTGGAGCGGCGTATGTCTACCGGATCGTCATCGCCTTGGCGGGACAGGATGTCGGCGATGCGATCGATGGCGGCTTTGAACCAGATGGCATCCCCAGCGGTGGCCCGGGCAATGATCAACTTCAAGCCATGTTCGGTAGACCGGCCGAGCCGGACGAACCGTTCCTGGGCGGCTAAGGCGGCCCGTTGCTCGGCGCCGACCGGGTCGGCTTCATAGATGGCGGCCTCGAGCAGGGTGTGCAGCCGGTTCCAGGAGACTGCACCCAGTGCGGATGCGATGCGTGCATCGACGAACCCGGCTTGATCTTTGGTGAGGTGTCGGGTGGCGGTGGCGATGTGGCGGGCCTGGTAGGCCGGCGTCTGTCCCGCTCGCGCGGCTGTCCAGATCATTGGCAGTCGGTGTCGCAGGTCTAAGGCGTCGCCGATCAGCTTTGCGGCTGCCCCGTCTGATATGCGCAGGGCACAGCCCAGTTCGGCGGGTGCGAAGTCGGCGACGGTGGGGGTGCCGTCCCCGCCCAGCCGGACCGGGTGTTGGGTGCCGGGCATGCGGCTCTGGGTGATGGCGTCACCGGGGTGCAGGTCGGCCCAATGCGCCGCGATGTGGAGGCGGCGGGTTTCGGCGGTGATCAGGAGGTGTTCGTTGTCCTCTGCAGCGGCCAGGGTGCCGGCCGCGTCCAGCTCAGCGAGATCATTTTCGAACACGCTTTCAATATATGGCTCGGTACCGACATTCCGGGGAGATTCGGCAGCCCACGAAGCAACGGACAACATCTAACCGATTCGGACAACACCTGTGCTCACGACATTCCGCACCGAGACTGCGTGTCGCGCAATCAGCGCACTGTGGTTTGGATCTCCGGTGGCCAGTGCAGCTGGAGGCCCGTCGAGACGAGAAGCTGTTGGAAGTCCGCGAGCAGGGCAGGGGAGTTGCGCACGGCTCGCGGACTCGTCCGACGGTCGAGGCAGTACGCCGCAAGCGCTCCGGCCGCCTCGCCGATGTTCCATTCCACTGGGTGGAGCCGGTAGCAGCCATTGGTGATGTGGGTGACACCCAAACACTTGCCGGCTGCCAGCAGATTGTTCAACCGCTGCGGCAGCAAGGCGCCTAGCGGTATCTGAAACGGATGGGTCGCGATGTCGAGATACCCGCGCCCTGACGTACTCGGATGCAGATCGATTCGATAGCAGCCGACACCGACGGTATCCGTAAAGGCCGCCGCTCGATCGGCGCCGGGACGGGCCGCCACCCCTAGGTGAGTCTCCAAGACAGTGAACTCAGCGGCGATTCGACGGCTTTCGCGCACGTACGCCGCAGCTGCCAGACCGTCTGGAGTACCGAGCAGCTCCGGACACAGCCGTAGCCCTGAATATCCCGTCCCACCGTCGGGGCGCGGTGCATCTGTCTGCAACCAGTGCACAAAGCAGAGTGTCAACTCACGCGCCTTCGCCAAAGAAGCCGTTCGCTCCAGCTCAGTGACTCCGACCAGGGGAGTAAGCCAGTAGTCCACCTGCGGCCAGTTCACGAGCGTGACATCTGATACCTCATCGGTGTAATGGCCGCCATACCGGATCCGGCGAAATGTCCACAGATCCTGTTTGCCGGGCGAAAACAACGGTCGGCTCGAGGGCCGGCCGGTCTCTGGTTCTTGAGTCCGCCAGCCCAGCTGAGGTCCCGGCCAGAAGTCAGCCCGATAGCGCTGCCAAAACTCATAGCCGGGCGGACGGTCAATTGTGTGGTCCTCGCCTGGCCGCCACTCCAGAGCGGCACACCAGGTGATCGCCTGCTGATCCCGCGGATCAGGCTTACCAGGTAGAGCATGCGGCTCACCGGTAGTTGCTGCGGACTCAGCACCAACGACCGACTCACATCCGGCCAGGGGCAGGAGCTCGCCTTCCTCAGTAGCTTCCAAGACAAAACGAGCCATGATCGTCACCTGATCACCGGTTTGCAGATCCTCGAAGCCGACCGCTGCGATGTGATCACCGTCCGATGCCACAGCCACCGGGCGATGGTGCATCAGGCAGCGGAGCAGTCCCTGGGCCTGAGCTGCCCGCAGCAGGTCGTCCAGCACCTCACGAAAGATCGTCGGCTCGGCGCTCAGATTGCTTACCCAGGCAGCGCCGGGATTGAAGTGGATGTCCTGCTTGGCCGTCTCGGTAAGCCGTCTTGTCTGCTTGTATCGCATCCGGACCGAATTGCGGAGCCGCCGGTATCGGGCCGTAGTACCGGTCCTCTCCACCCACGGATGCTCATCGGGCGGGACCGCCTGACTAGTGAGTTGACCACCGACCCAACTGCCCACCTCGGTCATGATCACGGAACGACCGAGATCAGTGGCCGCCAGTGCCGCCGCAACGCCACCGCAGCCGCCTCCAACGACCAGTATGTCGCAGGCCAACTCCATGGGCGCCTACCTCTACGCGGCTTGCGGCTTTTCGCTAACTGCGGTGATTGTGAGCTAGGTGGAGTACAAGAGACTTGACCGGTTGGAGTCGTCATGGAGCGCGAGTTCCATGACAATGTCCTTCCGATCCGCGACGGCGAATCCGACGTGGAACTCCAACTTCCTGCCTTTCAAAACCTTCTTATCTGGAGGTCCTTTGAGACCGATCAGGGAGTCGAAGACGTGGTCTGCTTCCTTGTTGGCAGATTGAACGCTGATGTATGTCAGTCCGAGATCGATGGATTTGTGGGACTTGTTCACAACGGTGACGGGGAATTTCACATAGCGCTTTGACTTTTGCACAACTGCGAATTCGCTCGGCTTGAATTTTTGAGGCTTTCCGACGGTCACAGTTACTCCGTCGTGCCACCTGTGTGACCTGCCGAACGCCAATGTCTCTTGTTGGGGCTGCGGCTCAGGGGTTGGCTGACTTGATGCCGGACTGTTCTCGAGACTCGGCGGGCCTGATGCCGGAGTGTTCTCGAGACCCGGCTGGCTTGATGCGGGCGGGTTCTGGATAGGCGGACGGTTCTCCTCGGGGCTGCCGCCACTGCTGGCCAGGCAAGCGGAGCACAGCCAGGCGATCAGCAAGGCCGGCAAACTGACCGCGAGGCGCCTCACGTGGCGCGATATTACCTATGGAAGCGCAGTTCCCATCCCTAACGGCGCGATCTTTGAGCCGGCGGCCTACCGATCAGCCAGCAGATCGATCAAGGTTCGCGAGTGCCGCTTTTGAGCGAGCGGCGTTCGACCACCCAGGCATCAAGGTGTCAGGTTGCGCGGTAATGGACTCTCACGCACATCGTGTGCCGCATGCTCGTAGCCGCTGACTTCGGGACACTCGTTGGGCCGGACGGTGATTGCCGTGGACGACTCCAGCGGCACCACAGCGGAAGCCTGGGAGGCGGTAACGATGCCGCGGCAGGGGAAGAGACCTGATTGCCGGGTTCGACCTTAGAACCCGTGCAGCTGCTGGCCGTGATCCAGCAAGGCCCCGGATCTGTTCGCCAGCGACATACTCCGAGTCTCGCACCGCACTCATTCTCGTGCCTTACATAGCAGGCAGGGCGGTACGTTCCTGGCATGCAGCTCGCCATTTCAATCCCGCAGCTCGTTACCGGGACGTTCGACGCCCAAGGCGTGAAGGCTTACCTGGCCAGGGCCGAAGAGCTCGGCTTCGAAGCTGGCTGGGTGATGGAGCAGTCGATTGGGCCAACTCCGCTCATTGCTCCGCTGGAGATGTTGGCGTACGCGGCAGCCTGTACGGATCGGCTCAGGCTCGGTGTTGCCGTTCTGGTCAGCTCGTTGCATGATCCACTGCAGCTTGCCTCGGCCGTGACGGCGGTGGACCGGCTTAGCCACGGTCGGGTGGAGGTTGGGGTGTCGCCCGGTGGTGCCTTCCGCGACTTTGCAGCGTTCGGCGTCGACCGGGAAACGTTCGTCGGACGTTTCACCGAGGGGCTCCAGCCGATGAAGGGGCCGAGCGGGCTCACACCCAAGTTCTGGATGGGCTGCGGCGACTCTACGGCGGAATGCCCGGCATCGAGAATGTCCCCGTCTTCGGCACTCCTGAGGACGTGGTGCGTGGCTTGCGTGAAGTCAAGGACGCCGGTGCCGAAATGATCTTGCTCAACCCGTTGGGCGCGGATGTTGACGAAGACCGGGAACAGATGGAGCGCCTAGCGGCCGAAGTCGTTTCGCATCTGCGCTGAGGCCCCGAGAGCTCAGTGGCTGCGAGGCTGGCCGAAGCGCAGCATGTTGCCGGAGGGATCGCGGAAGGCGCAGTCGCGAACGCCGTATGGCATGTCCATCGGCTCCTGCAGCACGTCACCACCCGCGGCGCGGATGTGTTCGAAGGTGGCATCGCAGTCGTCGGTCCTGAAGTTGACACCGCGTAGCAAGCCCTTGGCCAGCAGTTCCGCCGCGGCCTCTTTATCGGCTGCCGAGGCATTCGGGTCCGCAACGGGCGGTTCGAGGACGATCTCTACGTCCGGCTGCGATGGCGAGCCGACCGTCACCCAGCGCATCCCCTCGAATTCGACGTCATTGCGCACCTCCATGCCGAGAACGTCCCGGTAGAAGGCGAGCGCCTTGTCATGATTGTCGACGGGGATGAAGCACTGTGAAAGCTTTATGTCCATGCGCTTCACGCTATTGGCCGGGAGGGGGCTTTCGCTTCTCCATTCCTGACCGGTCGCGTGTAAATCTTGACGACGCAGGGCGGGATGGCGGCGCCCTCATCATGGCAGCAGGCCCGGTATGAGCTTGGGCTCTCGCCGACCAGCTCGGTGAACCGCGAGCTGAACGATCCCAGCGACGTACAGCCGACCGCGAAGCAGACCTCCGTCACCGTCAGGTCACCCCGCCGCAGCAGCGCCTTGGCCCGCTCGATCCGGCGCGTCATCAGATAGCTGTACGGCGTCTCCCCGAAGGCAGCGCGAAAGCTGCGGGAGAAATGGCCCGGTGACATGAGTGCGACCCGCGCGAGCGCCGGAACGTCGAGCGGCTGCGCATAGTCGCGGTCCATCGTGTCACGGGCTCGGCGGAGCCGAACAAGATCCTCCAACGTCACGCGACCACCATCCCACAACCCAGGTTGATGTTAGCTCTGGAGCGTCTGGACGGCGGGTCTACAGCAGCTTGTGGGCGATACCGGATTTGATCCAGTGACCTCTTCGGACCAAGAAATCCCGCAGGACGCTCGCGCTGCGGGGTTGTCAGCATCCGCTGAGGGACCTTCGACGCTGGCAGGTTTGACGCAGTCAAGCAAGAAAATTGATCTTGCATGGTCTGTTGCCGTGTGCGCTGTCAACAACGAGGAGGGTACGTGATCTGGGCTTGCTCGGTTTGCCGGAAACAAGAGCTTGTCGACCCAACGTGCGGTGTACCAGCCGCCGCGGTGCCAGCCCATCTGGACCAGTTACGGCCACACGCTTTCTGGTCGCGCATCAATCGTGATTCCGTGGGTGACTACGAATTGCGGCTGCGCCACGATGGCATCACCTGGCATACGCGTATGTCGCTCACGAGAAGTTGAGCCGTACGTCTGCCCGAGCCGGGTCGCGTACCCAATGAGCAGCGCCGGCCGCACCCAACGGAGTTGGCTGCCAATGATGTGTCATTCATCGTCGTGGCGGCGCGCCCGCGCCCAGCTCCTCTATCCCATTTGTCGGCGGTTCAGCTGCAGGACGCCGACGTGGCCACCAGCCGGTCCGCCGGGCCAGCAGTCCCACCACTGCCATGCTGATCGCCACCGCACCAAAGATCAGCTGCAACGGGCTGAAACCGAGAAATGGGATCTGGACCAGCAACTCGGTGGCTAACAATGCGCTCGCCAGTAGCACCGCCGGTGGTGCCCAGACGGAGCGTCGCCAAGCAAGCCAGGCAGCCAGACCGGACGGAACAGCCACACTGAGGAACAGCCAGCCGGCCGGAAGTGCCCAACTCGATAGTCCTAAGGGACGGAGCACCGACACCGGGGGAGTGGCCACTCCAGCGAGAAGTTGAATACTCCCCGCCAGCCCACCCAGGCCAACCAGGCTCTCCACCGCAACAATGGTCCGACGGAACGGGTAGGTGGTGCCGAGAGCCCGTGGTCGGTGAGCCGCATTATTCACTCCAGGCATGATGCTCACTCCTCGGTAATGATCTTTCACTCGGTGTGCGGATCTCGACCGATCGCGGCAAGAGCCGGATCATGCCTATGCCTGTGACGACGGCAACCGTCGCTGCCATGCCAAGCCCAGCCACGCCGTAAACCAAGATCAGCATCCGAGTGGGTGTCGATTGATCAACTAGTGGCGACGGCAGCAAGGTCCATGTGATTCCCAATAGCCAGGCAACCATATTGACCGGGATCCAAAACACCGCCCGCTCAACATGATCACGAAGGACGAGGTATTGAGCCAGCGGCAAAGATGCGAGCAAGATTAGTCCGCCGATTCCGACCGCAACTGCGGTCCAGGGGCTCCAGTTCAGACCGCCAAGCGTGCTCGGCAGCATTCCAAGCGACCAGGCGATAGCCGCGCCGAGGCTGGTGGCCACGATCCACCGCCGCCGGACCGGCAGTACTCGCCATCGATAGAGGCAGTCAGCCTGGGCGGTCCCAAGAACTGCACCTTCCACCGATCCGGCCAACACCATCGCGAGCAGGCTCACTACAGGTCCCGACGGTGCAGAAGTGACCGCAATTCCGACGGCTGCCGGCACCGTGAAACCGACAGCCTCTCCGAGCGTCACCATTAGCACCCACCGGAGTAGTCGCGTTCGCATTCTTTAAGCCTTCAATCGCGTACCCAGTCCGGCGCAGAGGCTAAAGGCCTGACCCGCCGCACCTCTGGTCACCTGTCGTGGAACGCTGACTGGCCGCTGTGGCTGGCATGATCACCGAACGGTGAGGATAGCTAGGGCGCCAAGGCAGGCAGCGATGGCACCGATGGTTAGGAGGTAGAAGGCGGCGGACGCGCCGTGGACTTGGTCTGGACCCATTAACTGGGAGTTGCGCGCCAGCAGGTACATGAACACCAGGAGGGGCAGCAGCAGGACGGCGTTCCAGAACCAGCACCGACACCCCTACGGTCACCACAGGCACCGGTCCAGAACATCTCGAGCCGGCAGCAGTTCCCGATCCTCCAAGGTGGGATCTGGCGGCGAGGCGTAGGTCGAGAGGCCCATTCGGTCAACAGCAAGCACTACCTGCTCATCGCCGTAAGTGGCCACGTGCGGCCACGGCAGGAGATGGCTGAGCAACACCGGTGGAGCGGTCTGCATCAGCCGGTGCGAGCTTCATTACGCCAACGTTCCAGAACCCTCGATATCTCATCGACCAAGAAGTCAAACCGCTTCCATGGTTCGGAGCCCCTCAGGAGGCATCGGCTTGTCCCGGCGCGGCCACATGATCAGCAGGGTCAGAATCCGCGTTTGGGGCATTGAGTGCTTCGGCGGGAACGGCGACGACAGGGCGGCTTGCGTGGCTCAGGCAATAGTGGCTGATCGAACCGACCAGCAGTCGGCCGAGTCCAACATGCTCCCGAGTTCCGATGACCAGTAGTTGCGCGTCTTTGGACTCCCGTACCAAGACAGGTCCAGGCTCGCCTCTCCGAAATTCCATCGACCAATCCGGACGTGGGTTGATGTCTTGGAACACGTTGGTGATGTTGGTGCGGTAGGCACTTTCGATCTCGTCCATGGTCGCCGGCGTGATGTCCACGCCGGGCCTAGCCGAGCTGTACGGCCAGTCGAGGACGTGAATGGCGCGCAACACCGATCCGGCGAGCAGCGCGTGCTGCGTAGCCCATCGCAGTGCTGCTCGGCCGGATGGTGAATCGTCGAGGCCGACGATGATGTGGTTGCGAGTCATTGCTTCCTCCTGGTCAGGCATTCATTCGCTCCTGCGTTTCCGAGTACGCCGCGTACCTGCAGTGCCACCCCACCCGCCGCTGCCAAATGCGCAAGCCACACCGAGCATGAATCCGAAGTCATACCAGTTCCCGTTGTTCTGCACCTCGTAGACGCTCACGTTCGGCGTGAACAGCGACACGATGAACGTGATCGGGCTGATCAACCCCTGCCACAAGCCCAACCAGAAACCAGCAGGATCCGGACCGGTGTCGACGAGTTCGTTCGGCCCGGCGGCACAAGCCGCCAACAGCAACGCCGTGCCAGTGAGCAGTAACGCCCATCTGGCTCCTGATTTGATCATCAAAACCCTCCCAGACTTCTCACTTGAGACTGCGCTCACCCAAGTCATGTGCCCAGAGCCGGTGAAGGGCACTCGCTTCGACAAGCTCAGCGTCCCAGCGCGCGTCCAATCAGAGGCGAACGAAACACTTCGGAGGGCCTTTCGCCCTCAGGCTTGCAGCGTCACCTCTCCAGAGTTGAAGCAGTACGCCAGAAATGGGGAGCCGGGACGGCGAAGCCGGCGGTTTCAGAGGTTGTGCACGACGTCTAGGTGGTCGCCTGCCATCCAGCGCGAAGCTCGACTCTTCCACGGGGTCAGCGGCGATCCCTCGGTGGAGGAGCTGGCCGCTATCGCAGAGTTCTACGCCGTCTTTCGGATCACCACGATCGGTGCGTACGGGTCATGATCAAGATCCAGGCGGATGTGGGACGGCATGGCCTTTGGTCCCTTGATCGTCCTGGTGCTGTGTGGCAATGATCAGCCGCATGCGGGTACCGACACGAACGCTTGCAGCCTTCTCGTGCCTGGCACTGGGTGCCTATGTGATTGCGGTGCGTCCCCGGCTGCTCCGGTGGCGCTAGTGAAGAGGAGGTCGCTAGGCAATAGCCAGGCGCCGACATAGTTCCGAACAGGAACCGCGCCGCGACGATGGCGGTGACGATCGAGGCGCCTCCGGAGCGGGTCTGGCCGTGGCTGGTTCAGATGGGCTATGACCGTGCTGGCTGGTATTCCTGGGATCGCCTGGACAATGGGGGCCGTCCCAGCGTCGACCGCATCTATCCCGAGTGGCAGGAGGTCAAACTGGGGACCAGTTCACGAACATCAAGCGGCTGGCCGAGCGCGACTGGGCGCAAGCATCCGTAGGACTGTCTCGTGGGGCCGAGGCTCGCTAATGCCGCAACGCGAACGCGAATGCTGACGACCCCCGTCGCGGGCCCAATCGGTGACCTCTGACCCTAGTGCGAGCGAGGTGGGCCTCGTAGAAGTGGCATCAGGACGGCTTCCTTAGAAGAAGTAGAGGATGTCCGTCGCAAGATCGGCCATCGAGAGGTTACAAGATGTCTGATGTCGAGAGAGAAGCCGATGTGGAACGCGATCGCGGCAACCGCCCTGCGATACGTCGGCTAGGCACCGTTGGCTTGTGGCTGCTCGGGGTGCTGCTCTTTCTGCTGCTGTTAGTTCCGGTGCTGCTGCTGCCGGTGAGTACTGCGGTGCCACCTTGGGTTTGGATTCTGCTGCTGCTTGGCGATCTTGCGTTGGCCTTTTGGTTGCTCCGTTCCCGGCGGCCGCTGGCCAAGACCGCAGGCTTCGGCGGGCTAGTGCTGGTAGCCGTGATGGCGGTAGTGGCTTCACAGGTGTTTGCGGCGACCCCGCGGATCGCCGACGCCGACGGACGACCGTTGCCAAACAGCATCGCCAGCCTGGAGAAAGTGACCCTCAACGGGACCGAGCAGTGGATCACCATCCGTGGCCGGGATACCCATAATCCGGTGCTGCTGAACCTGGGAATGGGTGGTCCCGGCGGCGGCGGGTTCGCTACCAGAAGCCAATTCGAACCTCTGGAGCAGCACTTCACCGTGGTCAGCTGGGACGAGCCGGGCACCGGCAAGTCCATCGCTGCGGTGCCGCTGGACCAGCTGACCAAGGAACGGTTCGTCGAAGACGGCCGGGCGCTCACGGAGTTGCTGTTGCAACGGTTCGGTCAGCAGCGGATCTATCTGTACGGGGTGTCCTGGTCCAGCATCCTCGGCATCTGGCTGATCCAGCAGTATCCGAACCTGTACCACGCATTCGTTAGCAGCGGGCAGATGGTAAACACCACCGAGAACGACCAGCTGGGCTACCAGTTGGCGCTCGACTATTCCCGGCAGCGCGGCGATCAGCGGACCGTGGCGAAGCTGCAGGTCAACGGGCCACCGCCGTACCGGGGGTCGAACCCGGTTTTCCGGTACCTCGACTACCTCGATGTGCTCAATGACTACATGGGTTCGCCGCGGTATGCGCTGGTGGTACCGCTGATCCCATTCTTCGCACCGGAGTACGGACTGGTGGACAAGGTGAATCACACCCGAGGATTGATTGACTCGTTCAACGTGGTCTATCCCCAGCTGGCCGATCTAGACTTCGCCGAGCAGGCAACCCAGCTGCAGGTGCCGGTGTACTTCTTCGTCGGCCGCAACGATGTCAATGCGATGGCCTCGCTGGTCGAGGACTACTACAACAGACTGTCTGCGCCGCACAAAGAGCTGATCTGGTTGGAAGGTGGGCACGGCCTCGGCAGTGCTGACCCGAGCCAGTTCCTCGACGTGATGGTGAACCGGGTGCGCAACCAATCCACCTAACTTGGCTCGCGAAGCTAGTGGCCTCCAAGGCTCCGTAACCGACGGCTGCGCCAACTTGATCAGTAGTTTCGCTTGCGCTGCCGCGATGTGGTTGGTCGTTGCGGCGATCGCGATCGCCCAAGGCGGGCACCTTCGCGACGACTGCTCCAGAGGCGGCCGGCCTATGAGAGGGACCAGCAGCAAGCGGCCCTTCGCCTGGTACCTGAAGGACCTTCGGCTGTAGCCCGGCCATCTGGACCGCAGAATCCTGGAGGTAGTTGATCGTACGAGGGAGGCATTGGAAATGGAGGGTGGCATGCAAGAAAACATTTGGGTGCAGATCTTCTGGTCGGCATGCGTCGCAACGGCGATCGTGGCCAGTGTTCTGGCGATCTGGAGTCGGCGGGCGCGATACGTCGGACGTTTCGCCGTGGGCGTGCTGATGCTCGTGGGCGGGGCTACGTTCAACGCCGTGAACCTTGCCCTTGGGCAGACTTATGCCGACTTCGCTGACCAGGCGCACTTTGGCTGGGTGACTGCAGCCTGGCGTGCGGTTGTCGCGCCGAACCACTACTTGTTTATCGGTTTGCTGGTGGCGTTCGAGGCGATCGTCGGAGTCTTGATCCTCAGCGGGGGACGGAGGACCCAGATTGGCCTCATTGGCGCGATCGGTTTCCATCTTGCACTGTGGCTCTTCGGTTGGGGCGTTACCGTCTACTCGCTTCTGATGCTTCCGGCATTGGTGTTGCTGCTGCGTGCGGAACGGCGTGCTGCCACGGTTCCTGCCGCGACCGCCGCTCCGGGCGCTGTTGCGCCGCCGCCCAAAGTGGTCGCAAACGACCGGCGTTAACTCGCTTCAGGTGTCTACTTCCCCGAGTTCGGGATGAACCTCCGTGTGGTGTTCGACGGAGGAGGCCAAACACCGAGCGGCCACGCGCCTCTTACTGGATGTGATGTCCTTCGAGAGGCGGCCTGACTTCCGCAACCCACGACCTTGGGTGACCAGCAGGCTAGCCGTCGGCACGGCGGCGCTGGCCGTACGCGGCATCCGGCACCATCGCGGCTCCGTCCGCACCTGATCGGCCGATTCACTGTGCTGAGCGCCGGCCACCGGCCCGAGCGGTGGACTCAACCAATATCCGCAAATCGTCGCTCGCGATCGCGGCGAAGACATCAATGTCCGGATAGGCATCCGCGTCGCCAACAGCCATGATGTTGAACTGTCCCGCGTAGGACAGCGCGCCAACCCCGAGGGACTCGTTCCCAACGAGATTCAGTAGCGGAAAGACCTCGATCAGCCGCGCACCGGCGAAGTACAGCGGGGTCTGCGGGCCTGGCAGGTCAGCGCTGACGACGTTTACCCGTTGCCGAACAGTGAGCTTGAGCATCGCCCCTCGTAGGAGTCTGCTGTGAAACATCGTGCCCAGCGACGGACGGCCGATGGCCTTCCGTTTTGCGGTCTCTGCGGCGATTCGTCGCAGTCTTAGCTGAGGATCGGCAATCCCAAGAGGAAGGGGGACAACCATCTGGGTGATGAGATTCCCCCCCTCCTGACTAGACCGACCCAGGCGCAGCGAGATAGGCACATAGATCGGCAGGATGATTTCGTCGATCTGTTCACCACGGTTGCGTAGCAGTCCTCGCAAACCAGCCGCGATTACGGTCAGCAGCACATCATTCACTTTGGCGTGATGGGCGTGCGCGACCTCACTGACCAGCTCCAGCCTGCTACGCACGACTGCGAGGGTGCGGTCCTGGCCAATCACCCGATTCAGGCTCGTTTGAGGCCCTGGTTTTTCTGTGAGGAGTTCACGCAGAGCGGGCATCGCGGCTGTTGCCCGGCGCAGGGTCGCTGTGGGCCGTGTGACACCCCTTAGGGCACTCCGCAGCTTCGCGATTCGGCGCTCCAGGTTGTCAAGAAGCAAATCGCGTGCCGATGGCCTGGGCTGGGCGGCCCAGGGCTGGGCTGGTGGCGTTGCGAAACTCGATGCTGCATCCAGCAACACACCAAGTTCAGCCACGCCGGCGATGCCGTCGGCGACGACGTGGTGTAGCCGCAGGAATAGGCCAATACAGCGATCAGGGAGCCCCGTGAGGAACCACATCTCCCAAAGCGGCCGTGACTTGTCCAGACGGCGCCGGCGCAGCCGAGCGACCGCCCCCAGCAGCTCCGCCTCATCGGCCGGAGCACGAAGTGGCTCGACACGTACGTGATCGCTCAGATCGAACGAAGGTGCATCAACCCACAGCGGCCCACCGAGGCCCCGCCGGGGTACATAGAGGACCTGACGGAACCGGGGGAGGAGGTGTAGCCGGCCTTCGACCGCCCGCTTCGCAGCCTCCATCCGAAAGCGGCCGTCGGAGTCGAGCAGGCTGCCGCCGTCCAAGACGCCGACAGCGCCGATGTCCTGCGGCCAAACCTCATCCGGCCAAAGGATAAGGCGGTCCTCCGCGCTTAGCCGCTCCACCGACGGCACGTGAGGAGCATGCCCGGATCTCGGGAATGGGGGTAGGGCCTTTCGACCCAGACTGCTAGAGCAATTGCAGCCTTTCAGCTCGCGTCGGCTCGGACAGCTGAACGATGCCGCGGTCACTCCTTTCCTGTCCCGCGATAAATAGGAGCGGATTGCCGCACCCAGGCTGCTGATGGGTGTGGCGGATGATCTGCACGGATCTATGACGGCGCCCGCTACACCACCAAGCACATCCCGGGCGCCCGCTTCGCCAGCTATCCGACCTGTGGCCACGTATGGGTCGGACACCAGAAGGAAGTCACGTCCGAGGTGGTCGCATTACTGAACCAGCGGAGCAGCGCTGGCCCAACCTAGACACAGGCCCTTCGCCCACGCGATGACGGGACTTTCGGCTGCGTCCCTTCAGCGGTGACCGCACAATCCTGGAGGTAGTAGCCGAGCGAGAGGATTTGAACATGACCGAGATCGTGGTTGGTCTGGACCTGTCACCCTCGGCCCGGGCTGCCCTGAGATTGGGCGGCTGAACATGCCTCAGCCATGCGAACTGCCCGGTGGTCGCGGTTCCCGCTGTACGCGACCGCGGCGCCCAAAAAGATCATCATGATCATGCAGCAGCCGAGGCGCCAGACTCATCCCTGAGCGGCACGGCGACCTAACCCCGGTCTTTTCCTGGGTCAATCCGCTGACGCCCAATGCGGTGTCGTAGTCGACAGGACGGGGCCTATTCCACCTCTTGACGTTCCGCGGGACACTCCAAGTGAGGAGTGAACTACATGAGACGTGGCCTATTTGAGGTGGCAGCCCTCCAGAACACGATCGATGTCGCCGTTCCCCCGGAGAAGCTCTTTGACTTCGTAGTCGACGTACGGAATGAGCCACGGTGGAATCCCCAAATGCTGGACGCCCAGATGCTGTCTCCAGAGCCTGTCGGGGTTGGTACGACGTTTCGCGTGACGTTTGGTCGGGGCGTTGGGGAGGCGTTGATCGAGTACGCCCAGATAGATCGTCCCCACTCATACACAGCAGTCAGCCGATCACAAGTGCTTGACGTTCAGAGCGAGGGACTGATGGAAGAGGTCCCTACGGGCAGCAAGTTGACCATCCGTACCCGACTTCAGCCTCACGGCATGCTGCGTCTACTCACTCCGGCCTTGGGACTGTGGATGCGCCGCACATGGGACCAAGACCTACAGAGGGTGAAGGCATTGCTCGAACACGACATACCGACGGCCAACCAAGCTGAGTCCGCGGACGCCTTCATCGAGCGGGTGCCAGTGCCAGACCTGTGTGCACTCTGGGCGGAGACCGCGACGGCACCGATGAACATTGCGCTCATCGGCGTCGTCGAAGGGTCACCGTTGACGGCGCCTGAGGGTGCCATCGCTCTGGACCGCATCCGCTCGTTTGTCGAAGCCCGGTTGGCCCGAGCGCCCATGTTGCTGCGTACCTTGCGACCCACCCGGCTCGGCCAGGGCACCCCGGCCTGGATCGACGCACCTCGCTTCGACATCAGCGAGCATGTCGTGCTGGCTCCGGCCGATCGGCCGCTGATCAATGAGGATGACTTCCACAACTGGTGCGCCCGCCGCTCGCTGATCACACTTGACCGAACTCGGCCACTCTGGCGGTTGGACATTGTCCCCGGGCTTCCCGGAGGACGGGTCGGCATGGTGTTGGTGCTTCACCATGTCGTCGCCGACGGTCTCCGAGGCGTGGCTCTGGTTACCTCGCTACTGGACCGGACACCAGGAGAACTTGCGGACGATGGGGCATGGCGGCCCAAACCGGCTCCTACGGGTCTGGAGCTGATCATGGACAACCTGCAGAGAAGATGGCGCGCCATACGCGGACTCCGCCCGTCACGGTTGCTCCGATCGGCGCGTACGATGCGCGCCTTATCGCACGCAGGTGGAGGCGCAGCGCCCGCCACATCACTTACGGGTCCGATCGGGTACCACCGGCCCCTGGCAGTCCTGAGCAACCCCATTGCGGCGCTTCGAGCAGCCGCGCATATGCGCGGCTGCACTATCAATGACCTGCTGATCGCTGCCGTCACGGCAGGACTCCGTGATCTGCTCAGTCGGCGTGGCGAATGCCGCGATGGGCTCGAGCTGCGTGCCTCGGTCCCGGTCGGGGAGCGTGCCGGCAGCGAGAGCGGCATGTTCATCGCTCGGCTGCCGGTTGGTGTGCCAGACGACGCACAGCGACTCAAGATCATCATGCAAGCCACCGCCGCAGGCAAGAGCCGCCCAGATCAGGGGGTTGCGGGGATTGTCGCGCTCCCCGCCAGCTTGGCTCGGTTGGGTGTCGCGTGGGCCAAGCGGAGCGCAGCCACACACATCAACCTGTACGTGACGAACGTCCCTGGCCCAACGTCACCCTTGTACTTCGCTGGCGCTCGGCTGCTGCAGGCAGTGCCGCTGGCCCCGCTCGTCGCCGGCGTGCGGCTGAGCGTGACCGCGCTCTCCTACGACGGCCAGTTTGCGGTGTCCCTGCTCGCCGACGACAGCATGCCCGATCTGCCCGTTCTGGCGGCCGGCGTGCGCGCCGCCTTCGATAGCTATCTCAACGCTGTAAGATCAACAAGAGCTTGATCATGCGCGTTGCCTGGAAGAAGCACGCCTCCGGGCTGCCGATGGGTACGTTTGATCACAAGCGTCGAGACGGGCGGCCAGCATCATCTCGTCCCGCCCGGAACTAGCGGCGCCTCTCTGCTTTAACTGCCTGGCGCTCCTGACGCCCACGTGCGGTAGCCGGCTGTACCCCCCTAGCGGGCAAGCTCGGCACCTCGTACGCGTGGACCAGCAGCACGTCGTCTTTCCGCAGCTCCGCTTCTCGCACCGCCCACTGGGCAGCAGCTCGGCCTCGGCCGAGTCGTCCACCCCAACGATGATCACTCGGTGGGATGCCGGCTCGGAGTCTTCGCTGGGCTCGCCTGTGATCATGGACATCAGCCTCCTTTCGCCCGAGGTCACATCGTGGCTTAACGTGCGACCTCGACGGTCGTGCCCCAGTCGAGACGGAAGGACGGGCTCGAACTCGGCCCTTTGCGCCCAGACGATAATTTCTCCGCGTCGTGCACTCGGCGAAATCAATACCTTCCTTACGGCCGGCCTGGCCCGTTGACGAGCGGCCAAGACTCTGATCGACCACTCCTCAGCATCGCATCCTGGGCATCCGGGGAGGGAACTCATCGTGACGTGCGGCGGTACCGACAATCAGCGTCGGGTTATGAGTCGGTTGGCTGGTTGGCGCCTGGACCGCTTCGCTGAGCAGGCTGTTCCGGTATCGTCTTGCGCTGTCCGACCGCACGGAGCATCGACACGAGCACTGCGTGGAGGCGGTCGGCCCCCTCGATCTGCTTCTCCGGCAGGACGTGCGCGAGCGTCCGAGGAGTCAGCAGGATCGCGCGGTCCTGCCAGCCGCCAAGACCACCGTGGGCCCCGACGAGAGGCTCGAATGCTGCAATGTCAAGCGTCGCGTCTTCGATGCGGCTGTTGAGGTAAAGGTCTGGAGCCTCCGGCATCACGACTGCCCGGCGGAGCACGCGGGCGGCATGGTCGCCGTACGGCTGGAGCGGGTCTCGTCCGGTCACCTCACCGGTGTCGAGCCGGATCCGGCCGTGCGCCCCAAGGGCCCACGGCAGGCCTGTCGCGTCGAGGCCGGCGATGAATCCGACGCCTTCGTGGGCGCAGAGGCCGGAAACGAGCTTGGGCCAGCGTTCCTGGAGATCCTCCAGAGTGAGCCGGACCCGAGAGTGCACATACAGGGTGCCAAGATTTCCTGAGCCGAGCACCGAAATTTCGGCGGTGGTCCCGGCTTCGGCGCTTTGGTCGATGTGTCGCCTGCTCACGGCGGCGGCGCGGTTGGCGGCTCTGCCGGATACCCCCGAGCCGGCGAGGTCTTCGGCGAGGGACTCGACTCGTCCCCACTCTTCCACTGGGGCGTCGAGGGAGGCCACTTCCTCCTGCATGAGCTGGGTGCATATCTCGCCGAGGTCGGCGCCGAAGCGGTCGCGGAACGTTTGGCCCTGGGACTGGCCATGGTCAGAGAGCACAACAATGTGGTAGCGCCGGGCAGCGTGCGCGGCGAGCCGCTCGAGTGTTCCGAGGACTCGATCCAAGCCGTCGAGGGCCGCCAGTGATTCGGGGCGGAACATGCCGGCGTGGTGGGCGATTTCGTCGTAATCGACGTAGTCGACGTAGATGCACTTGGTGCCCTTGCGCATCTCCTCCGCGATGACGGCGGTGTTGAGGTCGCGTTGCAGCACGTTAGTGGCGGCGCGAAGGCCGGCGTAGGTCCATCCGCGGTGGATGCGTGGCAGGACGTTGAGCCGTGCCTGTCGGGCCGCCTGCCATCGCTCCTTCATGATTTCAGCGACGGTCCGCACCACACCTCGGGTGAAGCCGTTGGGGTTGGTGAGGAACCAGGCGAACGTCGCCCGGGCAGCCGCGGACGAGCGTCCCCCGCCGAGGCGGCTCATGGTGAGCATGGCGCGAGGCGCGTCGCCGGTGAAGAGGTTGCCCAAGGCCAGTCCGTCGTCAACAAGCAACCCTGCACCGTTGGTCGCGCGCTGCTCGATGACCGCGGCATCTCCTGGCCGGTTCGCGATCAAGACTCGATCCAGGTCGCGGTCGTACCAGCGAAAGGCCGGAACCCCCGCCACCGTGCCATGCAGAATCCCCAGCTGACTGGCAGGCGTGGTGCACGGCAACTGTGCCGTCCACTCTTGGAGCACATAGTCACCCGAGGTGACCCAGCGCCGCATAGTCGGGACCCCGCCCGCCTGGATGGCCCACCGGAGGACCGGGAAGGCGACGCCGTCCAACTGAACAAACACAACACCGTCCACTTCTGGGTCGGGGACTGGTTCGGAGACCACCCGGCGTCGCAGCAGCGAAGACGTGAACGAGTCATCAGTGCCGGCGCTCCCTAACCAGGCCGCAGCGGTGCCTATTGCGGCGACGATCCACGACGCCCAGAACGCGGACCAGAAAGTAGCTGTGATCCCCGGCGCGATCCAGATCGCCGCATACACCAGTAGCGCCTGCCCGACCAGGCCGGCAAGAACGACCGCGAGCCACCCAATGCGGGCAACCACCCGAACGAGCACTGGCCGGAACGCCAGCCCAAGCAGACCGGCAACCGCCGTCGCCACCAGGTAGGCCCACGGCGCGACGGCTGTCAGGCCCGGCAACAAGGCGGCAGCGATGGCCAACGCAACCGACGACGCCAGCCACACCACGACCAGCCGGCCGATGTCACCAAGGCGCAGGCCGGTCCGAGGCTGCGCTTGCGCTCGTTCGGACACCACAACCACACCTGCCTAGCCTCCGCCGAGACAGCGAGGCCCGTTCACCGCATCTGCACCGTATGCCCGGCGTGCCAGACTTCGGATCTGATCAAGCACCGGCGGACGCCCTGACCTGCAAATTACACCGACCGGACCTGGCATCCGGCCCCCGTGGAGTCTGACACTAAAGCGGCACGGCGGACCGAATGATGCCGGCGTGATCAGGACGAGAGTTTTGCGACTACAGAAGGGAGATCAACGGTGACCCGGATCTCACCGTTCGGCCGCCCCCTCGCCAGGGCCCATGTGGATGGGGCGACGAAAGCCCAGCGGCAGCCGGTCGGTCGGCTGACCCACCCCCTCATGAGTTCGAGACGGGTGGGCGGGGAGGTCGCGCCGTGACGGGCACCCTGACATGGTGGGGCCACAGCACCTGCACGTGGCAGGACGGCGGGACCACCGTCTTGTTCGACCCAGTCCTGACCACTCGCCTCGGCCATCTCCGTCGCGTTCGGGGTCCAGTTCCGCCCCCGGACGCTGCGCATGCGGACATCAGTCTGATCTCTCACCTACACGCCGACCACACACACCTTCCCTCGCTCCGACTGATCCCACCCTCCGCGGATCTCATCGCCCCAGCAGGCTCGCGCCGCCTGCTCAAGTCAATCGCTGCCCGCGGTGTGAGGCTCCGCGAGGTCGAGCCTGGTGAGCTTGTGGAGTTTGGTGGCCTACAGATACGCGTGCTGGCCGCCGACCACGACGGCCGGCGACACCCCGGGAGCCCTCATCGCGGACCTGCGCTTGGCTATCTTGTCGAGGGCTCTCGCCGCTGCTGGTATCCGGGGGACACTGGTCCAGACCTCGGGTTCGAGGAGGTGGCGCTGGTCGACGTCGCCCTGGTGCCAGTCGGAGGCTGGGGGCCCACCCTCGGTCAGGGCCATCTGAACCCTCAGCAGGCGGCAGAGGCGGTCCGGCTTATTCACCCAGATCATGCCGTCCCCGTGCACTGGGGAACCTGGTGGCCGATCGGGCTGCCCCAGCGTCGCGAATTGATCGATCGGCCGGCCGCCGCCTTCGCCGAGCACGTCGCTCGTGTGGCACCGACCACCAGAGTCCATCTCCTCGACCACGGCCAATCTCTCAAGCTATGACCTGAGGTCGAATCTCACTCTCATCGCCCTGGTGGTCACGCTTCACGACCGTGAAGTGCCCGTCACTGACGGTACGGGTTCAGGCCGGTTAGGCCCAGGGCTGGTCGCGGCTTTCGAGGCTCGCAGCGAAAAAGGGTCGGCGTTCAGCGTCGACACGTTCAACAGCTCGCGAATGAACAAGACCGCGCTTGTGGAGATTGCCCTTGCCTACCTGATCACTCAAGGCTGCTGCTGTGGGGAGGTCGGAAAGCTGATCGCGCGCCGCAGTCGGACAGCTGCCCGCTGACAGCTGCGATTACACCGTGCGGCAAGCGGTCGAGCAGTCTGATTGGCATGGCAGCAGCTTGGAAGCGAGTCTGCAATGCCCTGGCACCACGAGGAGGCGAATTCCGTGATCTTCGTACATTTCGTTGCCGTATCGCCGGCTGCCGGGACAGGTCTGATGGCCGCGTCGATGTCGAGCCTGAGCCAGAAAGCGCTTGCCGGAACGGCGCCGAAGGCGGGCGCATCAATCTGCATGGCCCACCATTGACCACGAGACGCGTCGCGCTCATTGCCGGTCCCGCCGGAGGAGATCTATGGTGAGCGTGGAGGCGGAGATGCACGAGCTGGCGATCGCCGAGAGCCTCGTCGAGGCGGTACAGGCCCGGACGGGTAGGCAAACGGTCTGTTCGGTCCGGCTGCAGGTGGGAAGGCTCTCCGGCGTAATCCCAGATGCCCTGATGTTCGCCTTCGAACTCGCCGCGCAGGGCACCCCGCTGGAAGGTGCCCGGCTCCTGATCGATGAGCCTGCCGGTCGGCTGCACTGCCGGACGTGCCTAGCCGATCAGGGCGGGGATGACTTTGTCCTGCTCTGCGAATGCGGCAGCGCGGACGTTGAGGTGACGGCTGGCCGGGAACTTGCGCTGCTGAGTGTGGAGGTCGTTTAGCCATGTGTGCAACGTGCGGGTGCGGGGCCGAGGAGGTGCAGGTCAGCCTGCTGGCCGACAGCCATCCCCTTGATCACGATCAGCAGCACCGCCTCGATCACGAGCACCACTCGCACGGGGATCAGCCGGAGCACGACGGTCGTCTAGAGCACGACCACCACCATGGCCCCGGCCATGACCGCACCCACACCATCACGCTGGAGCAGGCGGTGCTGGCCAAGAATGACCAGCTCGCAGACCACAATCGGATCTGGCTGGCTAGACGTGGGCTGACCGCCATCAACCTGATGAGCTCACCGGGCGCCGGCAAAACCACGCTGCTGGAACGTACGATCATCGACTCCGGCCTGACCTTGAGTGTCATCGAGGGCGATCAGGAGACGACGGTCGACGCTGAACGGATCCGCGCCGCCGGTGCACGCAGCGTCCAGGTCAACACCGGGGCTGGCTGCCATCTCGATGCCGCCATGGTCCGCCACGCCCTCGACCAGCTGGCGCCTCAGACTGGGGTCGTGGTGATCGAGAACGTCGGCAACCTTGTGTGTCCGGCACTGTTCGACCTCGGCGAGGCTCGCAAGGTCGTCATCATCTCGGTGACGGAAGGTGACGACAAGCCGCTGAAGTACCCGCACATGTTCAGCGCCGCTGACCTCATCGTGATCAACAAGACCGACCTGCTGCCCTACGTCGACTTCGACGTTGACCGGTTGACCCGAGACGCCCGCAAGCTGCAGCCGGGCGTCGAGGTGCTTGCCCTGTCGGCGCGGAGCGGCGACAACGTGGACCGCTGGTTTGGGTGGCTGAGAGCGTTATCGACGAGATGAGTGTCTGGGCGGCATGCTGCCGCGATTGAGAGCAACTGAGCGCCTGTGAGCTCTTGACTTTCCCCGGGCCAAAGTGCGGAGATGATCACAGGGATTGCACAAGCGAGCCGACGGTCGGCTCCTGCACCTCAGGGGGCAAAGGCGCCTCCGGGAAGTGGGCAAGGATGCCCGTCGCCGAAGCAGAACGGGTCAAACAGGCTCAAGCTGAAGACACCCTGATCCATGTGCTGTGGATCAACGCAGGGCTCAGTTGCGACGGTGATTCCGTCGCACTGACCGCCGCCACCCAGCCGAGCATCGAAGAGATCGCCCTTGGCGCCCTACCGGGACTGCCCCAGATCGCGGTGCACTGGCCGTTGATCGACTTTGAGTGCGGACCTAATGGTGGCGCGGACGACTTCTTGGAATGGTTCTTCAAAGCCGACCGTGGTGAACTCGAACCCTTCGTACTCGTGGTCGAAGGTTCGATTCCTAACGAGAAGCTGCACGACGATGGCTACTGGTGTGGGTTCGGCAACAACCCAGCCACAGGGCAACCGATGACCACCAGCGAATGGTTGGATCGACTCGCGCCGAAGGCGACGGCCATCGTCGCGGCCGGAACCTGCGCGACCTACGGCGGGATCCACGCCATGGCCGGCAACCCGACCGGTGCCATGGGTGTGCCGGACTACCTCGGCTGGGAGTGGAAGTCCAAGGCCGGCATTCCGATCGTCTGTGTCCCCGGGTGTCCTATCCAGCCTGACAACCTGTCGGAGACCTTGACCTATCTGCTCTACATGGCCACTGACCAGGCGCCAATGATCCCGCTGGACGAGGCTCTGCGTCCGACCTGGCTGTTCGGCAAGACGGTGCACGAGGGCTGTGACCGGGCCGGCTACTACGAGCAGGCGGACTTCGCGACCGAGTACGGATCGCCGAAGTGCATCGTCAAACTGGGCTGCTGGGGGCCGGTGGTGAAGTGCAACGTGCCCAAGCGGGGCTGGATGAACGGCATGGGCGGCTGCCCAAACGTCGGGGGCATCTGCATCGGCTGCACCATGCCGGGCTTCCCCGACAAGTTCATGCCCTTCATGGATGAACCACCCGGCGGCAAGCTCTCCACCAATGTGATTCGGGGTTGGGGAGCGGCGCTGCGCAAGCTACGCGGCGCCACCACACGCGCGGTTGACCAAGAACCGAAGTGGCGCAAGCCCGGTTCCCAGCTTCTTACCGGCGCCAAACGCACCTGGTAGCTCGCCACCTCAGCTCAGAAAGCCGAGTCCGCTATGACCTCAACCATGGCCTCGCCCAGCAAGTTCACCGAGAACGAAAAAGGTCTCGTCGAGATGGCGTGGGATCCGATCACCCGGATCGTCGGCAGCCTCGGCATCTACACCAAGATCGACTTCAACCAGCGGGTCGTGGCCGAGTGCCATAGCACGAGCTCGATCTTCCGCGGCTACTCGATTTTCATGAAGGGCAAGGACCCCCGGGACGCGCACTTCATCACCAGCCGTATCTGCGGTATCTGCGGTGACAACCACGCGACATGTTCGTGCTACTGCCAGAACATGGCGTACGGGGTGAAGCCGCCCCACCTGGGGGAGTGGATCGTCAACCTCGGCGAAGCCGCCGAGTACATGTTCGACCACAACATCTTCCAGGAGAACCTGGTCGGGGTCGACTACTGCGAGAAGATGGTCGCCGAGACAAATCCCGGCGTACTGGAGAGGGCGAACAGCACCGAGGCCCCGCATGCCGGTGATCATGGTTACCGGACGATCGGCGACATCATGCGTTCGCTGAACCCGTTCACCGGCGAGTTCTACCGCGAGGCCCTGCAGGTCAGCCGAATGACGCGCGAGATGTTCTGCTTGATGGAGGGCCGGCACGTCCACCCCTCTACGCTCTACCCCGGCGGTGTCGGAACGGTGGCGACCATCCAGCTGATGACCGACTACATGACCCGGCTGATGCGCTACATCGAATTCATGAAGAAGGTCGTGCCGATGCACGACGACCTCTTCGACTTCTTCTACGAAGCG
>DATDKX010000577.1:0-3788 GCA_036519615.1 Propionibacteriaceae bacterium
GTTCTCACGCCAGAAGCCGAGGTCGGCCCACAGCCGGGCGGTTTCGACCAGGATGTCGACACCCTCCTTATTCATGAAGTCTTGATCACCGCTCGCGGCGACGTACTTGCAAAGGGCGTAGGCAATATCGGCGTCGATGTGGTACTGCGCTGTCCCTGCCGCGTAATAGGCCGATGCCTCTTCGCCGTTGACCGTACGCCATGGGAAGAGTGCGCCACTTTGGGCAAGCTCCTCTGCCCGGCGGCGGGCCGCACTCAGCATGTTGTAACGGAACCGCAGTTCGCTCCGCGCCATCTGCGGCGACGTGTAGGTGAGGAAGGGAAGCACGAAGATCTCGGTGTCCCAGAAGTAGTGCCCGCTGTAACCCGTACCGGTTACTCCCTTGGCGGGCACTCCTGACTGCTCGGCGCGTGCGGCGGCTTGCGCTATCTGGAACAGATTCCAGCGAATGGCCTGCTGCAAGGCCGGCTGACCATGCACGACGACATCGGACCGCTCCCAGAACTTGTCCAGCCACTCCCGCTGAGCGACGAATTCCGGTTCCACGCCGCGCTCCAGCACCCGATCAAGGGTTCGGCGGCAGCGGTCAACGAGCTCCCGAGAAGGCACTCCTCGCGAAGTGTGGTAGGAGACAACCTTGGTGACCTTGATCGGCTCGCCTCGTTTGGCCTGCACTCGGTAGACCATCTTGCCGGTGTCTTCATCCGCGCTAGTGAAAGTGCGATAGTCATTGTCGGTGATTATCTGATGATCAACTCCGACGGCGAGCGTCATCTTGGAGTTGGCGCAGCGGTAGCCGAGGATGATTCGCTGATCTTGCCACCAGTGGCTTTGCGGTTCGAGTACTCGGGACTCGAAGGGCGCCCCTTTGCGCGGATCCAGCCCGGTGCCCATGGCAGCTGATCGCACGTGGTACTCGTCGCGACCATCTTGGCGGTTCAAAGTTTGCGAGGAGATCACCACCGGAGCCTCGGCATCCAGCATCGTGACTTCCATAGTCATGATCGCTAAGTGCCGCTGAGTAAACGACACCATGCGGGTGGAGGACACTTTGACGCGCTTGCCGCCCGGCGTCCGCCAGACGATGTCGCGACGCAGCACACCGTCACGAAAGTCCAGCGTCCGCTCGTACGCCTCAAGATCAGCAACCGACAGCAACATCGGCTCGTCATCGACATAGAGCTTGATCGTTTTGTTGTCCGGGACGTTCACAATCGTCTGACCTACGCGGGCGAAGCCGAAGGCCTCCTCGGCATGCCGGATCGGCCACGTTTCATGAAACCCATTGATGAACGTGCCGTGATAGAAAGTCTCACGGCCTTCTTCAACGTTGCCGCGCATGCCCAGATAACCGTTGCCGACTGCAAAGAGCGACTCGGTAACACCAAGATCATCCGCGCTGTACTCAGCCTCGATGAATTTCCACTCATCGATCGGGAAACGGTTGCGATCGAGCGGGTCGGCAGCGCTGATCGGATCGTCGGGGCTGCGGCGGGTCATCATGCCGCCAGCTCGGCAAGATCAACAACGACGACGTCGGCGCCGAAATCTGTCAGCCGCTGAGCGCCAGCTCCACGGTCGACGCCGACAACCAGTCCAAAGCCACCGGCATGTCCGGCCTCCACGCCGGAGACTGCATCCTCGAACACCACGGCACGCTCGACGGGTACGCCGAGCTGGTCGGCAGCCGCGACGAACGTATCCGGAGACGGCTTTCCGCGCAGGCCCCGCTCGGCTGCAACATTGCCATCGACGATTACGCGAAACCGTGGGCGCAGGTCCGCAGCCTCGAGCACCGCCGTCGCATTCTTAGATGACGTCACGACCGCAACCTTGGTGCCGCGCTCGGCAAGATGATCAAGCAAGTGTACGGACCCGGCATAGGGTCGAACGCCCTCTTCGCGCAGCACCGCACCGAAGAATTCGTTCTTGCGATTGCCGAGGCCGCAGACCGTTTCGGCGTCGGAACTGTCATTGGGATCGCCCTCGGCTAGTTCAACGCCCCGCGACGCAAGAAACGCACGAACCCCGTCATAACGCGGCTTGCCGTCGATGTAGTTGAAGTAGTCGCTCTCCAGATATGGCTGGTCGATACCGCGCTTGATCAAGAAGTCGCTGAAGAGCCGCCGCCAGGCACGCATATGTACCTCGGCAGTCGGGGTCAGCACGCCGTCCAGATCGAACAGCGCCGCATCGTAATCACGCCAGTCCACACCGAGAAGACTAGGCCGCTGTAGCCCCCATTGAGGGGCAATGAGACAGAAGTCCGTTCGCCTACCGCAAACAAACGTTGCTCGCCTGGTGGTTGGGCATATCATCAGGTCGTGGTGAGCCCGTTTGAATCCGATCCTGTGCTGGTCGAGGTCGTCCGCAATGGCTTCGTCGAAAGTGTTCATCGTGGCCGGGTAGCCATTACCGATCCTGACGGCAGCTTGGCTTCATCGGTTGGGGCCGACTTTGCTCCGATGTACCCGCGCAGTGCCAACAAGCCGTTGCAGGCGGTCGGCATGTTGCGCGCCGGTCTTGATCTTAATGGGGAGTTGTTGGCGTTGGTCTGCGCGTCGCACTCAGGCGAGGCGTTTCAGCTCGATGGGGTACGTCGCATTTTGGCTATGTCCGAGCTGGACGAGTCAGCGTTGCAGATGCCCGCGGAGTGGCCGCTGGATCAGCAGGCCAGAGAGGATGCCATGCGCGATGGTGTTGCCAAATCACCGCTCGCGATGAACTGCTCTGGAAAGCACGCCGGAATGCTCAGGACAGCCGTTCTGAACGACGAGGATGTCGCAAGCTATCGCGATCCTGATCATCCGACTCAGCTGGCCATCGTGCAGGCAATTGATGATCTTGCTCACGAGCAGGCAACAAACCTCGCCATCGACGGCTGCGGTGCCCCGCTGTATGCGATCTCGCTCTATGCCCTTGCGCGGGCCTTTGGTCGCATTGTGAGTGCGTCAGACGGTGCTGAGTACCGTGTCGCGACGGCGATCCGTAACCATCCGGAGTACGTGTCAGGCACGCAGCGTGACGAGCTCGATCTACATCAGGCGATTCCCGGTCTAGTCGCGAAGGCCGGAGCCGAGTCGGTCTACGCCGCCGGGCTGCCCGATGGCCGCGGCATCGCGATCAAGATCAGCGATGGGCATCCCCGGGCTCGTCCGGTGGCCATGGCCGGGGTTCTCAAGCGGCTGGGATTTGATCATGAAACCCTGGATGATCAGGCCAGCGCTCCGGTGTTCGGCGCCGGTGAACGGGTCGGCGAGATCCGCCCATGCAAGGAAACCGTGTCCCAACTCGGCGCTTAACCGAGCGCAGCTTCCTACTCCCGCCCTCAGAGCGTTGGGCGGACGTGGAGCCCGATCTCGGGATCGACCAAGGGTTCCTGTGCGGCAGCGATGCCGTCGACGGTCATCTGGGCATCCAGGGGTGTGCCGCGTTTGATAAGTCCAAGGGCAATCGGCCCTAGCTCGAAGTGCCGTGCGGAGCCGCCAACAAAACCAACCGCACGCCCATCAAGCATCAGAGCTGCCCCAGGCGTTGGCAGCGCATCGACGCTGCCGTCTAGATGTAGACGTACCAATCGGCGTGGCGGCCGTCCGAGATTGTGTACCCGGGCAACTGTCTCCTGACCGCGGTAGCAGCCCTTGTCGAGGTGGACCGCCGGGCCGATCCAGCCGACCTCGTGCGGGATCGTCCGATGATCGGTCTCGAAGCCCAGCCGTGGCCGGCCCGCCGCCACGCGCAGCGCCTCGTACGCGTCGTGTCCCGCGAGCGCCAGACCGCTCCCGTCG
>DATDKX010000578.1:0-5888 GCA_036519615.1 Propionibacteriaceae bacterium
GCCGCTAATGCGTCTCCAAGACCCGGAGCAGGCGCACGTGCTCATCGTGACGGCACCCGAGCTGACCCCGGTCTCGGAAGCTGCAGTCCTCCAGGACGATCTCCGCCAGGCCGGTATCGAACCCTTCGGGTGGGTGGTAAACGCCAGCGTTACCGCCAGTGGCACGCGCGACCCTCTATTGCAGGCCCGAGCTGCCCTCGAACGTCGCCAGCTCGACCGGATTCACGACGAGCTGGCCACCCGCACGTGGCTAGTGCCGTGGCAGGCCGACCCAATCGCCGGCGAGGACCGCTTGGCCGCACTCACACGCACATGACAGTCGCTCGCTCGACCGGTGCCCTTACGGTGAGCCCTCTCGCGACACGAGGCAGTGCGTGAGGCCGTGGACAGCAGCCCGGCGGCGACGATGACGCGGGCCTTGCTTGCTGCGCTGGCGAGGAGGATGAGCCCACGTCAGTGCAAGCGCGGCGACAGCACCGGTGACGGGCAGGGCGATCTCGAGCAGGACAACGACAGCGCAGGACGCGCCCTCACCGGCGCCGCTGAGCCGCGACGCGGCTTGGAGGGCAGAACGGCCGCCTGCTGTACTGACCGCTGGGCGAGGACCGGCGGCGAGTTGGGAGCGTCCGGCGTTGTGAACACAGACGAATAGCAGCGTAGGTTTAGTGCGGCTCATGGCTGGACAGCTGGTGATCTTGGACCCAGGTCTGGGCGGCCATTTGGACAGCATCCCATGGGGAACGAGGGGTGGCGTGTCGGAGAGGTCGAGCTCGCTCAACGCATCAACTGTCATGTGGTGGAAGAGAGCGGTCGTAGATGTCGACCCGCTTAGCGGTTTCGGTGCCTTTGGCGCCGATGAGCTGCGCGCCGAGCAGCCGCCCGGTCACGGCGTCGCCGGTGATCCGGATGGTGATCGGCTGTGCTCCGGGGTAGTAGGCCTTGTGGTCATCCGGGCTGGGCCTGGCTGGTGCGTGGTTGGTAGCCAGCTCCGGCCGCCTCGTGTTCCGGAGCCCAGTGCGGGCGGCGACTAGGCCGCTCCGCAGCCCGCACTACCCACGCGGCGGAACGATCCAGATTCGAGAACCCTGCAGCGGCTCGGCGAGCGCCACGGAATGCGCGTGCAGCTTGGCGCCCGCGTAAGTCAAGTGCTATGGAGCGCAGACGCGCCATCGGTGTGCAACTAGCGGACGGCACCGAGATCCGCAGCGACGTCGTGGTCTCCAACATCAACGCGAAGACCCTCTATCAAAACCTTATCGGCTATGAGCGCCTCCCGTGGCTGGTGCAACGTGGCGTCCGCAGTTACCGATACGACAACGCTTGCCCGATGGTTTATCTCGGCCTCGACTACGTGCCACCGCTCACCGCTCATCACACCTTCATCGCGCCGACATTGCCCGAAATCAACGGCTGGTGGCGAGGTCGCGCCCAACGACCGATCCCCCAACAACAATTCGGCATGATCGATTGGCCTACCTTCAGCGACCCCGCCCTGAACTACTGGTGGGATACGCACGCGTATCAACAGAGCAACAAGATCTCACCGCTCAGCGCCACGGTCTGCGTGCCCTCGGCGTTGGTGATGATCGCATCTACGTCGACCACGGTCTAACCGGTACCAACCGCAACCGACCCGGGCTCCGGTTAGCACTGGCTGCCTGCCGAGCCGGTGACACTTTGGTAGCTACCAAGCTGGACCGGCTCGCCCGCACGCTGCCCGACGCTCGTGACATCTTGGACGAGCTGACCAGGCGGAACGTCAAACTCAGCCTCGGCGGCTCGATACATGATCCCACCGAGCCGGTGGGGCGACTGCTGTTCAACGTGTTAGCGATGGTGGCTGAGTTCGAATCCGACCTGATCAAGATGCGCACCCGAGAAGGAATGAAGGGAGCGAAGGCCAAGGGTCGGCTGCGCGGCAAGCAGCCAAAGCTGAAGCCGAACCAAGCCAAGCACCTGCTCGAGCTGAACGACTCAGGCAACTACACCCAAGCCGAAACTCGCCGAACTGTTCGGCGTCGGGCGATCCACGATCTACCGCACCATCGACATGATGCGGCCACAACTTGTCGAACCCCAACGGCCATTCGGCCACCTTGTGTCGCCGTCGCCGAACACCCAAATCAGCACTCCGCGGAAATCTTGTCCAACCGAGTAACGCGACAGTGACTCGATACGGCCGGTACGCCCAATCCAAGGAAGAAGCCCGAACCTTCAGTCGGGCTTCTTCCTCATTGCCCCCTTCTGGAGGGCCGCAGACTCATGCCATGCCACGTTTCCCTGCCAAGGGCTAAACAGCGCAATGGATCGGAAGCGGAACGCTGAGCGGCAGCGATGGCCGCAAGCCGACCCCCTGCGGTGCACGCAGGGGGGAACGGAGGAACCGGAGAGCTGGTGCTCCCTCACGGAGCGACGACCTGTCGCTAGTCCTTCGGCAGCTGATACTCCTCAGCGAGGCGTGTCGTGTACGCGATGAAGGCAACGGTCCGCTGGAAAGCTCGAGGATCCGCTGGTTGTGACACATTGATTCCGGTGTCTTGCCGCTCCTGCCAGCAGTAGTCGATGAGCGCGTGCCACTGAGCATCGAGGTGTTGTTTAGCCCACTTCGCACCTTCGCGCTTGGAGGTGATCTTGCCCTCGTGAAGGCCTTGCAGCGCGCGGCAGTTGTTGAGGACGAAGAAGACCTGATGGAAGCGGTTGTTGTACGGAGAATCAGGGGTGAACAGCTTCTCCCACCCGAGCATAGAGTTTCTAATCTCTTGCCGAAGCTCGTGCGATGTCACCTCTGGCGCGAAAGCCGCCGGCTCAGGGCCGAGCACCGCCTTACTCCTGTAGCGCAGCGTCCAGCGTGTCACGAGCGTGTTGTCGTGGTCAGACCTCTCGATCGCCGAGCCGCCGTTGTTGAAGTACCAGAGCTGCCGCGCCGCAGAGTCGTCGCGCCCGTTCGGCCCATACGGTGACGATTTCTCGGACAACTTCTGCCGGGGGAAGATGGAGTACTCCAGGTGTCTCACCCAACGACTATCCCGGGCGATCAGCTTCGTGTGGGCAGACTGGACGAGTTCTACTTGGTCGCGGCTCAGTTCGCTATTGGTGACGATCATGAAGTCGATGTCGCTCGTCAGATCGAAGTCGCCGATCGCCAGTGAACCAAGCAAGTAGTGGCCGATGAAGTTGTCCCCAAACGCAGCACGAGATGTGTGGGCGTAGTCGATCAGTACCTCGTCTAGTCCTCGATACGGGGTCAGCTTCCTGTTGTGGATCACGCCCTCACGCACGTTCTAAGCCTGCCAGCATGCGGACGCTTGTGAAGGACCTCTGAAGTCTGGTGCAAAGGTGCGTCGAACCCGAGTCCCCGCGGGTCGCCACAACCCGTCGGCCATCAGGGACGAGCTGGCGGCCCCTTGAGCCGACCGGTCATCGGTCTCGATCGAATGGTCGATAGCGGACCGTGCTGTGGTTGCCCGTTCGCCACGTCGGGGGAGCGTGCAACTAGGCACTCCGGTGCGATCATGGGGGTAGGTCCGGGCGGCCAGCGCGGATCCGAGGACCGATGAGGGATTCCATGACGGTCGATGCCGAGCTCTTCGGGGACGCGCTGCCGACCTATTTCACTCGGTTCATTGGACGCGAGCGGGAATGCGACGAGCTCGCCGGCTTGCTCCGATCGCCTGGTGTGGTCACGGTCTGCGGTGTCGGGGGTGCTGGCAAGACGCGGCTCGCTGTCCACGTCGCGCGGCAGCTGAGAGCCAAGTTTGACCTTCGGGCGTGCTGGGTGCCGCTGGCCGCCACGCTCGATTCCGACGGTGTCGTGCCGGCGGTTGCGCACGCACTCGGTCTCAGCGGGATCGGCGGCGGACACGGCGGTCAGCTGGCTGCGGCACTTGGCTCCGAACCGACCGTGCTGGTGCTAGACAACTGCGAACACGTGATGGCCGGTTGTCGGGCGCTGCTGGCTCAGCTTGTGGCCGACTGTGTCGATCTGCGGGTGATTACCACCAGCCGGGTGCCGATCGGACTTTCCTGCGAGCAGATCTACGGTGTTCCCGCCTTGGGCTCGGCGACCGGCGAGGGAGATGAACCGACGGATGCGATGGCGTTGTTCGTGGACCGCGCAGCCGGCGTCGCATCCGGATATGCCCTGACCGAGTTGAACCGTCCGATCCTGGCTGAGATCTGCCGGACGCTCCAGGGTTCGCCGTTGGCGATTGAACTCGCCGCGAGCTGGATCCGAGTGCTCTCGCCGCGCGATCTGTTGAGCTCCCTAGCTCGGGTCGGCCCCATCGTGGGGTCCGATTCGGCCGGTTTCGTCGAGGAGCGGCATCGCAGCATCGAGGCTGTGCTGGACAGTTCTTGGCGCTGGCTGGGCGAGACCGATCGCGCGGTGATTGAGGCTCTGGGGGTCTTTGTCGGCGGCTTCACTCGCGAGGCGGCCGAAGTGGTCGCCGGTGCCGACCTGGGAACATTGTCCCGACTCAGCCAGCTGGCCTTGATCCAGCGCCTCCCCGACCCGTACGGCGGTTCCCGCTATCAGGTGCACGAACTGATCCGGAACTACGCCCTGGCCCGGTTGGAATTCACCGACCAGGTGCGGGAGCGGCACCTTCGGTTCTTCCTCGACCTCGTCGATACCACCGGCGCGGCCCAAAGTACCCCAATCATACCGAAGTGGTCCGATCCCGTGATCGCCGATCTCGCGAACATCGATGCCGCGCTGGTCTGGGCCATCGACCGCGGCGATGCCGAGAGCGCCCAACGCCTCGCCGTCGGACTGGACCACTTCTGGCTGTTTGCCTCCACTCTTTCGAGCATCGCGTCGGGCGACTGGAGGCGGCCCTGGCACTGTCGGGACCGGATACGCCTGATGCGGCGCGTGCCCGAGCGCAGGCTCTGGACTACCTTGGATTCCGGGAGTTCGTCACCGATCCGGTTCGAAGTATGTCCCGCTTCCGTGAGGCCCGACGACTGTTCGAGCGGGTCGGCGACTCGGCGGGCGTCGCGAAAAGTATCTGCGATCGCGCGAACGCTCGGCTGCTGTTGGGAGACTACGACGGTTGCCGTCGGGACTGCGTGGACAGCCTCGCGCGCTACCGCGCCTGTGGGAATGACGAGGGTGCGACCTGGTGTCTGGAGACGATCGGTGGGGCCGCCATGCTCGCGGGGGACCTGCTCGAGGCGACCGCCCGGCTCGCCAAGGCCGCCGCCGAGTTTGCGCGCCTGGACGTCCCGCTCGGGGCGGGCTATGCCGAGACCGAACTCGCGCTCGCCCACCAACTGCGGGCTGAGTGGCGCGAGTCTGTGGCCGCTTGCACCCGGGCTTTGGACCTTCACCGTCGGGCCCGTCTGTTGGCGATCTCGGCAGATGTGCTTGAGGTCGTGGCCCGGCTCTGCGCCGAGCTGGGCCGGTGGACGCCGGCCGCCGAGCTCTACGGCGCCGCCGCCAGCTGGCACTCCGAGTACGACACGGTGACCTATTTTCCCCTCGTCTCCCGGTTCAGTCTCGCCGGTGAGGTGCGCCGTCAGCTCGGCGAACCCGCCTGGTTGGAGGCGTATGAGTCGGGCCGTGCGCTCGCGCCAGATCACGCGACGCGGCTCGCCGAAGAGCAGCTATCCGAGCTCAGCAGCCACTTGGGGGTCAGCTCAACGTTGTCGCTCCGCGAGACGGAGGTCCTGCGGCTGGTAGCTGCCGGCTTCACCGACCTTGAGATCGCCCGGCAGCTCGTGCTGAGCCCTCGGACCATCAACGCTCATCTGCGTTCGATCTACCGCAAGATGGGGGTTGGTTCGCGGACCGCCGCGGTAGCCTAGTGGCCAGCCCCGCATCGTGCATGTCCACGTCCGCGTCCTGTTCGCGAAGCTGGGTGTCTCGACGCGGACTGCGGCAGCTC
>DATDKX010000579.1:0-10879 GCA_036519615.1 Propionibacteriaceae bacterium
GGTTCGGCAGTGGCCGGCCTGTTCGGCTGCCGCATCCAACCGCGAGTGAGTACGCCCATGCCGGTGTGGAATCCCGACCTGCCCACGACCGAGGACTTTCGCAGCCAATGGGAGCAGATTCCGGACAATGCTGAATTCGCCAACGGGTTCCGAGCCCAGTGGGAGCAATTCCTGTCCGATGTGGACGCCGGTCGCCCCCATTCGTACGATCTGGCCGCCGGCGTACGCGGCTTGCAGCTTGGCGACGCTGGCTTGAAGTCCTCGGCCGAGGGACGCCGGGTCGCGATCGATCGGTTCTCCTCATGACCACGACTACTGCCACGGTTGGCTTGCCCGACGCGGGCGGTGGTTGGCGCGAAATCGAACTTTCCGAGCCGCGACCCTGGGCCGAACATCCACAGCCCTTCCAAAGCCGCATCGCCTTCGCCGCTGCCCACGTCGTCGCTGACCCACGGGGTGAGAACGTTCCGGGTGCGCCAGCTGTCATTGACTGGGACGCCACCCTCGCGTTCCGGCGTCACCTGTTCCGCTACGGGCTGGGCGTTGCCGAAGCCATGGATACCGCCCAGCGCAACATGGGTCTGGACTGGCCTGCCACGCAGGAGTTGATCACTCGGAGTGCGGCGCTCGCCAAGGAGCATGGGGCGCGGATCGCATCCGGTGCAGGCACTGATCAACTTCTGGCACCAGCCGACAGTCTCAGCGAGGTTACCCAGGCCTATCTCGAGCAGCTCGAGTTCGTCGAGGCGGCCGGCTCGCAGGCAATTGTGATGGCCTCGCGCCAGCTGGCGGCCGTCGCTCGCAGCGCCGAGGACTACCTTCAGGTTTATTCGAGTGTGCTGGCTCAAGCGAGCCAACCGGTGATCTTGCACTGGCTGGGTGAGATGTTCGATCCGCAACTGGCCGGCTACTGGGGCTCGATCGACATCCCGACCGCGACGCGCACGTTCCTCGATTTGATCAACGAGCAGAGCGCCAAGGTCGACGGCGTGAAAGTCTCACTGCTCTCAGCTGATCATGAGCAGGAACTCCGCGCTGCGCTGCCGGCCGGCGTCCGGCTTTATACCGGAGACGACTACAACTACCCCGAACTCATTGAGGGTGATGGTGATCATCACTCCGACGCCTTGCTCGGTGCCTTCGCCGCGATCGCGCCGGCCGCCTCGGCCGCACTGAGCGCATTGGATGCCGATGACATCGACGGCTATCGCCGCGAGATGGCGCCGACGCTGGCCTTGTCTCGGCACATCTTTGCGACGCCCACGTACTACTACAAGACCGGGATCGCATTTCTCGCTTGGCTGAACGGCCACCAGGACGGCTTCCTCATGGTCGGTGGTCTGCAGTCGGCTCGCTCCATCCTCCACTTGGCCCGTGTTTTCGAATTAGCCAATGAGGCCCAACTGCTCACCGACCCGGAACGTGCAGCTCACCGCCTCGGCCTGCTCTTCGCGATGGCCGGCATGGCTCGATGACGACCCAAGCAGCGCTTAGCCGACTTTCGCTCAATCAACGAACCGCCCCGTCCTGGTCGCTACCGCAAGCGATCAAGGGCTGTGTCGATGCCGGCCTCGGTGGGATCGGGATTTGGCGGGAACAGCTTGCCGAGGTGGGGCTCGAGGAGGCTCGTCGGCTGGTAGCAGACTCGGGTCTGCGCGTCTCGTCTCTATGCCGGGGCGGATTCTTCACCACCGCAGATCCGCAGGAGGCACAGACGGCAGAGGATCGCAACCGGGAGGCCATAGATGAGGCTGCGGCACTGAATGCGGCCACGGTGGTACTTGTCCCGGGCGGGCTGCCACCGGGCGATCGGGATCTGAAAGCTGCCCGGGACCGTGCCGCCAGAGCCATCGAGCGATTAGTCCCTTACGCCCATGAGCGCGGCGTCACGCTCGGCATCGAGCCGATGAACCCGATCTACGCCGCAGATCGCGGTGTGATCTCCACGCTGGCCCAGGCGCTGGATATCGCCGAGCGTTTCGAGCCGAGCGACGTCGGCGTCGTGGTCGACACCTTTCATCTGTGGTGGGAGCCGGGCATTGCCGAGCAAGTGCAGCGCGCCGGAGAACGCATCGTCAGCTACCAGGTCAGTGACTGGATCACTCCCCTGCCGCCGGACACCCTGCTTGCTCGCGGCATGATGGGCGACGGCCACATCGACTTCACTTCCTTCACGAGCTCTGTCGTCAAGGCGGGCTATCGCGGCGACATTGAGGTGGAAATCTTCAATGCCGATCTGTGGGCCTCGCCACCGGCCGAACTTGTGAACACGATGGCGGATCGCTATCTGGAATTAGTACAGCCCTATTTGGATGAATGAGGATCAGACGAGCATGTGGACCCTTTCAGGATTTATCGACGAGATCTCCGACGACTTCATTCCAGAAGGCACTGATCTGGATAGCCGCCGCGATGAGGTGCTCAGCCGGATGAGCGCATTGGCCGAGGCGGCCGCTGGTTCCGATGTGATCTTGGTCCATGAGAACGAGAAGGAGATCTACGGCGACATCCCGCGCCGCTGCCGAGACATCGTCACCTCAGTGGACTCACCAAATCTGCAGTTGGCTTGGGACCCGGCGAACTTCGTTCAGGTGGGAGTGCGGCCCTTTACTGAGGGCTACAGCATGTTGCGCCCATATGTCGGCTATATCCAGATCAAAGACGCGCTACTTGCTGATGGAACGGTCGTAGTCGCCGGCGCAGGTGATGGTGAGGTCGTCGAGACCATTCGAGCTCTGCGTGCCGACGGCTTCGACGGGTTCTTCTCTCTCGAACCGCATCTAGGCGAGTACACCGCCTTTGGCGCCCTGTCCGGATCCGAGCTGTTCACCAAAGCCTGGAAGGCCTTCACTGACATCCTCAACAGTGAAGGGATCGGGTACGCATGAGCACCGTCAACGAATCCGGCGACCGGATCCGGCTGGCGCTTGTCGGTGCCGGCGTTATCGGCACCATCCACGGGGCGGTGATCAGCGAGCTGGCCGACCAGATCGACCTGGTCGCCGTCGTCGACCTCCACCCGGAACGTGCCGAGAAGCTCGCTGCCGAGTATGGCGGGACGGCTTTTACCTCGCTGAAGGATGCACTCCAGGCTGTTGACATCGACGTCGTGTCGGTCTGCACCCCAACCGGCCGACACGGCGAGATAGCCATCGAGGCCCTCAAGGCCGGCAAGCACGTGATCATCGAGAAGCCCGCCGAAACTACCGTGGCGAAGACCGATGAGATCATCGCCGCTCAGCGCCGCGCTGGCACTCAGGTTGCGGTCATCTCTCAGCACCGGTTCGACCCCGCCACCGAGGTAGCGGTAGCGGCCATCAGCAACGGTGAGCTGGGCCGTCTGACCAGCGGCATCGCCTCGATCGATTGGTGGCGTGGCCAGACGTACTACGACTCCGGCGACTGGCGTGGCACCTGGGCGCTCGACGGGGGCGGCGCGTTGATGAACCAGGGCGTGCACACCGTTGACCTGCTTGTGGCCACGATGGGCCGCCCGGTCGAGGTCTTCGCCTACACCGGAACCCTCGCCCACGAACGGATTGAGGTGGAAGACGTCGCTGTCGGTGTGGTCCGGTTCGAGAACGGCGCTCTCGGTGTCCTGCATGCGACAACCGCCGCGTACCCCGGACTTAGCGCCAGGCTGCAGGTGCACGGCGACCGCGGCTCGATCGTCATCGATAACGACAAGCTGACCTTCGTCCATGTCACTCCGAGCGGCAGCAGCGCCGAAGAGCGTGCCTACGGCGAGCCGGGGGCGGCAATCAACCAGATCGCTGACTTCCCCGACGCCTCGGGTGCTGCTGCGCAGACCGCCGGCAGCAACCCCGGTCAACTGGCAATCGACGCTCACCGCCGCCAATACGAGAATTTCCTGGCCGCCCTTGCCGGCAAGGAGACCCTCCGGGTCGATCTTGAGACCAACCGCCAATCGATCGGTGTCATCACCGGCGTCTATGAGTCGGCGAGAACCGGCAAGCCTGTCGCACTGTGATCGCCGACCAAGATGTCGAATTTCCGACCAATGCGGACTTCTTGATCGTTTAGGAGCTTTCCAACCGGGTTCCGGCAAGGGCTTCGTAATACTGCACCAGCCCGCTGTGATCTTCCCCGCCGTGATCTTCCGCATCGAGGAGCCTCAGTACGTCGAGTACGGCTGCGGTCAGCGGCAGCGGCGCACCGATGTCTTCAGATGTGTCCATCGCATTGTTCAGATCCTTGATGTGCAGGTTGATGCGGAAGCCCGGTTTGAACTCGTGAGCGAGCATCATCGGTGCCTTGGCCTCGAGGACTGCGCTACCGGCGAGCCCACCGCGGATGGCCTCGACCACGGCCCCGGGTGCTACGCCCGCCTTCTGAGCGAGTACGAGTGCTTCTGATACTGCGGCGATATTGAGCGCGACGATGACCTGATTTGCCAACTTGGTGGTGTTGCCGGCGCCGATGTCACCGACATGGACGATGGAGCTGCCCATTGCTGCAAGGACATCGTGGACTTGGTCGAAAGCTTCTCGATCACCGCCGACCATGATCGACAGCGTGCCGTCGATCGCTTTCGGCTCACCACCGCTGACCGGAGCGTCGAGCATCTTCACGCCGCGCTCACCGAGGGCTTGGGCGACATCTTGAGCGACGGCGGGTGCGATTGAACTCATATCAACATAGATCAAATCCGGCCGGGCTCCACCCACGATGCCATCGGGACCTAGTGCGACATCACGGACTTGGGGCGAATTGGGCAGCATGGTGATCAGGAGCTCTACCTGCGCCGCGATCTCGCGCGGCGTAACACCGGTCGAAGCACCAAGCTCGGCGAGCTCCGAAGCCGCGGCCTCGTTGTGGGTGCTGACCACAAGCTCATGACCTGCCTTGATGAGATTAGCGGCCATTGGCTTCCCCATAATGCCCAGTCCGATGAAGCCGATCTTCATCCTGCTTGCCCTCCTGTCCTGACTGGCGTGCAGTCGAGGCTACGCCACCAAAGGTCTGATCTTGTCGAACTCATCGCGATGGGCCTCAAGCTGGACGTCGAGGTCGTAATGGGTCTGCAGGTTTATCCAGAACCTGTCCGAGGTACCCAATCCTGGACCGCTGGAAACGTCACCCTAGATGCTCGATTCAGGCGCAGATCTGTGTCTAAGCCTCAATTGGAGTGATGTTTCCAGCGAACTTTGGAACCACTCAGGCCCCTGAAGTTGCGGCAGGCGTTAGCAGATCCAACCGCACGCCGAGCAAACGCACCGGCCGAGTGATCTCGAAGCGTGCCAGGACCTGGCGGGCGCCCGCTTCGACGATGTCAGGATCGCTCGTCATCTCAGGCAGCTTGCCGGTCTTGACCTGCGTGAAGAAACTTCGAGTCCTGACAGTCACGCCGACATGGGTCACCAGCCGACCGTCGCTGCTGACCTCCGCAGTAAGTTCGCGGGCCATCGCCGCGACATGATCGACGATCACTGCAGCGTCGGTGAGGTCGCTTGGAAAGGTCACCTGGCGGCTCTTTGACCGGGCCAGCCAAGGCTCCGTAGTGATCGTCCGGGACCCACCACCTCGGGCCAGCCTGCGCAGATGAGGACCGATAGTGGGTCCAAACCAGGCAGCAAGATCATCCCGATCAGCGAGGGCTAGATCGGTCACAGTGCGCACGCCGTGATCGGCGAGCCGGGCCGCGGTGCGCTTGCCGATCCCCCAGAGCTCGATGACATTTCGGTAGCCCATGGTGCGCATCCAGTTGGTCGAGTCCAGGCGATAGATATGTTCCGGCGCCGCTTTCGCGAAACCGGTCGCCATTTTGGCTCGTTCCTTGGTGTCTCCGATGCCCACGGCGCAGGTCAGACCAGTGCGGTCGTACACCGCACTTCGAACCACGCGGGCGAGTTCCTCGGGGACGTCGTGCCGAGCTCCGAGGAACGCTTCATCCCAGCCCCACCCCTCGACCGGGTACCCGAAGCTCCGCAACACGTCCATGACCTCCGCCGAGGCAGCGTCGTACGCCGGATGATCACTCGGCAAAAACACTGCGTCAGGGCACTTGCGGAGTGCACGCTGCATGGGCATTCCGGAACGCACCCCGTACACCCTGGCCTCGTACGAGGCCGTAGCCACCACCTGTCGTGGCTTAGTGGGATCACCGTCGCCACCCACGACAACCGGGCGGCCACGCAGTTCTGGTCGGCGGCGGACTTCAACCGCTGCCAGAAAGGAATCCATGTCGACGTGCAGGATCCACCACCCAAGGGTCTCCGGCCGGGTCACCTCTTCAGATTGCCCCATCGCTAGGGTCGAGGCATGCCGCCCGGAGTGGTGAGCCAGACCACCCTGCAGCTACTCGCAGCCGAGCTTGGCCCGGAGTCGCCGCTGCCGCCGTTCACCGGGCTGCAGCGGCTTCCTGATCCCTCGACTTCTCCCGACCTGTCACTCGAGATGCGCGAGCGCATCGCGTACGGCCGACTGGCCAATCCGCTGCCCTACGCGTTGCAGAACGGCTATTCACGAGACTTGCGGCCACAGGACATTCCTGCAATTCGGCTGGCGAACGGTCGGCTGGAAGCGCTCGTGCTTCCGGGCGCCGGAGGCCGGCTTTGGTCGCTGCGCGACCTAGCGACCGATCGGGATCTGGTGTTCAGCAACCGGCGGCTGCAGTTCGCCAACTTCGCGCTCACCGACGCCTGGTTCGCCGGCGGGATCGAGTGGAACCTCGGCTCCACCGGCCATGCAGCGACGACAAGTCGACCGGTCTTCGCGGGCAGTGTGCGGTCCACCCGGGGGGGCGCCCTGCGAATTTGGGAGTGGGAACGCACCCGGGATCTGGTGTTCTCGGTCGACCTGCTGATGCCGGCGGATCGTCCGCTGCTGCTGGCTTTCGTACGCATCCGTAACCCCGATCCCGGACCTCAACCGCTCTACTGGTGGACGAATATCGCCGCTCCCGAGGAGCCGGGCGTGCGGGTCTTGGCCCCCGCCGCTCGAGCCTGGCGTACGGGATATGACGGATCAATCGCGCGGGTCGACATGCCCTTTCCTGACGACCGCGCCACCGATGTCAGTTATCCGTTGCTGGCGCAGCGCGCAGCGGATTACTTCTTCGAGGTGCCTCCCGACCGTCGGGCCTGGATTGCCGCCGTGCAGGCGGACGGCCGGGGGCTGGTCCAGACGTCCACGGCGCAGTTGCGCGGCCGGAAGCTGTTTCTCTGGGGCACGTCCGCCGGCGGGCGGCACTGGCAGGAGTGGCTGTGTGGACCAGGATCTCGCTATCTGGAGATCCAGGCTGGTCTGGCTACGACGCAACTCGAGCACCTGCGGTTGGAGGGTGGAGCCGAGATCAGCTGGGCGGAGGCGTATGCGCCGATCGAAGCGGCGCCGGGAGCAGTACACGGTTATTGGGCGGACGCGCTCGATGAGCTCAGCAAGCTGGTAGCCGGGGCGATTCCGGACGAGGAGCTCGACGAATGGCACCACTGGTGGCGAGCCGAAGTGGCCGATGAGGCGCCAGAGCAATTGACGGCTGGCTCTGGCGCAGGAGAGGCGGAACTTGTCGCACGCGGCCAGCACCCCGACGATCTGCCGGGCACCCCGTTCGGACAACCGTTTTCAGACGGCTTCCGCCATCTTGGCGCGCTGGCTCGGGCGGGCGCAGTGGACCAGGACGCCGCGGGCGCGGATGTGCTGATACCGCCGATCACTGACCGCTGGGGCGCGGTGCTCGATCGGGCAGCAAACGGCTGGTGGGGCCAGCTGATGATCGCGATTCGGTGCCACGCTCGTGGAGACCTCGAGGAGGCCCGTGTCGGCTACAGCAGCTCAGACAAGATCAGGTCGACCCCGTGGGCGGCTCGCGGTCTGGCCCTGCTCGCCGCTAGCCAGGGAGATCAAGTGAGCGCCGCAGCCCTGTACGCCCGCGCCGTCGCCCAGGCGTCGACCTGTCTGCCACTCCTGGTCGAGGCCACCGACCAACTGCTGGCCGCCGGGCGACACGATGCCTGCCTGGTGATGATCAACGCGGCACCCAAAGAGATCACTGTGCACGGCCGTGTGGTTTTGCAGCAGGCTCGAGCCCTGCTGGCCGGCGGTCAAGGCGATGCGGCCAGGGCCCTCCTCGAAGCCGGCTTCGAAGTGCCCGATCTTCGGGAGGGGGAGACGCTGGAAGCGCTGTGGCGCGCGGGGTTCGGCGACCGGCCGCTGCCCTACCACTACGACTTCCGGATGCGTCCTGACCTCGACCGCTAAGAATCTTCGGCTCTGTCATCCAGGCATGGAACGCGCGTTGGACTGGCGGGTCCGTCTAATGTTTGCCGGCCACCGCAGCCTGCATGGACCGGCTAGAGTCCAATACAAACAGCGAGCGCAAGGGGCGGATGACGTGGCCACTGTGGATGATCCGATGACAGCCTGGCTGGACATGGTCGAGCAGTTTCAGAAGATTGGCCTTGGCTCGAATGCGCCCGAGCTTTGGAAGATGATGTTCGCTCCCATGCAGCAACAGTTGGATCTCGTCCAAAAAACCTTAGAAGCACAAGCAGAATTCCAGCGAGAACTGACCGAACAAGCGCTTGCTCCTATGCGGCAGGTTTTGGAGGGCCTCAAGCAAGCCGCAAAGACCACTCGCGCCGCTGGTGAAGCCCTCAGAGAGGCCGGAGAGTTGTTGACACAACAGGCGAGTGCGATGGATCAAGCCCTGAGCTTCACCGGCCCGTTTCTTGAATTCACAACTCCCCGCAGCAAAAGAGCAGCGAAACGTAAGTAGCGATTTCACCAGCGTGTAATCGGAGTCGCCGGTTTGGCGACAGCTATACCGGCGATCTCACTGGTGCGATCACGCTCCATGGGCGTGGATCTGCGGACCGGCAGTGGGCTCGACCGCGCCCTGCGCGGCGCCGATACGGTTGTGGACGTCCTCCGACGAGACGGCATTAACCGCGCGCGCAATGGCCGGGCAACTCTGCCGATGCGGTGAACATAACGGGCTGACACGCTTGACGGCAGGAGGCACCACAACGGCCGGTCAGGCAGCGACAATCCAGAAGGGTGACACCAATAATGATCACGAAGATCGGCGGCGCACGGTTGCCGGAGCATTGGCAGGCGACGGCCGATGAGCTGGCTGCCGGCTACCCGTGCGACCGGCTCGCGAAGACAGATGTGCGCGCACTCTCCAGAGCCGTCGACATCGAAGCTCCGGTGCCGGTCACCTTCCGCTGGCTGTGTCAGTTGCGAGTGGCCCCGTACAGCTACGACTGGATCGACAACAGGGGACGGATAAGTCCGCGGGTGTTGACGGCCGGTCTGGATCGGCTGGAGCCGGGCCAAGGATTCGGAGTCGGCACGCTCGTTGACTTCGCTCGAAACAGACACATCACGATCCGCGCCGTACCGACGGCCGAGAGGTGGTTTGGCCTGGTGGCTATGACGTACCGCGTGACCGCGCAGAGTGCTTCCGGCAGCCGGCTCGTCGTTCGCCTGCTCGTACACGAACCGTCCCGGCCGTGGGAGCACGTTCGCTTCCACCTACTGGCGTGGGGCGACCTGATCATGATGCGCAAGCAACTCATAACGCTGAAGCAGCTGGCTGAGCAGACGGCTCAGAACGCGGCGATCAAGCACCGGGCCCAGGAGCCGAAAAGAGCATGACGCACACGCACCAGCCATCGAGCCTCCCGGCGGATCACGCTTCTGCCCCGCCCACGCCGTCCAGGCGGCCCTCCATATTTCTCGCCTGCGGGATGGTGGCCGGTCCGCTGTTCTTCCTCCTCTTTACGATCGCGGGCTTCCTTCGGCCCGGTTACGACCCATTGCGCCACCCGGTCAGTTCTTTGGAGTTCGGCCCACAGGGTTGGGTGCAAGCCCTCAACTTCATCGTGACCGGGACCCTCGTGACCCTCTTTGCTTGGGGCGTCCGATCACCTGTTCGCTCGCTCGGTGGCGGCCGTACCGTTCCCGTGCTGATCATGGCGGTTGGGCTCGGGCTGGTGGGCGCCGGGTTCTTTGACCCCGATCCGATCAGCGGGTACCCACCCGGTACGCCACCGACCGCGCTTCACGCCTCCCTGCATCGCGTGCTCCACGACTTGTTCTCCGCACCGGTGTTCACCGCCCTGCCAGCCGCCTGCATCGTCCTCGCGCGACGCTTCGCCAAGGTGCGGATGATCGGCTGGGCCGTCTACTCGGCGATCTCGGCTGCGCTAATGGTGATCTTCTTCGTGCTGTCCAGCATCGCCTTCGGCCAAGGCTCGCCAGCGTTGACCCCGTACGGAGGCCTCCTACAGCGATTAGCGCTCGGCGTGGGTTTCGCCTGGCTCACCTTGTTGGCTGCTGGTCTTAGCTCGGGCTTACGCCGCTCTGACAAAGAGGTCGGAGAGGATGATCACCGTAACGCGACTCAAGGTGTGTGAATGAAAGACTGCGTCGCCGCCACGTCGCAGGCTGAGCACGACAACGCCATCACCTACGACTTCCCCATGTTCTCAATGCCCGTCTCGGCCGAAACAGTTATCGCAGCGCTGTCGCCGTCCTCCAGTGACGCAGCCTGACCGCTTTTCTCGCTCGATGCTGCCGCGCTTGCTGCGCCGCGGCAGCGGCTCGACTCAACCAAGGCTGCTTGATTCAGCGCAATCGTAAGGATCCTCGCCTTTATTTGACTGCGCCGAGGGAGAGGCCTTGGACGAGTTTGTCTTGGGCGGCGAAGCCGGCGATGATCACGGGTAGGGAGACGACGGTGGCGGCGGCGCAGACTTTGGCCAGGAATAGGCCTTGTGAGGTGACGAAGCTGGTGAGGAAGACTGGCGCGGTGCCGGCGATGACGCTGGTCAAGGTGTTGGCCAGGAGTAGTTCGTTCCAGGCGAAGATGAAGCAGATGAGTGCGGTGGCGGCGATGCCGGGGGAGATGATG
>DATDKX010000580.1:0-5366 GCA_036519615.1 Propionibacteriaceae bacterium
ATGGAAGGCCAGCAGTACGCCATCGCGGGTGGCGTGCACGTCAGTTTCTAAGTAGCGGTAACCAAGCGCGACCGCTTGCTTGAATGCGTACATGCTGTTCTCGCGATGGAGATTCGGCTCGTAGGTGGCTCCGCCACGATGCGCGAAAGCCGTAAAGGGCACGTCGAAGTACGCATAATCAGCGGCCCTCATGCGCTCATTGTGCCTGGGGCCTCGAAGGCTTAGCGGATCATTGGCCTGTGACGTTATAGGCCGGGTAGCTGCTGCAGAAGCGCCTCGACAGATCCTGGCATCCAGCGAGGGATGCCCAGTGCCAGCAGATAGACATATCCGAAGAGTCCGCAGCAGCCAAAGAAGCCTACCCAGAAGGCGCCCTTGGTCGTTCTGGGCCACGTGCGATAGCGGTGCAGTTCCTTTTTGAACCACATCATCAACTGGTGGGCCCACTCGAACTCACTGGACCAAACGGCCAGGCCGAGCAACACGAGCGGGATACCGCCAGGTCCTGGGATTGGGCCGCTGATGAGGCCGAGAGCGATCAGGATGAGCCCGAGAATGCCGACAGCTGTGCGGTAGACCATCAGTTGGTGCTTGTTCTCTCTGATCTTGCGTCGCCAGCGCCAGCGATCTTCTTCGGGTTCGATGAGGATGTGGTGGTGATGCTCGTGCTCAGGGTCGTGCTGGTTCGCATATTCAGATCGGTGTGCAACTTCGCCTGCACGCGGCAAGGTCACCGTTGGTAGCTCAGCGTCGCGGGAGTCCTTGTCATCGACGCCGGGAGACATGGCAACCACTCTAAAGTGGGCCGCCAAAAAGCGCTGCTCAAGCCCAAATTGGCGTCTCGACCACCAGAATGACGCTGGTGACGACGATCTTGTCGATTCAGTCATCGGTGGCGTACGGGCATGTCGGCAACAGCGCAGTCACCTTTCCGCTGATGCGGATGGGTGCGGAGGTATGGCCGGTGAACACGGTGCACTTCTCCAACCACACCGGCTATCAATCCTGGCGAGGACCGCTGTTGAGCGCCGCAGATCTTCGCGATGTCGTCCGAGGAATTGACGAGCGCGGCGTACTTGGCGAAGTCGATGCGGTGCTCTCGGGCTATCAGGGTCGCGAGGACATTGGCGCGATGATCTTGGATGCGGTGGCCTTGGTGAAGCAGCGCAATCCTGCCGCGATCTATTGCTGCGACCCTGTGCTGGGCGATGAAGATCGCGGCAGCTACGTCCGACCCGGGATTGCCGAGTTCATGCGACAACGCGTCGTGCCTGCCGCCCAGATCATTACGCCCAACCAGTTCGAACTGACTGCGTTGATCGGTCTGCCGGTATTGACGATGGAGGACGTACTCCACGCGGCCGATGCCGCACGCAGCCTCGGTCCTGAGGTCGTGTTGATCACTAGCGTGGTCCGTCGCGACGGCCATCCCGACACCATCGACATGGTCGCCGTCGACGGTGACGGCGCCTGGCTGGTGTCCACGCCACGGCTACCGCGCACCTTCACCGGCAGCGGAGACGTCACAGCCGCGACGTTCCTGCTCACGATGCTGCGTAAGCGGGACCTAGCAGCGGCTCTCGCCCACACCGCGAATGTCATCTATGGGCTGCTGGCGGTCACGGCGAGCTTGGGCCGCGCCGAACTGGCCTTGATCGCCGCCCAAGATGAGCTAGTCAGTCCTAGCCATCGCTTTGAGCCGGTACGGCTGCGCTAGCGTCCCATCTCGGCTCAGTCGCGGAAGACCTCGATGTTGGCGCCCAAGGCATTCAGCCGGTTGGCCAAATCCTCATAACCACGATTGATGACATAAACGTCGCGCAACTGGGACTCCCCACGAGCAGCAAGCATCCCCAGCAAGATGCAGACCGCGGGCCGCAGCGCAGGGGGACACACCACCTGCTGACCGCGCCACCGCGTCGGGCCTTCAACGATCACCCGATGCGGATCCAGCAGCTGTACCCGGGCACCCAGCCGGTTCAGCTCGGTGAGATAGATCGCCCGGTTCTCATAAACCCAGTCATGGATGATCGTTTTGCCCTGGGCAGTCGCGGCGATCACCGCAAAAAACGGAAGGTTGTCGATGTTCAACCCAGGGAACGGCATCGGGTGAATCTTGTCGATGGGGGAGCGCAGTTCGGATGGTCGAACGGTCAGATCCACTAGCCGGGTGTGGCCATTTGCTGCCAGATACTCCTCGCCAAGGGAATAGTCCAAACCCATCTCTTCCAAGATCGCCAACTCGATTTCGAGGAACTCGATGGGCGCTCGCTCGATCGTCAGGTCTGATTGGGTGACGATGGCTGCCGTAAGCAGGCTCATCGCCTCAATGGGGTCCTCGGAGGGCGCAAACTCTACGTCGGTATTAATGCTCTCGACCCCGTGAATCCGCAGCGTTGTTGTTCCGATGCCATCGATCTCAACGCCGAGATGAGTGAGGAAGATGCAGAGATCTTGAACCATGTAATTCGGGCTGGCATTGCGCAGCACTGTCACCCCGGGCGAGAGTGCCGCAGCCAGCAGCGCGTTCTCGGTAACCGTGTCGCCGCGCTCGGTCAGGGTGATGGGCCGCGCCGGTTCGACCGACTCGTCCACTGTGCAGTGGTAGAAGCCGTCAGTGGGGTGTACGTGCAACCCAAAACGCCTGAGCACCTGCAGGTGCGGCTCAATGGTGCGCCGCCCGATATCGCACCCTCCGGCGTACGGCAGTCTGAAGTTTGGGTAGGAGCGCAGCATCGGACCCAGGAACATGATCACCGAGCGAGTACGCCGTGCCGCCTCGAGATCCATCTCGTCCAGTGACAGCTCTGCCGGCCGTACCAGCTCAAGATCATTACCGTCAGCTGACCAGGTGGCCCTGACCCCGATGCTGGTGAGCACCTCGACGATCCGGTTGACCTCCTCGATCTTGGCAATACCGCGAATGATGGTGCGGCCGCGATTGAGCAGGGAGGCACACAGCAATGCGACTGAGGCGTTCTTCGACGAGCGCACTCCGATCCTGCCCGTGAGATTTGCGCCGCCCTGGACGCGCAAGTGCTGCGGCCCGCTGCCCACCGAAATGAGCGGCGAATCGAGCGCCTCAGCGATGCGATTCACCATCTCCAGACTGAGGTTTTGGTTGCCGGCCTCGATGCGATGCACAGCGCTTTGGCTCGTACCAAGAACGTCGGCAAGCTGTGTCTGTGTCAGGCCACGGTGCTTCCGTGCATCACGGATCAAGCTGCCGATCCGGTCCAAGTACGTTTCAGTCATTGTCAGTCACCCCGGCACCATAACTCATATATGAGATAGTTTTCGGACAACTCACCGATTTGATGGCCAGCTGGACGGATTTGGCCACCTGTGATAGTCGCTCGGTGACGGGCCACGACCATAGCAGGCCCACTGCCTGGCCCCCAAGAGGGGAACCTAAAGTTGGGCCATGAGTGCACACTTCGAGGTCGTCGTCCTCGGCGCTGGCCCCGGCGGTTACGTCGCTGCGGTCCGTGCCGCACAGTTGGGTCTGAAAACCGGCATTATCGAGCTGAAGTACTGGGGCGGGGTGTGCAACAACGTCGGATGTATTCCGACGAAGTCGCTGCTGCGGAACGCAGAGATTGCACACATCTTCAATCATGAGGCCGATGTCTTCGGAATCAGTGGCGATGTGACATTTGACTTCGGCGCGGCGTGGAAGCGCAGCCGTGCCGCAGCTGATCGAATGGCCAAGGGTGTGCACTACTTGATGAAGAAGAACAAGATCGCCGAGGTCGACGGCTGGGCCACCTTCACCGACGACCACACATTCAGTGTCGAAGGGCCGAATGGCACCGAGACGATCACGTTCGACAACGTGATCATCGCGGCCGGGGCAACGACGCGCTTGCTGCCCGGGACCTCGCTGAGTGAGCGCGTGGTCACCTACGAAGAGCAAATCATGACTGACGGCCTACCGGAGTCGATCATTATCGCGGGGGCTGGCGCGATCGGGGTCGAGTTTGCCTACGTCATGGCGAATTACGGCGTACAGGTGACGCTGGTGGAGTTCCTTGATCGAATCGTGCCGCTGGAGGAGCCGGAGGTGTCCGCCGAACTTGCGAAGGCGTACAAGAAGCTTGGGGTGACAGTGCTCGCCGGCACCAAGGTCGAGGCAATCGATGACTCAGGCGAGAAAATCAAGGTCACAGTTTCTCCAACGGGCGGCGGCGACAGCCGGATTCTGGAAGCCGACAAGGTGCTCCAGGCGATCGGCTTCGCACCGCGTACCGAGGGCTATGGGCTGGAGAACACCGGCGTGAAGCTCACCGATCGTGGTGCGATCGAGATCGACGATTACATGCGGACTAACGTGCCGCACATCTATGCCATCGGCGACTGCACCGGCAAGTTGCTGCTGGCCCATACGGCCGAAGCGCAGGGAGTCGTTGCTGCGGAGACCATTGCGGGCGCAGAGACCATGCCGCTGAACTACGACATGATTCCGCGGGCTACCTACTGCCAGCCGCAGATCGGTTCGTTCGGGTACTCCGAACAGCAGGCCAAGGAGAAGGGCTATGACGTCAAGACCGCGAAGTTTCCGTTCAGCGCCAACGGCAAGGCACACGGTCTAGGTGACGCGACGGGCTTTGTGAAGCTGGTGGCTGACGCAAAATACGGCGAGATCCTCGGTCTGCACATGATCGGACCGGATGTGACCGAGCTGCTGCCGGAGCTGACGCTGGCGCAACTATGGGATCTCACCGCTGAAGAGGTGGCGCGTAACGTTCACGCGCACCCAACACTGTCCGAGGCGCTCAAGGAAGTCGCCCACGGCATCTCCGGCCACATGATCAACTTTTGACTATCTCAGCTGTGTGAGACGTAGCCCTCCAGCTGATCACGCTCAAATTCGATCTGCGAGATGTGTGACTTCACCACATCACCGATGCTCACCAGACCGGACAGTCGTCCAAAATCATCCACCACCGGCAGGTGACGGATGCGTTGCTCCGTCATGGTGTTCATCAACGACTGAACCGACTCGTCCGGTCGACACGTGAGGACCTCATTCGTCATCACATCTGAGACCGGTGAGTCCAAGAAATCAGGTCCATCACAGAGCCGACGCACCACGTCGCGCTCGGTCAGAATGCCTGAAATTTCCTTTCCGTCAGTGGATACCACGACGGCCCCGAGGTTGTACTCCTTGAGCAGCGCGAGGGCTTCAGACACTGTTGTCGTCGGCCGGACGGTGATGACATCGAAGCCTTTGCTGCGGAGCAGTTCGTAGATTCGCATCGCCAACCTCCTGACGCAGAAGGGTAGCCTGGCCGCCTTGTCTTTGGATAGGTTCGAATTTCCAGTCACGACGGTCCACCGGGCCAAGCACAGCCCTGACTAAACGC
>DATDKX010000581.1:0-5492 GCA_036519615.1 Propionibacteriaceae bacterium
GTCGTTGTAAGCGACGCGCTCTGGCCAGCTGAGCTACACGCCCTCGTCGCATTTCCTCAGCTCAGAGGCCGTTCTTGGACGCCTGGGCGACGAGAATGCGACGCGCTCTAGAGCATACCCGTGCGCGCCGGCTCCCTCGAACCACCGCAACTCATAGGAGTTCTCCGACGCGAGTACAGCCCCACTCCGGTCACGTTCGCTGTCATTATCTAGTCTGGACTGATCGTGCCATGTGCGGACGTCTGGTCGAGCACGTCGGCGACCACGTCGAAACGCAGCGCCTCCTGGGGAATCGCGCGTCCAGCGACGAGCAATGCACTGGCACGCTCGCGAAGCTGCTCGGGGAGCCACCCGACCAGCCGAAGTGCATCGATCTCGTCCGCCTCGCTACCTACGCGCGTGGGCTGGTCGAGGAGCAGTGCCCAGAGCCGGTCTGCTGGACCGGCAGGCACCCCGGCGTGCTTGGCGGTCGCGCATGCGGCTGCGGCGATCGCCAACCCAGCCGGGTCCAAATCCCCGAGGTAGTCCAGGCGAGTGATCCGGAACGGAAGGTCCGCGAGTGACTCGAGCGGGGCGGTATTGCGGCCTTGTACCCATGCGACAGCAACCCATCGGGGTAATGAGCAGCCGCGAAGCACCCGTAGCAACGTGCGCAACGTCGCATGGTTCTCGACGCAGATGATAGGCCCTGCGACCCCCACCCTCGACGTCGCTGGCTCCCATGTGAGCGGTGTTGGCGTGTATGCGCAGCGCAACAACTCGAACGTCAACCGGCCCGGCCCCACAGGATCGCGCCTCCGCGCGGCGGCCACGAATTGAATGCCTTCTCGTCGCCAGTGACCGCTACATGCTCATCTTCCAGCGAACGGTTGATCGCGATGAGCAGCAACGCGACGGCGGTGTTGTCGACGTTGACTTGCAGTGTTGACCCGTCCGCTGCGAGCGTTTCGTACAACACCCCACCTGCTGGATGGCAGTTCGCCACCCGGCGTCGGGGTCGGCGTAGTCAACGGTGAAATGGTGCTCCAAGGGACTTGTTGGTCATTTGCTTCCTGCCCGCAACGCTCTGTCGCTCCGGCGACGATCTGTCGGGCGGCACGGTTCCGTCGCGCCTGCTCAGCGGCGCTTTCTCATGCTCGAGTCGCCGGCACGGTAGCCCACGGTGTGGAGAGTGCCAAGCGACTACCCTGATCGTCTGGCACACTCCGAGCCAGTCCCTTCGGAGCGGAGGAGGTCGCCGGTGAGCATGGCTCCGCGAGTCGACGGAGACCACTTCGAGCTGCCGGCCGACGCCGTCGAGCTGCTACGTCAGGTGCGTCCAGGTGATCGGCAGCGCTTCATCGAAGAGGTTACCGAGGCCTTGGCCGTGGCTGCCGGCACCAAGGATTTCGGTCAACTCCAGCGGGTGCTCGCGGCATGGGCGGCGACGATCCGGCTCCAACGCCGGCCAGGCTATGAAGCGACGATCAGGCGCATGCAGCGCCGGGAGCGTGGCGTGCCCATCGATCTCGATGAGCTGCGTCACCCTCAAGGCTAGACTCGGTGCCTTGGCAGGTCGAGCAGGCCGACGAGTTCCGGCAAGAGGTTGAGCAGTACGCCGATGCAGAGCGGGTGGTCTTGGCCGATGCCTATCAGGTTCTGCTGCGCTATGGCCCGCTGCCCCACCCGGGTTCACCACTTGAGATCCATCGCCTCCGCGACCCGCGCGCTGGCGACGCCTATGTCTTGGTGCTCCCACAGATCGTGGTCGGATACCAGGTCCTCGGTGACGTGATCGTAGTGCAGGCGGCCGATGTCATCTGGACCTGAGTGACTTCCAACGGGAGAAGCGCTCTGGGGTCTGAGCTGGTGATCGGGAGATTCACTGGTCGGTCATGGATTGCGTCACTGGCTGGGCAGGTTGACAGGTGAGCTAGTCGAATAGATGTTCGACCCATCCGCGATCCTTGACCATGGAGTGCGGGTGGTCGATCTCACCTCAACAGAGCGAGCACTCCTTCGGGCCGGGGTTGCCAGGTGACGGCGGCCCCATCGCGGCTGGCGAGGGGGTGGTGATCGATGCCGACCTTGAGCAGATCATCACCGTGCCCGGCGTACCACGAAAGGCCGGCGAACTCATCGCGTTTCATGTTCAGGGACAGTCGATGACCGGCGCCGGGATCTTCCCATGGGACCTTGTGGTCGTGCGGGTTGACGAGGACGTCGAAGACGGCGAACTGGTTGCCGCTGAACTCCAAAGCGAGATCACCGACGAATACATGCTCACCGTCAAACGCCTGTACATGCGGGACCGGAGCGTTCGTCTCATGCCGGCGAACCCCGACTACAAGCCAATCGACCCTCCCTTCAGGATCGTCGGCAGGGTCATCACCGTGCAGCACGCGGACCGGGCCCCGTGACTACTCCTGAACCCGACCATGTCCACTGTGCCGAACACCCGCTTGCCTGACGGAACGACGTGGATCCAGCTGGCCGCCCCCGAACGGCACGGTGGGTGTTCGGCACTGCCGAGTTCCGCTCGACAGCGAGCACCGACTGACCAAGCAGCGGTCAACGGGTCGGAGCGCGGTGGGACAGCGACAAGCTCGGCTTGGGCCTGCTCAGACAGGGGCGATGAGCTCGGGCCAGCTTGTAGTCGCCATCGGCCAGCTGCCCAGCTGCCACGAAATGGGCCACGGCCGTCCGGGCCGTCTTGTCGACCCGATCCTGGCGGTGGACCTCGAACCGGTGCTCGGCCTGGCCGGGGTCCGGATCACTACCTCGATCTTGTGCCGGTGCTCCTGCGCCGCAGCGGGGATGGATCGGTCGCCATCTGTGCTCCTTGGTACGCGGCGGCCCGCGGGTCGGGCCGTCACCCAGGAGTCGATATTCGACGTGGTGTCTCGCCAGCCTTACTGGAGAAACGGCGGTCGGCTTGTCCGGTTCAGGTTCGGGAATTCATCCGGAATTCGATCCAGCCCGTGCCACTCCATGCGACGCGCTGCTACTTGCTGGACGGGCTAGTGGTCCGTCGCTGAGGTGTTTTGACACTTGACGGGCCTTGTCACATGCACGGCGCTCGTCGTTGTGGCGTAGCTCGTAACGATGTCGGGACGGTGTCTCCATAGACTGTGGGGCTGGGAGCTGCTGCACGCCTGCGGTGTGACTTCAGTGGAGGTGGTGCTGGGGCTCCAGAGGAGGCGAGGCATCACCGTGGCCAAGCGCTGGACCTTGGTGGCCTGGTCGATGCTGGCGATCTACGTGGTCGGCGTCGGCGTGGGGATGCCCCTCATGGTGGCCAACGGCGAGTTCCAGCGGGATCCGGGCGGTCAGGCCTCGCTGATCTTGGCCCTCACGGCCTTCATGGTCGTGGGTGCGGTGATCGTGGCCCACCGGCCCGGCAACGCCATCGGCTGGATCTTCTCGGCCATCGGGCTGCTGACCGGCACCGGCTTCTTCGCCTGGCAGTACGCCGAGTACGCCTACATCACCCGGGGCAACCCGCTGCCCGGTGCTCTGCTGAGCGCCTGGTACAACAACTGGTGGTGGTTCCCAACCTTGATCCTGGCGACGATCGTCACCGTCCTGGTGTTTCCCACCGGCCGGCTGCTGTCGGCCCGCTGGCGCCCCGTCGCCTGGCTGACAGCAGCCATCACCGCGACGACCGTTGCCCTCAGCGCCTTCGCGCCGACCCTCGACCTGGGGCAGCGGACCAAGCTCCGGAACCCGATCGGTCTTGCTTGGATCCCCGATCCAGAGCACAGCGCGCTGGGTCCGGTGGTGCTCGGCCTGGTGTTTGTCTGCACGGGCGCGGCAGCCGGTTCGCTGGTGCTGCGGTTCCGTCGCTCTCAAGGGGTGGAGCGCCAACAGCTCAAGTGGTTCACCTATGCCGGCGTCTTATTGTTCTCCTGGTCGATCGTGGACTTTGCGCTTCCCGAGGTCGCCCCGTTCACCGTGTTCTTTGGACTGACCATTGCCCTGGTGCCGGTCGCTGCTGGCATCGCCGTTCTGCGCTATCGCCTGTATGACATCGACCGGCTGATCAACCGGACCCTGGTCTATGGGCTGCTCACCGCCCTCCTGGCCGGCGTCTACGCTGGCGCGGTCCTGGTCCTTGGCCAGGTGTTCGGCGGGGTCGCCGGGGAGCCGCCGAGCTGGGCGGTGGCCGGCGCCACCCTGGCCGTCGCGGCCCTGTTCCAGCCGGCCCGCCACCGCATCCAACAGGTGGTTGACCGGCGCTTCAACCGGCGCAACTACAACGCGGCCACGACCATCGAGGCCTACAACGTCCGCCTCCGCGACCAGCTCGACCTGGATACCCTCTCGACCGAGCTGCTGGCGGTGGTTGACCACACCATGGAGCCAACCCGGATCTCGCTGTGGCTTCAACCCTCCGCGCACGACTCCTCGATCACACCCCACAGAGAGGCACGACCTACTACCTGGGCCTACTGAGCGGTACTCCGCCTCAGGCCTGTGCAGCCTGGCTGTTGAACTGTCAAGACACCTCAGCGACGGACCACTATACTCGTTCTGCCCTGCATTAATGGCTGTTCCTGCTGGTCACCGCTTGAGGAAATATGCCCCCGGTTTGTCGTTGTAAGCGACCCGCTCTGGCCAGCTGAGCTACACGCCCCCGAAGGGTCTGACCTGCGGTGCTGTGTTTTCCTCCTTGGACAGACTTACACTCTTCAACTGGCCATATCCAGATCTGTCCCAGATCCTTTCCTGATCGGCAACCGTGAGTGCCCGAAGGGTAGGGACGAGGACCGCCCCGCACTCGCCCCTTCCTCGACGACGCCACAACTAGGAGTAGTTGGACCGGCCCAGAGCGGTGCAATTACGATCAACCGCCGCATCCGTCGCCGCACGAGGGGGGCCTGCATGGCCGCACAGCCGCCGTCCTGGGGTCGGCCGCCGCAGGGGTATGTGCCTGATGACGCCAAGCCCTGGTACAGGTCTAACGCCTTCATCGTCGCCATGGTCTCTGGTGTGCTCCTGACGATCTTTGGAGTCGTCCTCAACCAGGTCATCAAGGATGATCCGCCCTTGCCGGTCGCGCCCTCGAGCGACCGCGCCACCCTCATCCTCGACGCCATCCCCGCGCCCTCGCTCCATGTGGACAAGCTCGCGGTCAGCGGTGCTGGCTGGGACGGTGACAACACCGTGACCATCACGTTCCCCTGAGCGGTCACCAGCAGGTGGGTGCTGAGCGTTCCCCGGGCTAGCGGTCGGTAGCTGCGTCCGGTACCGTCGAGACCAGCACAGGTTCACGGTTGACTGGATCGATCACGGTCGAGCTTGTCCCTCTGCCGCCAGCGCCACCGGCGTCGGCGTGACCGACACCTCCGAGACCACGGAGGGAGGGACATCCTCATGACTGTTGGAACCGTCAAGTGGTTCAACACCGACCGCGGCTACGGCTTCATCACGCCCGAGTCCGGCGACGACGTCTTCGTCCACGCCAGCGGCGTCCAGGACGGCGCCACGCTGCAGGACGGCCAGGCCGTCGA
>DATDKX010000582.1:0-2962 GCA_036519615.1 Propionibacteriaceae bacterium
AGAGGCGAGGGGCTTGAAGGAGAGATCGAGAGTGGAGCAGTTCGAAGGTATTCGACGTGATTCGCGTGATCGGATTCTGCTACGTCGCCTTCGTCCTCGACGTGTTCTCCCAGCGGATCGTGGGCTGGCACGCCGCCGCGAGCCTGTCAAGTCTTTTGTGTAAGGCAGTTGGTTTTGGTCATAGGTGGGGGTTGATTCTGTCGGGGTAGACGAGGGCTAGTTGGGCGAGGGCTTGTGTCCAGCTGGTGGTGGTTTGGCCTTCGACGAGGTGCCCTTCGGCTTTGCGTTTGGCGCCGCGGCCCAGGCCGGCTTCCTTGGCGCGGTCGCGGGCCCGTTTGTCTTCGATGCTGCAGATGGCCAGCCACAGCAGTTTGATCACCGCGTCGTCGTTGGGGAAGTGGCCACGGTTTTTGATGATCTTGCGAAGCTGATAGTTCAACGATTCGATGCTGTTGGTGGTGTAGATGACCCGGCGCAGCATCGGCGGAAACGCCAGGAACGGGATGAAGCGTTCCCATGCGTTCTCGAACACAGCGACGGTGTGGGGGTTCTTGCGGCCCAATTCGGAGGCCTTAAACGCCTCGAGCTCGATCCGCGCCGCGTCGGCGTCGGCGGCCTGGTAGACCGGCTTCAACGCGGCCGCGACATTCTTGCGGTCGCTCCAGCTGACGAACCGCATCGCCGCCCGGATCAGATGCACCACACAGGTTTGGACCGTCGAATGCGGCCAGGTCGCCTCGATCGCTTCGGGAAAGCCGGTGAGCCCGTCACAGCAGACGATCAGCACGTCCTTGATGCCGCGGTTGGCCAGCTCGGCGCACACCCCGGCCCAAAACTTCGCACCTTCTGATGTTTGCACCCAGATCCCCAAAACGTGCTTGATGCCGTCCACATCCACCCCGACCGCGAGGTGGGCGGCCTTGTTGCGCACATGAGCGCCGTCTTTGACCTTGACCACTAAAGCGTCGAGATAGATCACCGGATACAACGGGCGGTTTCCACTGGTCGTTGCGAATCCTGAAGTGAAGGGATTCGGATGCCCAGGTACGCACCGAACAAGATGCCGACTGCGGTCAAGCGCCGCTACTTCGAGTTGATCAGGACTGGCCTGTCGGGGGCTGCGGCCGCTCATGAAGTGGGTGTGTCGTTGAGCTGCGGGTCACTGTGGTTCATCGACGCTGGCCGCGTGAGCTTTATCGAGCCTGCGATTAGCCCGCGCTACTTGTCCCAAGATGATCGGATCGAGATCGCTGATGGGCTCGCCCAGGGTGAGCCGGTCAAGCTGATCGCAGCACGGATCGGGAAGACCTTTCAGAGCGTCTACCGAGAGATCGCCCGCAACCGCAAGCCCGATGGCCGCTACCAGCCTTGGTATGCGCACAACCGGGCCTACCAGCGGCGCCGACGACCCAAGCCCCGCCGGTTCAGTGTCGATGCCGAGTTGGCTGAGACCGTGGCCGGCAAGCTGGCAAGGCATTGGTCACCGGCCCAGATCAGCCGGTGGCTGCGGCGCCGTTACCGGCGGCGTCGTTCCTGGCATGTCTGTACCGAGACCATTTATGAGGCGGTCTACCGCGGCCTGATCGTCCCAGTCGACAGGCAGAGCCTGCGCACCGGACGCACCTACCGGCACCGCCGCGGCCGAGGGCGAACCCGCGACGGTGCGCTCAAGCAGTCCACGACCATGAAGTCGATCCACCAGCGGCCATCCTCGGTCGCCTCGCGGCGGCAGGCAGGGCATTGGGAGGGGGACTTGCTTGTCGGCGCCGGACAGCGCTCGGCAATCGCAACGTTGGTCGAGCGCAAGTTCCGGCTAACGATTTTGGTTCCGGTGCCGCGAGGTCGTTCGGCGCGGTCGGTCGGTGACGCACTCATCGGCGCGTTCACCCAACTCCCTACCAGGCTGCGGCGGACGCTGACCTGGGACCAGGGCAACGAAATGTTCCACCATCAACGCATCGAAGAACACACCGGTCTGAACATCTACTTCGCCGACCCGCACTCACCCTGGCAGCGACCAACCAATGAGAACACGAACGGCCTGCTCCGGCAGTACTTGCCGAAGGGGACCGACCTCACCGCCTGGACCGCCGACCAACTCAACAGCATCGCCGCCGAGCTGAACGACCGACCGCGCCTCTGCCTGGGTGACCAGACACCACAGCAAGCCATGCAACGATGGAGACGACAGCGAGCACCACAATGATTCGCAACGTTCGCTAGAAACCGCCCCGGCTCCAGGGGCCGGCTGGTCCAGGCTTGCATCTCCTCCACCACCCGGTCGGTAATCCGAGAGATGGTGTCTTTGGAGACCTGGGCGTCATAGATGTCAGCGAAATGCGCCGCGATGTCGCCGGTGGTCAAACCGCGGGCATACAACGACAAAACGATCTCATCGATGCTGGACAACCGGCGTTGCCGCTTGGCCACGATCACCGGCTCGAAGCTGCCGTCGCGGTCCCGCGGTACCTCGACGGCGACCTCACCAGAGTCGGTCAGCACCGTTTTGGCGCGTTTCCCGTTGCGGGAATTGCCCCGGTTCCGACCGACCGGATCGTGCTTGTCGTAGCCGAGATGCTCGGCCATCTCCTCCTCCAACGCGGTCTCGAGCACGGTCTTGGTCAGTGCTTTCAACAACCCGCCTGGACCGGTCAACGCGACCCCTTGGGCGCGGGCCTGACGGACCAGCTCCTTGGCGGCGGCAAGCTCCTCAGCAGAGGGCGGATCAGCCGGATCCTTCGATGATGGTGGACTCACGCCCAACAGTGTTTCGGTCATAGCGACCCTTCCCCGCCAAGCCGCAGCTCAGCGTGTTGGGCCACTTACACCGTTCGTCGGACACTCCCATGCAGGATGTATGTTCGATTTGACCGGGGAGCCGTTGGCGGTGAGGACTGCCGACTTGGCGGGGTTGATCGAGCAGAATCATGCCGAGTTGATGGCTGCGGAGTGCCGGATGCTG
>DATDKX010000583.1:0-8664 GCA_036519615.1 Propionibacteriaceae bacterium
GCGCGGCAAAAGAAGCTGATCGCCGAGGCCGCCGAGGGCATCGTTGCCGAAGGCCGCGACATCACCACCGTGGTGGCGCCGGATGCCGACGTACGCGTACTGCTGGTTGCCGATCCCGCCGCCCGAGTAGCGCGGAGACATGCCGAACTAGCCGAGCATGAGGTGGACGTGGACGCTGTTCATGATCAAGTAATCCGTCGTGATCGGGACGATTCCATGGTCGCGGAGTTCGAATCGGCGGCTCCCGGCGTGCATGTAGTCGATTCCACATCCCTCAGTCTGGAAGAGGTCATCGAGACGATCTGTGCATTCGTTCCGGTCCGGGCGCTGGGAGACGGGCGTGATCCAAGGGGTTAGCCCCGACCTCCCGCATACCGATCGACTGCCGGTCCCGAAGGAGTGGGGGTTACGCCTTGTCAGGCCGCTGGTAGGTCTGTGGCTGCGGCTTTCTTGGCGCGTCAAGGTGCATAACGCACAGCACGTTCCTAAGTCCGGAGCAGTGATCTTGGCAGCAAACCACATCGGCGTTCTGGACGGGCCGGCGCTCGTCGCATTCACTAGGCGGCTCACCTTCGCATTGGTGAAGCGGGAGGCTTTCTCGGGGGCGTTGGGTCAATTTCTCTCTTACGTCGGCCAGATCTCAATCGACCGTCGAGAGATCGATCCGCAAGCAATCCGAAGGGCGGTGCAGGTATTGCGTGCTGGGAAGGTGCTGGCAGTCTTCCCGGAGGGCGCCCGCAGTGGTGGCGAGGTTGCCTGGGCCAAGAGGGGTGCTGCCTACCTCGCCATGGTGTCGGGAGCGCCTGTTGTACCGGTCGCAATTCTCGGCACCCGTGAACCCGGACAGAGCAAGAACCAGATACCGCGCCTGGGAAAGACAATTCACTTGGTGTATGGGGAGTCGTTCACGGTTCCACAGAGTCCTTGGCCTCGGCGCAAGGCCGCCGTTGCACAGTGGACTTCGGTCATTCGCGAACGCCTGGCCGATCACGTAGTCGCTGCGCAGGCACTGACCGGGCTACCCTTACCGGGGCCACCGAAGGTCAGAGCCCACCAACTCCACCCGTCCAGTCCATAACAAAGCCAGCAGTCTCGAGAACTCAGAGCGAAGCGAACATGAGCGACATCGCGGCTACCGAGGAGTCGCAGGTCCTGCCGGTCATAGCGGTCGTCGGCCGGCCCAATGTCGGCAAATCCACATTGGTCAATCGCATGCTTGGCCGCCGCGAGGCGGTAGTTCAAGACGTGCCAGGAGTGACTCGAGACCGTGTCTCCTATGACGCGAACTGGAGTGGGCAACAGTTCGTGCTGGTGGACACCGGAGGCTGGGCTCCCGATGCCAAGGGGATGGCTGCTCGTGTGACCGAACAGGCCGAGCTTGCTGTCGCGGCGGCAGATGCCGTCGTCTTCGTCGTTGACGCGACGGTTGGACCCCAGGACATCGATGAGGCTGTCGTACGGGTCTTGCGTCGCAGTGGGAAGCCCGTGATCCTTGCCGCCAACAAGGTCGATGATCAGCGAACCGAAGCAGACGCCGCCGCGCTGTGGCAGCTGGGCCTGGGCGAGCCGTACCCGGTCTCGGCACTGCATGGCCGGGGGAGCGGGGACCTGCTGGATGCGGTACTCGCGGCGATTCCCGAGGCGCCGAGGATGCTCCTGGATGGCGCGCAGGGGCCGCGTCGCGTGGCGATCGTGGGCAAGCCCAATGTCGGCAAGTCAAGTCTGCTGAACAAGCTTGTGGGAGAGCAGCGCGCGGTCGTTGATGAGGTTGCTGGAACCACGGTCGATCCGGTCGATGAGCTCGTTGAGGTCGACGGTGAAATCTATCGGTTCATCGATACGGCTGGAATCCGCCGCCGAGTCAAAGAGGCTGCCGGGCACGAGTACTACGCGAGCCTGCGTACCCATGGCGCCATTGAGCGTGCCGAAGTCTGCATTGTCGTGGTCGATGCCAGCGAGCCAGTAACCGAACAAGATCTTCGTATCCTCAGCTCGGTCGAAGAGGCCGGTCGGGCGCTGGTGATTGCGTTCAACAAGTGGGATTTGACCGACGATGAACGGCGGCGTTACCTGCGACGCGAGATCGAGCGTGATCTTGTCCATTTCGGCTGGGCCGCCAAGATCAACATCTCCGCTGTAACAGGGCGTCACGTCGATCGCCTCGGAGCGGCGATCTCCGAAGCCCTGGCCGGTTGGGAGACCCGCATCCCGACGGGCAGGCTCAATGCTTTCCTGGGTCGGATCATTGCGGCACACCCGCACCCGGTGCGGGGCGGCAAACAGCCGCGGATTCTTTTTGGAACTCAGGCACATGTCGGCCCACCTACGTTCGTGTTGTTCACTACTGGCGAGCTGGAGCCGGGCTATGTGCGCTTCTTGCAGCGCCGGCTGCGTGAGGAGTTCGGCTTCGTTGGCACGCCGGTGCATGTCGAGCTGCGGGTGCGGGAGAAGGGGAAGCGAAGATGACGAGCGATGATGTCCGGGTAAGTGATCAACAGGCTTTGGTCATCGAGCTGATGCAGGCACTCGAGTCGGGCGTTCATGGCGATGAGCTGCGTCGCTTTTTCCACGAGGATGCCGAACAGATTGAGTACCCGAGTCTGGTGGATCCTCGAGTGGGGCGTCGGGATCTGGACAGCATGATTACCGCGAGTGCGCTAGGTGCTGGGATGTTGGCGTTCCAGCGCTATGACGTGAGCCGCTGGATCGAGAGCGAAGACACCGTGATCTGCCAGGCTGAGTGGCACGCTGAGCTGGCGAAGGATGCCGGAACCTTGCGAAAAGGTCAGCGGCTGCACACCTACAGCGTCTTGATCTTCACGTTCCGCGACAACAAGATCATCTGCCAGGAAGCCTACGACTGTTACGAGCCGTTCGACTACTAGTCGGTATTGAAGTCGTAGGCTTCATTGAGCCACTCCCGAAGTTGATCATCGACTTGATCGGCGCTCGTCAGATTGATCATGTGGACGATCCGATCAGTCGCGGCCGGGAGCGTACGGGCGATCCGCGTATCGGTGAGCTCGTACGGTAGATAGAAACTCAGCAGCGCTGACCGTACGCGCGGCCGGAACTCTGCGATCTTGCGATCGCTCTTGAGGAAGATCCCGACATTGACCGCATCCTCATGGACCGGTCCGAGACTCCTCAGATGCTCGATGACAGCGCCGTAGATCTCACTCACCCAGCGCGGGTGTCGACCCAAGAGGTCGTCGACCGTAATGCCAGGGACACAGACGTGCGCTTGATTGACCGAGGCGAATTCGCGGTCACACTTCGGGCATAACCAACGCGTCACCCGGCCGATTGTGCCGCAGCCGTGACCGCTACTGATCCGAGGCGTTCGCCGTAGTAGAGTTCCCGCTCGTGGCTTGAGCTCACTGAGCACGGTCACCGGGCTGTGGCGCAGCTTGGTAGCGCACTTGACTGGGGGTCAAGGGGTCGCGAGTTCAAATCTCGCCAGCCCGACACTATTCGCCCTAGTGGGCGCCTTATTGAGTAACGGTCGTCGGTCCGTTGGCGGACCAGTAACGGACCAACTGCAGTAACAGCTGCAGTAACACGGTTCACCACGGAAACACCTCGCTAAACCGCTCCGCGGCCTCACGCTGCTGCTCCATAGCTACGTGGCTATAGATGTCTGCGGTGATGCCATAGGACGAATGTCCCAGCAACTCCTGCACTACCTTCAGGTGAGCGCCGGACGCAATCAACGCCGACGCAGCGCTATGCCTCAGCGTGTGCAAATGCACATCCTCCAACCCACCACGCCGAGCGATACCGTCGAACGCCCTCAGCGCGTTCCTAGGGTCTGTAGGCGTCCCAATGTGGGTGGGGAACACCAGGTCCTCGTGGCCCTCCCACGGCGTCCAAGCAAGCGCTGCTAGCCGCTCAGCCAACTGCGTTGCTCGATGGCGCTTCAACGTGTCGGCAACAGGCTGGGGGAGCGGCACGAAACGGCGAGAGCGCTCCGTCTTAGGCTCATCGAACACCAACGCCTTATCGACGCGGCCTAGCGTCCACCTCACCCGCACATGCCCGCCTGATAGATCCACATCGCTCCAGTGCAACGCCAGCGCTTCGCCGCGGCGTAGACCGGTGCCGAGCATGAGCACAATGAGAGGCTCCAGTCGGTCACCCCTAGCGGCCGCGAGAAGCCGCCCAACCTCTGCCAGTGTCAGGTAACGGGCTTCGCTGCGTTTGATGTTGGGACGCTTCACGGCTGCGGCGACGTTGCGGCACACCAACCCATCACGCACCGCGATATCGAGCATGGCGCGGCACACGGTGTAGATGAGCCGCACCGTGCTATCGGACAGACCAGCCTCGCGCTTACTGATCAATAGCGCCTCAATGTCGCTCGGCCGTAGCTTGTCGAGCGTCAACGCGCCGAACGGTGGGGGAGCGAGGTGGGCGCGCGCAATGGTGGCGTAGTTCTCCACCGTGCTCGCCTTCCGCCCGGACGCCCGCAACGCTTTGCGAATCCAGTCCTCTACTTCACTCGCCACGGTGGCCCGCGCATCTTTGACTGGTTCGTCAGCTTTCAGCCGGCGCCGCGCCTCAGCCAACTTCTCAGCCACGGCACCGCGGCGTTTACCAGATGCAACGGTGCGCTGCCGACGCTTCCCGTTGTCGTCGGTGTAGGTGAGCGCCGCCACCCACAGACCATCGCTGCTACGGCGGTAGATGCTGCCTTCGTTGTCGCTGCGCCGCCTGGGACTCACCCGACACGCCCCTGCCTTGCTGGCGGTAGGAAGCCGCGCCGCCGCGCCTCCATAACCCAACGATGCACCGTGCCGACAGGGACGTTCGCCTCGTCGGCCAACGCGACAGCGACGTTGCGATGTGTTTGGACCATTTCCCGGTACGCCTCGGCAACCTGCTGGTAGAACGCGTCCGGGTTGCTCCCATCGGGCCGAGTCAACGGCGCCCGTGGCTCGCGGGCTTTACGGTCGAACTCCTCCGCTTTGCGGTGAGCATTGTCGAGCATCACCACATTTGCCTGACGCGGGACCTGGTCGAACGCATCACTGATCTCATGCTGGTCGGTACCTGCGATGTGCGGCCGGAAATCAGGATTAGTGTTCGCCAGCGTCTCAATACGCGCCAGCGGAACCGTCCGCAGCCTCTCCGTCGTCAGGGTCCGCCCTTCGATAACCAGCCTGGTGATTTCGCTGCGGCCGCCTTCCTCCTCCGCATACAGGTGCGCATACACCCTGATGCCGTCGGTGGTGCCGCCCGTGCCTTGGTGCCACAGCACCCAGCCGTCTTTGAGGTAAGTCATCGTTTCCGTCACGCAGCGAACGCTAGCGTACGCCGGACTTGCACGCAAGACCTCGGGCGCATATCCGCGTATGCACCCGTACTTGCATTGGTGTGGCTTGTCTGGTGTCATTGGGGTGAGTAAGCACATGAGCTTTCGCACAGGGAGGACCAATGGCCACAGACGACCAACTGCTCTACACCCCGGAAGGTGCCGCCGCGAAACTCGCCTCGGGCCGCACCACCGTCTACGAACTCATAAAGTCCGGCGAACTACGGTCCGTCAAAATCGGCCGTTCCCGTCGCATTCCCGCCGCCGCCCTTGAGGAGTACGTCGGGAGACTGGTGCAAGGTGCGGCGTGACCCTAGAAGTGCCGAGAGGCCGCCCTGGCGAGGAAACGGCCTCCACGGAACCAACTAAGCCAAGCGTAACGCAGCCGGGGCGGTGGACGTGGTGACCGCCGTTTACGGTGCTAGCGCAGTAAAGCGGGTGCGCCGAACCAAGCTGGAACTTGCGGCACTGGACCACGCCATCATCGACGCCGTCGAAGAAGACTGGCCCGTCAGCCTCCGCGGCGTCTACTACCGGGTCGTCTCCATTGGAGCGGTCGACAAGACCGAAGCCGGCTACCGCGCCATAGGCCGCCGACTGTTGGAGCTCCGCCGAGCGGGCGAAATCCCATACGACCGAATCACCGACGGCACCCGCTGGGTAGTCAGACCACCTTCATACGACGACTACAAAGCCGCACTCACCGAAACCGCCAAGCTGTACCGGCGCAACATGTGGCGCAGCCAAGACGCCGAGGTCCACGTCTTCACCGAGAAAGACGCCATCACCGGCGTAATCGATCCGATCACCGAACAGTGGAACGTGCCGCTCGGCGTGCTCCGCGGCTACTGCTCAGAAACGTTCGCCCACACCATGGCGCAAGCCATCCTGGCCGCCCGCAAACCGGTGTACGTCTACCAACTCGGCGACCATGACCCGTCCGGCGTCGGCGCCTGGCACGACTTCCAGCGCAAGGTAACCGAGTTCGCGCCGTACGCCGAGGTGACCTTTCAACGACTCGCGGTGACTCCTGCGCAGATCGCGCTCTACGAGCTGCCTACAAGACCGACCAAGCAGTCAGATACCCGCTCCCGCGGTTGGGTCGGCGGATCCGTCGAAGTCGACGCCATCCCTGCGCCGACGCTTCGCAAGATTGTCTCCGACGCTATCGAGCAGCACATCGACCCCGATGAGCTAGAGCGAATTGAGCTGATCGAAGAGTCTGAGCGCAGCCTGCTATTCGAGCTTGCTGGCAGGAAGTGGCCCGCATGACCGCCACCGCGTACGAGCGGATCATTGACCGCCTCCGCGACCAAGGCAAAAAGGTTCGCCAATCGAGCGCGCATGCAACAGCGCAATGCCCCAGCCACGACGACCGCCAGGCATCCCTAGCGATCTACAACAAACCCGGCAAAGCCAAAGTGGTGTGCTTCGCAGGCTGCAACGACGCGCTCGACATACTGCCAGCGCTCGACATGGACATTGCCGGCCTTTACGACGAGCGCGGCACAGGTCCTCGCACCGCATACGAGCCCGACCCAGAGCTGCGGGCACGCATCGAAGCGCGTCGCAACATGACACCAGCCCAGCGCGCACTCGACGATCTACTGCTGCTTCCTGACCTTGGTGAGCGGCTATGCCTCGCCGCCGCGCGCATCCGCCCGGAGCTGTACATCTGGGAGCGCGAGCAGTTGGGCGGTGAACCCGCATGAGCGACGTCTTCCCAGGAGTCCCACAAGGCGAACCGGACGCGCTGCCTGCGCCGAGCGACCCGATGGGCGTTGCCCGCGTACTCATCGAAGACCACAAATACGACAGTGAGCTGACGCTCAGGCATTGGCGCAACGGCTGGATGCAATGGCACAGCACCCACTGGATTGAAGCCGAAGACAAGGCGATCAGGTCATGGCTCTACGAGCGCTTAGAGGACGCTAAGTACTGGCACGTCCAGCCCGCGACGAAGACTCGCGAGGAAATCAGCGAGCTGAGGCCGTGGAATCCGAACCGCCACAAAGTCGCCGACGTGCTGGACGCATTGGCTGCCGTAGCGCACACCGGGGAAGGGATCGACCCACCGGAATGGCTTCTGGTCCGCAGTGGTCCGCGGTCAAACCCTGTGTATATCGCGCGTGAGATCGTGGCCTGTTCAAACGGCCTGCTCCATGTCGGCACCCGAAAACTCCTCGAGCTGACACCACTGTTCTTCAACCGGGTTGCAGTGCCATTCGAGTACGAGCCAACTGCACCCGAACCAGTCCGCTGGCTGCAATTCCTCAACCAGCTTTGGCCTGATGATCCGGAGTCGATCAACGCCTTGCAGGAATTCTTCGGTTACGTCCTGTCCGGACGAACCGACTTGCACAAGATCATGCTCCTGATCGGCCCCACCCGTTCCGGTAAGGGAACCATCGCCCGAGTTCTGGCCGCATTGCTGGGCAAGGGCAACGTCGCCGGTCCCACCTTGGCGTCTCTGGGAACAAACTTCGGGCTCTCACCCGTGCTAGGCAAGCCGCTCGCCGTCGTGTCTGATGCCAGGTTGGCCGGTGGCAACGTTCACCAGGTCGTGGAACGGCTGCTGTCGATCTCCGGTGAAGACTTGCTCACCGTCGACCGGAAGTACCGCGAACCATGGTCGGGCAAGCTGCCGTCACGCTTCCTAATCCTGTCCAATGAGTTGCCGCGGTTCGGCGACGCGTCCGGCGCCATCGCAAACCGGTTCGCGGTGCTGGCCATGCACCTGAGCTTCCTCGGCAAAGAGAACCACACGTTGACCGAAGAACTCACCGCCGAGCTCGCTGGCATCCTGTCATGGTCGTTAGATGGCCTCGACCGACTCAATCAGCAAGGCAAGTTCACCGAACCGAAAGCCTCCACCGACTCCATCCTGGCATTGCAAGATCTCGTGTCGCCGGTAGCTGCGTACGTCCGGGACAACTGCGATGTAGGCATTGGGCACGAGATCCTGATCGACGATCTTTTCGCCGATTGGCGGGCTTGGTGTGAGGACAACGGCCACAAACCGGGGTCGGTTCAGACCTTCGGTCGTGACCTGCGGGCTGTCATCCCGCATCTACGGGTCCTTCGACCCCGCGAGGGCGAGACGAAGCGCAAACGGCGATACGCCGGCCTTCGGTTAAGTACAGCCCACAATGGCGATGACCGCGGACCATCGCGGACCGGGCACGAATCACAGCCCACTACCCCCACTGACATTCCTGGCGAAGATTCCGATCCAAGCACAAACGGGGCCCGGCAGCGGATGCGGGTGCCTCTTTATCCAGGCTCCCCCTGCCCAACATGTGACCAACCGTTCGACCTGCCCAACCCACGGTGCTCAGCCGCACGATGGC
>DATDKX010000584.1:0-3290 GCA_036519615.1 Propionibacteriaceae bacterium
ATCCCGGCCATGCCTCCACCAGAGCGCCCCTGCGGGCGCACCGCCGACGCCGGAAAGTGCAGCAGCTGGGCGTCATTGGTAATGAAGACCAGCTCGGTTTGCGCCGTTGTGAGCTCCACTGCACCAACCAATCGATCGCCGGCGTCGAGCCGGATCACATCCCATGAGTCCTTGCCGAGGACCTCAGGATTGACCCGCTTAACGATGCCTCGCGCGGTGCCCAATGCCAAGCCCAGCGAATCCTCGGTAAGCGTTGTCAGGCAGAGGATCTTCTCTCCGGGGCCCAAGGTGACGAGCTCGCTGACGTGGGTGCCTCCCTGGAGATTCGGCGCGTGCGCAGTGATGGGAACCGTCGGAAGATCGAGTGCACTGATCTTGATCAGCCGGCCACCACTGGTGATAAGTCCGCAGTCGCCACGTGCGGTAGAAATGATCTTGGAGACGATGACGTCGTGGTTGGCGCGGGTGGCCACCGGCGGGAGCTGCTGCGCATGATTGGTCCTCGCCAGCAGGCCCGCGGAGGAAAGCAGCACCCAGCACGGATCATCCGCGACTTCCAGTGGAGCGGCCGCCGCGGCCGCCGCGACGCCGCTTGCGGCCAGCAAGATGGTGCGGCGCGGAGTGCCGTGCCGTTGAGCAATTTCGGCGAGCTGGTTCCCGACCAGAGCACGCAACTGATCTGGGTTTTCCAAGATCTCCGTGAGCTCTGCGATGGTCGTTTCCAGCTTGCCTCGTTCGGTTTCGAGCTCGATCCGGCTGAATCGAGTGAGTCTCCGCAACGGCATCTCGAGGATGTAGTTGGTTTGGGTCTCCGACAGCTCGAAAACCTCCATCAGGCGCGAGCGGGCCTGGGCGGTGTCGTCGGAGGAACGGATGATCGCGATCACGTCATCGATATCCAGGATTGCAACGAGCAGCCCTTCCACGAGATGCAGACGCTCTTGGGCTTTGGATCGGGCGAAATCTGTGCGGCGCCGTGTCACCTCGTAACGGTGCTCGAGGTAAACGGTCAACAGGTCTCGCAGCGTCAGGGTGCGCGGCTGGCCATCCACCAGGGCGACGGCGTTGATCGCGTAGTTGTCTTCGATCTTGGTCAGTTTGTAGAGCTGTTCCAAGATCGCATCGGGGTTGAAGCCGCTCTTGATCTCGATCACCAGCCGAGTCCCATTCGCCCGGTCGGAGAGGTCCTTGACGTCGGCGATGCCTTGCAGCCTGCGGGCGTTGACCAGACTCTTGATCTGCTCGATCACCCGCTCTGGGCCGATGAGGTACGGAAGTTCAGTGATCACAATGCCCTTGCGGCGTGGATGCACTTGCTCGATGCGGGCCGTCGCGCGCATCCGGAAGGAGCCCTTTCCGGTGTGGTAGGCATCGCGAATGCCGTCGAGCCCGATGATCTTGCCCCCACTCGGCAGATCAGGTCCGGGAATGAACCGCATCAGCTCATCGATCTCGGCGCCGGGATGCCTGATCAGGTGACGCAAGGCCTGAATGACTTCGACGAGGTTGTGCGGCGGGCAGTTGGTAGCCATGCCGACCGCGATGCCTGTTGCTCCGTTGACGAGCAGGTTGGGAAAGGCTGCCGGCAGCACGGTCGGCTCGACGTCCTTGCCGTCGTAGTTCGGCTTGAAGTCGACGGTGTTCTCGTCTAGACCGTCGGTCATCGCCAGCGCGGCCGGCGCCATTCGGCACTCTGTGTAACGCATCGCGGCCGGGCCGTCATCAAGTGACCCGAAATTGCCATGACCATCGATCAGCGGCAGTCGCATGGCCCACGGCTGAGCCATCCGGACCAGCGCGTCATAGATGGCAGTGTCGCCGTGTGGATGGTATTGACCCATAACCTGACCGACCACGCGGGCGCATTTGACATGGCTGCGGTCCGGGCGGATGCCCATCTCGTCCATCGAGTACAAAATCCGGCGTTGCACGGGCTTGAGCCCATCTCTGGCGTCCGGCAGGGCTCGGGAGTAGATGACTGAGTAGGCGTACTCCAAGAAGCTGGTCTGCATCTCGGAGGAGACATCGATATCGACGATTCGCTCGGTGAAGTCGTCCTCTGGTGGTGCCGATGTTCTGGCCATTGAGTGCGGATTCTCCCTTCAGCTGTCTCGGGAGTCTTAAAGAAACGGTTTGAGCTCGTCGAGCAGCGCATCGCGCGCGGCGAGCTCCCGGGCGTACAGGACTCCGTAAGTGAAGCCGTTTTGACCGGAACGGATCCCGCGCCGAGCGCCCAACTCGCGAAGGAAGGCAGCGCTCACAATGCTGTCCTGATGACTGCCTAGCAGATCCTGCAGATCCTTGCGTTGCGAAATGATCTTGTCCGCCTTGCTGCCCCAGACTGGCAAGGCAGCTTCTACCGCATAGCGATGGCGTTTGGATGCCTTGCGAGCCCGATGGAACAGTTCATCCGACGGCTCCTCAGCACGGCGGGCTGCAGCTGCTGTGGCGAGCCGCCTGCCCGCCTTTTTTTTGGCCTTCTTGATCGTGGAATCGATTGAGTCTGCGGAGGCCTCAGCAGCGGCAGTGAACGGTGGGTCGCTGCGCCAATGGTGCGCCATGCCGATGAGCTTCCGGTAGCGCTCTGAATTCAGCGCGTCCAGCATGTCATCCATGGCCTGCTTCCGCTGGACAGCCAACTCCTCCTCGATGGTCGACTCGACCGGGCCGAGGATGAGTTCAGGCGGCAGCTCGGCAAGCAGAGTCTGTTGTCGCTGAGTCAGAATGTCCATGTCCCGCACCCTGCCGAGCAGGCCTGCCCACCACACCAGCTCCTCTTCGGTTCGCGCTGCCTGTTCGGCATCGAAGAGGTCGGCGAATACCCGGATGGTGCTGCGGAACCGGCGTACCGCTACTCGGACCTTGTGAATGACGTTCTCACCGCCGCGCAGCTCGGCCTCGGAGTCAATGATCACGGTGCACTGTTCTGCCACATAGTCACCTATGACCTCGCGCGCGGTGGCAGATCTGTTGTTCATGCCGTGATCGTCCGGGTGAACTGTGCGCCTTGAGAGCGATAAGCAAACATGGCCGAATTGAAGGGCATGCGGCGACCTTACGCCGAGTTGGCAACGTCTACTTGTGACGTAACGAAGTGTCGGGAAACAGGCCTGCAGCGGCCAGCGGACCACCTCTTTTGGCCGGTATTTCCCTTAGTGAACCCGGCCCATTCGTACGTCTGGAGCGCCCAGTCGGGCAGCGTCGGCGGAGAGGTCATCTGGTTGGTGCTGCGACTCGCGTTCGGCTGCAACGCGCTTGTGATAGTGCTCCACCTCCCGATCCACATCTGC
>DATDKX010000585.1:0-7625 GCA_036519615.1 Propionibacteriaceae bacterium
GGTCGGGACACCGCACAAGCGCGCGTCGAGGCGCTCCTGTTAAACATCCTTCCCGAGGAGGTTGCCCAGCGCCTGCAGGCCGAGTCGCACACGATCGCGGACCACTTTGACGACGCCAGCATCCTCTTCGCGGACGTCGTCGACTTCACTCCGCTTGCGAGCCGACTCGACGCGCGCGAGGTCGTCGGGATGCTCGATCGTCTGTTCACGACTTTTGACGAACTCGTCGACCGTTACGAGGTCGAGAAGATCAAGACGATTGGCGACTGCTACATGGCTGCGGCGGGGGTTCCCCGGCCTCGGTCCGACCACGCGCACGCGCTTGCCGACCTCGCGCTAGAGATGAAGGACTGCGCCCGCTCATGCCTGCCGGAGAGCGACCTCCGGCTCCGGATCGGGATCAGCTCCGGCCCGGTCGTGGCGGGCGTAATCGGACGCCGCCGCTTCCTCTATGACCTCTGGGGTGACACGGTGAACATGGCGAGCCGCATGGAGTCGCACGGGACATCAGACGCGATCCAGATCACGCCTCCGACCTGGGAGCTCTTGGGCGATGACTTCGTCACGGAGCCGATAGGGCTCGTCGACGTGAAAGGCAAGGGCGACGTGGAGACCTGGCGGCTCGTCAGCAGAAACGGTCATTAGGGCCGGGGCGTTGCCCAAGGGCATCATGGTCGTCTTCTACGATGATCTGGACTGGCGCGCGGACGCGTCCTGAGACGATGCTGACTAGCGCGCTCGACACCGCTCGATCCGAGGCTGCCAGGTCCGCCGCTGCTGATGCCAGTGCTCAAATCCTGTTGCCAAAGTGTTGCCAAACGTCGATGTGGTCGACTTGGCCGCCTACAAGGCGAAAGGCAAAACCGCAGGTCAGACGGCGATTTCGGATGGCGCCCCCGGCGAGATTCGAACTCGCGCTCCCGCCTCCGGAGGGCGGTGCTCTATCCCCTGAGCTACGGGGGCTACTCGATTGACATACTGCTTGCCCGGTGAGGGGCCGAAAGGCAATGTACCAGCGCGCCTGCCGCCTCCGACTCAGCGCTTACGTCTGAAGCTCGCCATCGTTCTATTCTCGACCCCGTGCCGGGCGGTTGGTGGGGCGCGCGCGCCGCGCTCGCGGCCGTGCTCATGGTGCTGTTGACAATCACTGGCTGTGTACGCCAGGCCGCTCCCGGCCCGGCGGTGCAGCGCAGCACGCCACCTCCGTGGGATGCGCCAAGGGATGCCGTCTCCTATATCGAGGCTGCCGGACTGGAGCCGCAACCGGTCAGCACAAACGCGAACTCCAGGGTTGTCAAGCTGCGCGTAACCGTCGACGGCACTCCGGTGGACGTGCCCGCATACGTCGGAATTGATCGGGTTCGGACGCTGCAGGCCGCCGCGCACACGCACGACACATCCGGGCAGGTATGGCTTGAGGGCCGAGGAAGCGATCAGATCACCCTCGGTCAATTCTTTGCTCTCTGGGGCGTCCGGTTCGTTGATCGTTGCCTCGGATCGGCATGCGGACGCTTAGTGATCAAGGTCGACGGGGCCGTTACTCAGGCTCCTGGTGACGTGCGGCTGGCCGAGAGCGACACGATCGAGGTCGAAGCAACCTCCTAGCGCCAGCGATCTCGGCGTGTCCGCGAGCTGGCCAGTCTGGGTGTTTCCAAGCTTGTCTGGCACAGTTTCGCGATATGAGCCATACCCACGTCGCCGGCTCCATCCATGCCGACTCCAGCGCGCGGGCTCCCGGTTGGTTGCGCATGCCGACCAATGTCAATGCATTGCTATCCAGTCTGTGGAGCAACGGCGTACGCAAGGACGAGAACGGAGTACTCACCGTCGCCGGCCTGAGCGTGATCGACATTGCCGACCAGGTCGGTACTCCCGTGTACGTAGTGGACGAGGCTGATCTGCGCGCTCGAGCCCGCGCCTTCGCCGAAGCCTTCGACGGATGGGATGTCTATTACGCGGCCAAGTCCTTTCTGTGTACGACGGTGGCGCGTTGGGTGACCGAGGAGGGACTTGGCATCGACGTCTGCACCGGTGGTGAGCTGACTGTCGTGCAGCGGGCCGGAATAGATCTACGCCGGGTGGGGCTGCATGGCAACAACAAGAGCGTCGATGAGCTGTTTTACGCCCTGACCGCCGGAGTCGGACGAATCATCATCGACTCTTTCGATGAGATTAACCGGCTCAGCGCTGTCGCTGAAGAGTTGCAGATCACGCCGCGGGTCATGGTCAGAGCCACCACCGGGGTCGAGGCGCATACCCACGAATACATCGCCACGGCCAATGAAGATCAAAAGTTTGGCTTCTCCATCTCAGACGGCTCCGCGATCCAGGCCCTACTGGCCTGCCATCAAGATCCCTCGCTCGACCTAATCGGTATCCATTCCCACATCGGCTCACAGATTTTCGACACAGAAGGGTTCGAAGTAGCGGCACACCGCACACTGCGGTTACAGGCCGATTTCACACGGCGGACGGGCGTTGAGCTAGGCGAGCTCGATCTTGGCGGCGGCTTTGGCATCGCGTACACAAGTGCCGACACGCCCGCTACCCCTGCTGCTCTTGCGGAGGATCTTCACGGAATCATCGTGAAGGAATGCGCAAACCTCGGAATCGAGGTTCCGCATCTGTCCATTGAGCCGGGCCGTGCGATCAGTGGTCCCAGCACCTTCGCCCTTTATCGAGTCGGCACCGTCAAGACGGTCGCGCTGGATGGCGGTGCCAGCCGGCTTTATGTGGCTGTCGACGGTGGAATGAGTGACAACGTCCGGACCGCGCTGTACGCCGCGGAGTATTCCGCCACCTTGGCTTCACGTCTTTCCACCGCTCCACCGGTGCTAGCCCGGGTCGTCGGCAAACACTGCGAAGGCGGGGACATCTTGGTGCGTGATGAGTTTCTGCCCGCCGATATCGCCCCTGGCGACCTACTCGCAGTGCCGGGCTCCGGCGCCTACAGCCGCTCCATGGCGAGCAACTACAACCACGTTCCTCGACCGCCCGTCATTGCGGTGCGGAATCGCGAGATCAAGACGCTCATCCGGCGGGAAACGATTGAGGATTTGCTGGCGCTCGACGCTGGCTCGTAAAGGATTTGGGTTTCGCGGACCGAATGCCGATAGTGAACAATTGAACCCGCCACGATTCGGGGTCGTGGTGTCGTTGTGTAAATGAGGTTTCCGTGACTCTAACCAGCGTGCAGCCCACGCCACTTCTGGACGGTCCAGTGCTAACACCACTCCGCATAGCCCTACTCGGCTGCGGAGTCGTGGGCTCGGAGGTGGCGCGCTTGATCACCGGACAGGCAGAGGATCTCCGCGCTCGGGTTGGTCGACCACTCGAGCTTGTCGGTATAGCCGTGCGCCACGATGACCGGGCACGCCCCGGCATCGACGCTGCGCTGTTCACCACCGACGGGGAGTCGTTGATCAGCCGGGAGGATGTCGACCTCGTGATCGAAGTCATCGGCGGAGTCGAACCGGCCCGCTCGTTGATCTTGACTGCGCTGCAGCACGGGGCATCCGTGGTCACCGCGAACAAGGCGCTGCTTGCTGAAGATGGAGCCACGCTTTTTGCAGCTGCCGAACAAGCTGGCGTGGATCTCTACTTTGAGGCTGCGGTGGCCGGCGCTATCCCGATCATCCGGCCGCTGCGGGAATCGCTCGTTGGTGACGAGATCACTTCGGTGATCGGAATCGTCAACGGCACAACGAATTACATCCTCGATCGCATGGACACTGGCGGCATCGGGTTTGAGGAGGCGCTAGCCGAGGCGCAGCAGTCTGGTTACGCCGAAACCGACCCGACAGCCGACGTCGAGGGCTTCGATGCGGCGGCAAAGGCGGCGATCTTGGCCAGCCTCGCATTCCATACTCGGGTCACCAGTGCCGATGTCTACCGCGAAGGCATCACCCAGGTAACCCCCACCGACATCGCCTCCGCTCATGACATCGGTTGTGTGGTGAAGCTGCTTGCCATCTGCCAGCTGTCCCCACCCGCTATTCCGGGCGGCAATGACCGGACGGTTTCAGTGCGGGTTCATCCGGCAATGATTCCGCGGTCCCACCCGCTCGCCGCGGTTGGCGGTGCCTACAACGCAGTGTTCGTGGAGTCGATGTCTGCCGGACGGCTCATGTTCTACGGCCCGGGCGCCGGCGGTTCGCCTACCGCGAGTGCCGTGCTGGGAGATCTTGTCACCGTTGCCCGGAACCGGCTGCGAGGTGCGGTCGGCCCTGGTGAGTCCAGCTATGCGGCCCGCCCGGTGACCAAGATCGGCAGCGTGATGACGCGTTACCACCTCTCGCTTGAAGTTGCTGACGTGATCGGAGTTCTTGCCACCATCGCGCACGTCTTCGCTGAGCACGGCGTGTCCATTGAGACTGTGCGGCAAAACGGCCGTGGCGCGGATGCCCAGCTAGTGATCGTGACCCACCACGCTCAAGATGCTGCTCTGAGCGCCACCGTGCGCGCCCTGCGGAACCTCGATATCGTCCGCGAGGTGACGAGTGTGATGCGGGTCGAGGGCGACTGACGTGATCCCGGAATCCTTTGTCGGGGACCAACACACCGCTCTCAAACACCGGCCTGGGTACGGAGTGATCGCGCATTATCGGGACTGGCTGCCGCTGTCGGACAGCGATCCGGTGATCTCTCTGGGTGAAGGAGCTACGCCCCTGGTGGCGGCCGAGAGGCTCTCGGAAATCTTGCGATGCGAGGTACGCATCAAGGTCGAGGGGGCGAATCCGACCGGTTCGTTCAAGGACCGGGGCATGACCGTAGCGCTCAGCGTCGCTGCCGGACAGGGTGCCCAAGCCGTGGTGTGCGCCTCGACCGGCAATACCTCCGCATCAGCCGCGGCGTACGCGGCAAGGGCGGGGCTCTCCACCATCGTGCTGTTGCCGGCGGGACGGATCGCGACTGGCAAGCTGGCCCAGGCAATCGTGCACGGTGCCAAGGTCGTACAAGTCGACGGCAACTTTGACGATTGTCTGGAACTTGCGCGCAAGCTCGCCCATGAATATCCGGTGGCGCTCGTCAACTCCATCAATCCCAACCGGATCGAGGGGCAGAAGACGGCTGCATTCGAGGTGATCGACGAGCTGGGCGACGCCCCCGATGTGCATGTCATCCCAGTTGGGAACGCCGGGAATATATCGGCGTACTGGCGTGGTTATAAGCAGTACGCATCCGCCGGCAAAGCCATGCGAACCCCGAGAATGTGGGGCTTCCAAGCAGCTGGTGCCGCGCCCCTGGTACTAGGACATCCGGTTCTGGAACCCGAGACCGTGGCTACTGCTATCCGCATTGGCAATCCGGCCTCCACCGAGCAGGCGAGAGCGGCCCGTGACGAATCACGCGGACTTATTGAAGCTGTCAGTGACGAACAGATCCTTGACGCCCAAGGTTTTCTGGCGCGACACGAAGGCATCTTTGTGGAGCCGGCTTCTGCAGCAGGAGTTGCCGGCCTGTTAGCCAAGCACCAGCGCGGCGAAATCGAGTCAGGTCTGCAGATCGTGATCACCGTCACCGGACACGGCCTCAAGGACGTCGACACGGCATTGTCGCGAGTCGGACCGATTCATGCCGAGGTTGTGACGGCCGATCTGCTCGCCGTTGCGTCAGTCTGTGGCTTGGTGGACTAGGCGTTCGGGATGACATTGGTTCGACAGGAACCAGACCATGCGTCCTGACTCCGACGATCAGCGGGTGTTGATCTCCGACAGGTCGGTGACGGTGGAGGTGCCAGCCACGAGCGCCAACCTCGGCCCGGGGTTTGACTGCTTTGGGCTTGCACTCGACTGGCGGGAACGGGTGAACCTCGCGGTGATCGAGCATGGCTATCAGATCGAGGTGTCGGGTGAGGGGGCAGCCGAGCTGCCACGAGACGAAAGCCACCTGATCATCCGTGCCACCCTCGTTGGCTTAGCGGATCTAGGCGCGCGCGCGCCCGGCCTCTGGCTTGGCTGCCGCAATACGATTCCGCATGGTCGCGGCCTCGGCTCCTCATCCGCGGCGATCGTTGCAGGACTTGTCGCAGCGGCGGGATTTGCCGACGTAATGGTCACGCCGAATTGGCTGCTGGGGCATGCCACCGCCATTGAGGGTCACCCGGACAACGTCGCGGCTGCGATCTACGGCGGTTTCGTGCTGGCGTATCAGGGTCGGAGCGGTGTCACGGTCGCGCAGGGCCATCTGGATACCTCTATCGGCGCAGCCCTGTTTATCCCCGAGACGTCGTTGGCTACCGGGGCCGCTCGCGGCCTGCTTCCTGACACGGTTCCCCATATCGACGCAGCAGCAAACTCCGGCCGAGCGGCTCTGCTAGTCCACGCCATGGCGTCCGAGCCGGAACTCTTGTACGAGGCCACCCATGACTGGCTGCACCAGGGATACCGCGAAAGTGCGATGCCGCGTTCCTACGAGCTCATGAAATCGCTGCGTGGACAGGGATTTGCGGCGATGATCAGTGGTGCGGGTCCGAGCGTCCTGGTGCTAGGGCGCTTAACAGATCTTGGTGTACTTCAAGATCAACATGTGCCAGGATTCTCTCTCCGACTGAGCAGCATAGGGTCAGCCGCATCGATCACCGAGCCAACCATCGCCGAAGATGGACGAGATCCGACTGTGCTGGAAACTTCGGATGCAGGTGCTAGCCTTAGAGAGCCGACACGGTCAGGGCAGCTGCGTTGACCGGCTTCCCAAGCAGCCAAGTCACAAAGACGCACGTCTGACCAGGTAGCGCCTTAAAGGTCAGGTGCGACGCGGACGAAGCTTTACGGCCCCTCCCGTCAGCCACATCTCGAGAACAGTCGTCGCGATGCGCTGAGGACATCAAGAAAGACCCGTTGGCCGGGGAGATCCACCCCGACCCATGGATGGGCACGGATGACGTGCCCTAACCGACAAGGACACACATTGACAGAAATCGCCGAAGTGACGAGCGCATCTCCGATTGAGGAAGGCGCCGGCGAACAAGGTACGCAACTCAGCAATGATCGTCGCAATCGCAAAGGCTCCGGCTTGGACTCCATGGTTCTCGCTGAGTTGAAGCAGCTAGCCGGTTCCCTCGGCATCAAGGGCACTGGCGGCATGCGCAAGAGCCAGCTCATCGACGCCATCAAGGCCGCCCGGAGCGACGCCGGCACGCCGGCCTTAACGAGCGGCACCAGGCTGGACAACGGTCAAATTCTGGGGGGTCAAACTCTGGGGAGTCAAAGCCAGGCGGATCAAGGCAGCCAGGCGTCGCGCGAGACCGGTGGTCAGCGCGAGGAGGTACAGGTGCTTCAGGACCCCGCACAGCCAGGGCTGGTGACAGCGACTCAGACGACGGATTCCACGCCAACCGAGGGGCGAGCGCGCACCGAGATCAGTGACGGGGATCAGGTCCGGGAGCAGAACGGCACACCGCAAAACCGCGGTAACCAAGTTCGGGAAGACACCGGTACGACTCAGGAGACCGGCGACGGGCAGCGAGAGCTGACCCGCTCCGACGAGCAGGCTCGCGGCAGCGAACAGGCTCAGGAAGCCCGCACCGGCGATGGTGAGCGTGGCGAGGGCTCACGCGAGGGGCGGCAAAACGACCGTCGGGATCGCCGGAACCAACAGGCACGCGAGAACCAGCAGCGCGACAA
>DATDKX010000586.1:0-18464 GCA_036519615.1 Propionibacteriaceae bacterium
GAACAGACGCGATATCGCCAGCCTGAGTCACCGAGATGTCTCTGCCCACGATCCGCTGCGCCGGCGGTGTGGCCCATTCCTCGAAGGAGTCAGCGATCAGACCCTTGTATAGGGTGCCGTCGCGATGAGTGAAGAAATCCACGCGTCCTCGTGAAAGGCCTGCATGAACTTGTCGACATCGCAGTCGTTAAAGCCATCAACATAGAGCTGGACGACCCGCTCGATGGCGTCCCGATCCGGAGCATCTACCTTCTCCGCCGACGGTAGAACAGTCATCTTGTGATCCCCTAATGCTCGTGCCGCCCAACGCTACTCCGCTAACATGCGACCCTGGCACCAGACGGCCCGGAGCCGAAAATTTTCTGGACCCCGGGGCCGCGTGCACTTCTGTTACTCCTTGACGTTGCGGAGGGAGATCCTGCTGTCCTCGGGATGGGTCGGGTCGACGGCGAAGCAGATGACCTCATGGTCACCCTGCCGCCAGTCCGAGGGCTCCGGCGTCACGTAGTCGTAGTTGTACGCCGAGGAGTCCCAGTCGATGCCGACATAGCGCGAGAAGTACTTCTCGCAGCGGGCGTCGCTGGCTTTCTCGACCGCAGCGTCGCCCGGATAGCGAGTGCCGCCCCGAAGATTGAACCTGCCGGTGACCTCGGCCTGGTGCCGGGAGCGGCAGTCGACCCGGGTGACTGTGTAGGTGTACTTCTCGCTCATGCCCTTGACGCAGTACCCGGTCTTCAACTGGTCCCAGTACACCTTCTTCGCCTTGCGCAGCGGTCCGTGCGGCTGGTGCCCCGGGATCTTCTTCTTCGAAGGAGCCACCGGCGCCGGCGACACGGTGGCTGGCGCCGGCGACACGGTGGTCGGGGCCACGATGCCGCTGGGTGGGGGCGCCGCGGCCTGGTCCGTGGAGGAGGTGACCGCGAGTGCGGCCATCAGGCCCGCGACCGCTCCGACTATCGCCCACAGGCCGATCAGCACGAAGCTGATCACGGCCAGAGTGCGACCGCGACGCTGGTGATTCTTCGTGCGGATGACACCCCAGATGCCCAGCGGTACCGAGACGAGTCCGAGACCGGGACCGGCGGTGATCAGCGCGAACAGCGAGACCGTGTCCAGCGGTGGTTTCGCCGGCGGGCCCCCGTCGTAGGACGGGATCTGCTCGGTCGGCGCAGGCGGCCATGGGGGTGGCGCCCAATCCACCGCCTCCGCCTGCTGCTCGGTCGGCGCCGGCGGCGGAAATGCCTGGGCCGGTGGCGGGTTTACCGGCTCGTCAGGTTGGTGCGGGAATTCGGTGCTCATGACTGCCCCCGGTGACGGGTTCTCCGAGTATTGGGTGGCTGCGATCATGGCCTAAAGATCAGACCACCGGGTCGATGTGGCCGTATCGTTACGCGTTATCCAGCTCACCAGGAGCTGCGCGCCGGCTGCGCGCTGCCCGGACAAGAGCCTTGGTCACCCGCCCTGGGCGCGTGGCAGTCAGACAGCCAAAGGTATTGCAGCGTGCTGCCGATGATGATCTGTTTCATTCCCTCTTTCATGCTGCTCGGCATCGTGCCTGCAGTGGTGTCCGCCGTCTTCAACGCATTCGGATGAGTGGCATCGACGTGCAAGATTTCCACAGCTCGTCAGGCGCTCCAAGCGTGGTCAACAGATTGTTGCCGGGGCCGCACGATCGAGCCAACCGTAAGGAGACTGCAAGCGCATCCGGACCGATGCCGGCACCCAAGGAATGGTGCGGGAAACACTTGAGGAGGATTCATGACCAAAGACATCACCGTGTCAGAGATGACGGTGCCAGACATAGCGGGGGCTGAGACGGGCGCGGTGATCGAATCCGCTCCGCACAGCGACCGTAATCAGCGCGGCATGGTTAGTGCCGAGTGGGCAGTGGGCATCATCGCCGCCGTCGCAATCGCTGGCGTGCTGTTGGGCATCGTGACCAGCGGACCGATCCATGATGCGCTGCTCAAGTTCATCCTGGAGGTGATCCACTCGTTCTCCGGCTTCCTGAAGTGATGTGGCGCCGAGTCGAGGCCGAGTGGGACTTGTGAGCCTGCGAACGATGAAATTGCCGAAGATCAATTCGCGGAACGAAAGCGGCACCGAGAGGGGCACTGACGAAGGGGGCAGCAAGGAACGGGGAATGGTGACGGCCGAACTGGCCGTCACGACCCTGGCCGCCTTCGCCGTACTGACGATGATGTGTTGGGGAATCTATCTGGTGATCACCCAGCTGCGTTGTGTCGATGCGGCGGCCGCTGTTGCCAGGCAGGCGGCTCGCGCTGACGCTGCGGCCGTCGCCAAGGCCAAGGCCGGAGCTCCGACCGGAGCCACGATCATGATCGAGAAGCGTCCGAATCTCGTTACGGTGACCGTGCGAGTCCGGGCTCGACCGCTGGGTCGATGGATGGCCGCCGTGCCGCTCGAGGCTCGCGCGCAGGTGGTTCCCGAACCCGCAGCTGGGTGAGGACGAGGACTATGAAGCGGATCGTCCGGTCTGAGCGTGGCAGCGCATCAGTCCTGATGACAGGCATTGTGGGTGTCGTCGTGGCGCTCAGCAGCGCCGCCTTGCTTATCGCGGGCTACGCCGTCGGCTATCACCGGGCTCGATCGGCCGCTGACCTGAGCGCCTTGAGCGGGGCAGCGGCCTTCCAGCAGGGGCATGACGCCTGTGGCCAGGTTCGGCAAACCGCTCGGCAGAACGGTGCGCGAGTGGAGCGTTGTGATCTGGTGGGCGATGCGGTCGACTTCGTGGTCACCGTACGGGTCTCGGTCGCAGCGCGTACCCGCGTTCCTCAGTTGCCGAAGAAGGTCGTCGCCGAGGCCCACGCCGGTCCAGTGCGCTGAGAAATGGTGACCCAAGGCAAGGGAAGTTGCAGTGAAGTGATCTCGAAGAAGAAGTCGCCAGTGAGCTGAAACCGATTGATGCTTCGACTCTTCTAAAAGAGTAAGGACTATTTCTGAGGCTCTTCGCGGGTCAGCTCATCGGCTTCATCGAGCATCGCCTGCCGTTCGGCTGGCGTCGTCGAGGACTCACGCTCCAAATCAAGGGCCGGCTTTGTCTTGGTGGCTTCCAGATCGGGCGACATGTTCGTTACCGAAGTGCTCGAGGTCTTGGTGGTGGTCGTGGTCGTCGAGGTTTCTGTCGGACTGGTCGAAACGCTCCCAGCAGTGTCATCCGAGGCTTCTAGTTCCTTCAGCCGCGTGCGGCGCTCTCGAGCTCGCCTGACACCGAGGCGGAGCAGCAGCAGAGCCAGGATGGTGACCGCCATAGCAACGGCACCGGTGATAAAGATGCCCGCAGCGTTCGCTGGGATGACGGCTCCGAAGATTGACAAGTCGTAGATCTCCGAGTTGCTCACCACAATCGCGACAACGAGCACCGCTACCAAGACGAGCAAAATGAAAGCGAACGCGACCATATCGTCATTATCCCCTGGGGTACGCTCTGCAGGCAGCGACGCGGAGAGGCGTCTTCCCAATAGTCGCTTGCGGGCCCAGCAGGTCAATCCAGGGTGATCGGCCTGGCCGCCCGGCTCATTGCGGTGTCCGCGTGCACGCCTCAACAACCAAACCAGTGCCACTTATGGTTAGACTTCGCGAGCGGCTAAGGGCAGTAGCCGTGAATGCCGAAAGTCTCAGGAGGACGATGTATGTCCCTACTTCCAATTCCTATGGAAGTGACTTCTATTAGCTTGTCAGGAGTCAATCTGACGGTCGTCGCAGCGGTCGGCGTTATCGCCCTGATCGCCCTAGTGATGGCCATGATTTTCCGCCGCGAGGTACTCGCGGCTAATGACGGCACCCCCAATATGCAGTCCATCGCTCGCGCCGTGCAGGAAGGCGCGAGCGCCTACCTCGGTCGCCAGTTCCGCACCCTGAGTGTGTTCGCGGTCGCTGCCTTCTTCCTTCTGCTGTTGCTTCCAGTTCACGCGAGCGCTGATTTCAGCAGCCTGACCTTACGCATCTGCCGCTCCGTCGCGTTCCTTGCCGGAGCGGTCTTTTCTGCCCTCATCGGTTTCCTCGGGATGTGGCTGGCAGTCCGGGCCAACGTGCGGATGGCCGCTGCCGCCCAGAGTGAGGGCCGCGATCCTGCAATGAAGATCGCCTTCCGAACCGGAGCGCATGTCGGCATGGCAACGGTCGGATTGGGCCTGTTCGGCGCCGCTCTCGTGGTTTTGATCTTTCGAGGTGACGCCCCGACGATCCTCGAGGGCTTCGGCTTCGGGGCCGCAATGCTCGCCATGTTCATGCGCGTAGGCGGCGGCATCTTCACCAAGGCCGCCGATGTCGGCGCCGACCTGGTCGGCAAGGTCGAGCAGGGCATTCCCGAAGACGACCCCCGCAATGCCGCGACGATTGCGGACAATGTCGGCGATAACGTCGGCGACTGCGCCGGCATGGCAGCCGATCTCTTCGAGTCCTATGCCGTGACGCTGGTCGCCTCCCTAATCCTTGGCAGGGCGGCCTTTGGTGAATCCGGCCTGGTCTTCCCGCTGATGGTGCCGGCAATAGGGGTGATCACCGCCATCATCGGCGTCTTCCTGACCCGCCCGCGGGCCGGCGAGAACGGTCTGAAGACCATCAATCGCTCCTTTTATATGTCTGCCGCCATCTCTGCGGTGCTCGTGGCCATCGCCGCCTTCGCGTACCTGCCTTCCTCCTTTGCAGCACTCAACCTGCCGGCTGACGTGGAGCATGGACTCATCGACGATCCGCGCATTGTGGCCATCGGTGCAGTCGTCATCGGAATCGTGCTGGCAGTCCTCATCCTCAGCCTCACCGGTTACTACACCGGTACCGAGGATCGCCCGGTCAACAATGTGGGCAAGACGTCGCTCACAGGCGCCGCAACCGTGGTCCTCGCCGGCATCTCAGTCGGGCTGGAATCAGCGGTCTACACAGCCATCGTGATAGGCGCGGCCGTTTACGGGGCTTTCCTGCTCGGCGGCTCCGGTGTCATCGGCCTATTCGCCATCGCCCTCGCCGGCTGCGGGCTGCTGACGACCGTCGGAGTCATTGTGGCAATGGACACCTTCGGCCCGGTCTCGGACAACGCGCAGGGCATCGCCGAAATGTCAGGCGACGTGCACGGCGCGGGCGCGCAGGCACTGACCGAGCTGGACGCGGTCGGCAACACCACCAAGGCCATCACGAAGGGAATAGCGATCGCTACCGCGGTGCTGGCCGCGACCGCCCTCTTCGGCTCCTACACCGATGCGATTCATACCGTGCTGGTCGACAACTACGGCCGGTTCATGGAGCAGGCCGTCGTCTTTGCGCCGCAAACCCTGGTGGGTGTGATCCTCGGCGCCGCTGTGGTGTTCTTGTTTTCCGGTCTGGCGATCAGCGCAGTCGGTCGTGCCGCCGGTGCCGTGGTTTTCGAGGTACGCCGCCAGTTCCGGGAGATCCCCGGAATCATGGACGGCACCGGCAAGCCGGAGTACGGCAAGGTCGTCGATATCTGCACCAAGGACTCACTGCGTGAACTGGCAACACCGGGACTGCTCGCCATCTGCGCACCGATCGCTGTCGGATTCGGCCTCGGCGCCCCGGCCCTCGCGGGATACCTCGGGGGTGCCATTGCGACCGGCACGTTGATGGCAGTCTTCCTCGCCAACTCCGGTGGCGCCTGGGACAACGCCAAGAAGCTTGTTGAGGACGGTCATCATGGCGGCAAGGGCTCGATTGCGCATGCCGCGACCGTGATCGGTGACACTGTCGGTGACCCGTTCAAGGACACCGCCGGACCTGCGATCAACCCACTCATTAAGGTCATGAACCTGGTGTCACTGCTTATCGCGCCGGCCGTCGTGGCCATGTCGCCGCTGAGCACCACACCAACCGCCGTGCGCTATGTCATAGCAGGCGTCGCAGTCATCATCATCATCACCATGGTGACCATCAGCACTCGCCGCGAGGTGTCGATCGCCAGCGAACCGGGCGAGCCGGTGCCGCCGAAAGAACTCGAAGCGGAGCAATCCGTTGAGGTCCCGGTGGAGCAATCTGAGACAAAGGTTGACAAACTAGCTAAATGAGGGACGCCGGTCGAGGGTGTCTGCCCGATCCAGCCCGCAAGGCACACTGGATTGCGATGAGCAGCAATTCCTCTGGCGACGGTTTCACGCGCGGCTTCGACCAACTGCCACCCGAATCGTACGAGCCCGACCCCGCGTTGGCCGGATATCCACCGCCTCAGCCGACGCAACTCGGACCAGCTAGCTACAACCCAACAGCGCCGCCGCATAACGAAGCGGCACCGCCACCGTACGGAATCCCCAGCCCGTATGCTTCGTCGGCGGCTTACCCACAGACCAGTCCGGTCAGCGCACTGCCCGACGGTCCTCGGGTGTATCAGCAAATGCTCCGCGGCCCGCGATACCACTGGTGGAAGTCCTTGCTCTGCCTCGTCCTGGTGCTGCCGCTGGCAGGAATCATGATGACTATTGCCATCGTGCCGGTGATCATTGCCGGGCTCATCGCTGGCGCGCCTGACCTCGTCGAATACACGACAAGAGCAACAACCGATATCGCGAACCTGGGTCCGGTCGGATTTGTCTACCTCAACCTCACGCTCATTGTGCTGATCCCGGCTAGTGGCCTGTCGATCTGGATCGCCCATGGCATTCGGCCGCGGTTTCTGTCATCGGTTGCGGGCGGGATTCGATGGCGTTGGCTGCTGCGTTGCGTCGCGGTGCTCCTGCCGGTGTGGCTCGTCTACACCGCACTCGCAGTACTCGTCGAACCCGCTACCTCACCGCGACCCCAACACTGGGTAGCGCTGCTGGTCATCGTGTTGTTCATGACGCCGTTGCAGGCCGCGGGGGAGGAGTACTTCTTCCGCGGCTGGATTATGCAAAACGTTGGAGCCTGGTTCGCCCGGCCCACGCTCGGGTTGGTTGTCTCGCTGATTGTCTCGGCTGTCGCCTTCTCCACTGCGCACCTCAGCCCAGATCCCTGGGTGTTGGGGACCATCGCCTGCCTGGCGGTAGCCTCCGGGCTCGCCGCTTGGCGCACGGGAGGACTGGAAGCCGGGATTGCGATGCACGCGGTCAACAATGTGCTGACCTTCTTTGTCGTGGTGCTATTTGGAGGCTGGTCTCAGGCGTTCGTCGGAACGCAGACCACCGGCACCCCGATGATGCTGGTACTAGCAGTTGCGGTTAATGGCATGGCGCTCGGCTTGATCCTGTGGCAGGCCAGGCGAATAGGCTTACAGCCCTACTACCTGCCGGCCCACCGGCCGGTGCCTCCGACTGGGTTCCCACCCCCGCCGATATCGCCGATGACTCAGTATCCGGGGTAGCAATTCATCCTGGCGTCTGGGGGCGGAGCCCCCAGCGTGCATGCACTGAGGCAGAGTCCGCCGGCGTCGGGAATTCATCCAGAAACGGTGGCGTTTTGGCTCGTAGTTGATCGCGGGCCGTAGAGTAAGCGCGCTGGGGGCGGCAGCCGAGGTTTGTCGGATCGTTCTTGATGATCTGAATAGCCCGCCGCGTGCGAGATCAGTTTCATGTGATGAGGAAAGTGAGTATTGGTGGCAGGGAAGCCGGGGGGCAGGCGGCTGGTGATCGTCGAGTCCCCAACCAAAGCGAACAAGATCGCCAGCTTTCTAGGCGACGGCTACGTCGTCGAGTCCAGCCGCGGTCATATTCGCGACCTGCCAACCGGTGCTGCTGAAGTCCCCGCCAAGTACAAGGGCGAGAAGTGGGCGCGTACCGGCGTCAACGTCGAGAACGGTTTCGAGGCCATTTACGTTGTCAGCCCTGACAAGCGGGCGACACTGCGATCACTCAAACAGGCACTCGCCGGGGCTGACGAATTATTGCTCGCAACAGACGGTGATCGTGAAGGCGAAGCGATCGCCTGGCATCTGTTGCAAGAGCTGAAGCCTAAAGTTCCGGCGAAGCGAATGGTCTTCCACGAGATCACGCCGACGGCAATTGCCGAGGCTGTCGCTAATCCACGTGATCTTGACGAGGATTTGGTCGACGCACAGGAGACCCGCCGCATCCTTGATCGTCTCTACGGCTACGAGGTCTCACCCGTGCTGTGGAAAAAGGTCATGCCGCGGCTGTCGGCCGGACGAGTCCAGTCGGTGGCGACCCGGCTGATCGTTGATCGAGAACGGGAACGCATGGCGTTCCGCAGTGCCTCCTACTGGGATCTAGATGCGATCGTGGACGCCGGACCTGAGGCGGAGCCGCCGCTCTTCCCGGCTCGACTGACTCGGGTCGGCGAGCGCCGAGTCGCGCAAGGCCGCGATTTCGATACCCGCGGTTCCTTGATCACCAAGGATCATGAGCAAGTTATCCGTCTGGACGAGGCCCAGGCCAAGGCACTCGCAGACTCGCTGAGGTCCGCAACCTTCGCGGTGGACAGTGTCGAATCCAAGCCCTACACCCGCCGCCCGTATGCGCCGTTCCGCACCACGACCCTTCAGCAAGAAGCGGGCCGCAAACTCGGCTTTACCGCGCAGCGGACCATGTCGGTTGCTCAAGAGCTGTACGAGGCCGGGTTCATCACCTATATGCGTACTGACTCGACAACACTCTCTGGCGCTGCGATCGCTGCCGCGCGACAGCAGGTCCGCCAGCTCTTCGGCGCGCAGTACCTGCCGGACCAGCCGCGAATCTATACCTCGAAGGTGAAGAACGCCCAGGAGGCGCATGAGGCGATCCGACCGGCCGGTGAGACCTTCTTGACGCCGGCCGAGACGCGGCTAACCGGTGATCAGTTCCGGCTTTACGAGCTGGTCTGGATGCGCACTATCGCCTCGCAGATGAAGGACGCGGAAGGCTTTTCGATCACCGTCAAGATCAACGCCGAACGCGGCGACGGCGAGCCGTGCACCTTTGTGGCTTCGGGCCGCACGATCACCTTCTATGGATTTCTCAAGGCATACGTGGAATCGGTCGAAGAAACCGACGGCCATACCGATGACGAGCAGACCCGACTCCCTCGTCTGACGGCTGGGCAATCGTTGCGCCCTGAATCGGTGACGGCATCGGGCCATGAGACGCGGCCACCTGCTCGCTATACCGAGCCTTCCCTCGTCGCCAAGCTCGAAGAGTTGGAGATCGGTCGGCCGTCGACGTACGCGACGATCATCCGCACTATCACTGCCCGGGACTATGTGTTCAAGAAGGGTTCCGCGCTCGTGCCGACCTGGCTGGCGTTTGCTGTCACCCGATTGCTGGAGGAGCACTTCCCGAGGCTGGTGGATTACACCTTCACCGCTGAGATGGAAGACGTCTTGGATGAGATCGCCGATGGGCATGCCGAGCGGCTCAGAGTGTTGACGGACTTCTACTTCGGCGATGACAACCGTGAAGGGCTGCATCGGCTCGTCACCGAGCTCGGCGAGATTGATGCTCGCAGGCTTTCGACCTTCGAGATCCCTGATCCCGATGCGCTGGAGACCGGCGCGCCCAAGATCGTTGTCCGGGTCGGCCGCTACGGCACCTACGTGGAGGACGAGGAGGGTCGCCGGGCCAACGTCACTGATGATCTTCCGCCCGACGAGCTCACTATTGATCTTGCTCGAGAGTTGCTGGCGAAGCCGGCGGGCGAGGAACGCGAGCTAGGGATCGATCCGCAAACCTCCCGCATGATCGTTGCCAAGGATGGCCGCTTTGGGCCGTACGTGACTGAGATCCTCCAGGACGACGCGCCAAAAAGTGCCAAGCCGCGGACCGCATCACTGTTCTCGTCAATGAGCACTGACACGGTCAGCCTGGAGCAGGCGCTGCAGCTGATGAGCCTGCCACGGGTGGTTGGCGAGGACGTGGATGGCGTCGAGATCACCGCTCAGAATGGGCGCTACGGGCCTTATCTGAGGAAGGGCGCGGATTCTCGATCTTTGGAGAGCGAAGATCAAATCTTCTCGATCACCTTGGAAGAAGCGCAGGCCATCTACGCCCAGCCCAAGCAACGCGGCAGGGCCGCTGCCAAGCCGCCACTCAAGGACCTCGGTGCTGATCCGGCCTCTGGGCGTGCCATGATCATCAAGGAAGGCCGCTTCGGTCCGTACGTCACTGACGGGGAGATCAACGCGACGTTGCGGCGTGGCGACGACATCGAAACGATCACTTCCGAACGCGCCGCCGAGCTGCTCGCCGATAAGCGTGCCAAGGGCCCTGCTCCAAAGAAGCGTCCGGCGAAGCGTACGAATGCGGCTGCAGCAAACTCATCGGCTTCCAAGCCGGCCGCCAAGAGAGTGCCCTCGAAGAAAGTACGGGCCAAAGCTGGCTAACGGAGGGTGAGTTTCAGCACTAGTGTTCGACCATGGGCAAGAAAAGGCGGCGAAAGGCAAAGGCGGGCAAGCTCGGCTCACCCGTCGCCGCCCTGCCGGCCCCGATTACGGATGGATCAACGAGTCCGCCGGGCCAGCGCTGCTACGACGTGCCCTACAGCGCCGCCGCGCCACGCATGATCAATCCTGATCTTGGTCTGCATCATCTGGTGGCTAGGGCCGGCCACAATGCTGCGTACGAGATCTCTGTGACGCTGCTGGACGCCCCGGATCATCGGCTGATCCGCTCTGGCGTACTGCTTGCCCACCGAGTGCTGGACGGACGCGGTGAGTGGTACATCACAGCACCGGATTGGTATCCGCTGTTGCCGAAGGACCGGATCGAGCTGATGGGTCATGCCGATCTTCCAGAGGAGCTGGCCGACATGATCCGTCCGTTGCGACGCCGAGCAACGTTGGGGCCCGTTGCTGCACTCACCTGTGATCGGCGAGAGTTCGCGCTACGCGACGATCAGGGCACAACGCTTGCGCTGCTCCGCGACGACAAGGTCACCGTACGCCGTGGCGGCCTGACTACTGCGCGCTATCGCGAAGTGTTGATCACTCCGCTTGGGCCCGAACTGACAGATGAGCAGGTGGCCTGGCTCGACCGCGCTCTGGCGCAGGTCGGCGCCACGCATGTGCCACGCTTTCCTCGGCTGGTCTTCCGGCTCGGGGCACCAGCGACTGGCCCAACCGACATTCCGGTACCTGGTCCGTTCGACGCCGCCGCCCCCTTCAAGAAATTCGTGTCGCAGTTGGTGGCACTGCGGCTGCGGCAGATCGTAGAAGCTGATCTTGCTATCCGGGGCGGCGATCTTGCCGCTGTTGGCCGGCTTGCCGATCAGGCTGCTCGCCTGCGACTGGAGCTAAAGGGGCTCTCCGTCGTCCTTGATGCGGAGTGGGTTGAAGATCTCTACGACGAGCTGGGGTGGATCAGTCTGGAGGGAGACTCCTCAAACGGTGACGGGCATGATCGGCTAACTGCTCGGCTGCGCAGCGACCGCTATCTCACCGTGCTGGAACGTTTGGTTGCCGCCGTCCGGTCGCCCAGACTGGCTGATCAACGATCCGATCCTGCCGGTGAGGTGCTCGCTGGCCTGATCTCGATGGCGATCAATCGCATGAGCCGATGCGCGGATCACCTGATCGTGGACTCTCCGGACGATGAATGGGAAGAGGCGTGGCAGGAGATGGGGCGCCTGGAATGGGTCGTTGGCGTGGCCGGTCAGGTGCTTCCCGAGGAGGCGGCAACAATCCAGCAGCAGTTGCTCAAGCCTCGGCAATTGCTGGCCGAGATCCACAATGATTATCGACGCGAGCTCGTCACGGCCGAACAAGTAGCCAAGCTCCTGCCGGCCCAAGCCTTCGCGGCAGGCCGGGACTTCGAACGGGGGTACCGGCGGGTTCGCCATTCCCGGCGTGAGTTCGTCGAAGTATGGGCCAAGACCAAGAAAAAGCTTGGCGCGTGAGTACGGCTGGCGGGGTCTTCATTGTCTTCGAGGGCGGTGATGGGGTCGGCAAGACTACCCAAGTGGATCTGCTTTGTGGGTGGTTGACCAATGCCGGTCATGAGATCGTCAAGACCTTCGAACCGGGGGATACCACCGTTGGAGCGATGATCCGACGGATTGTTCTGGATCCGGCGACCGGCGAGATGGCTCCCCGCGCTGAGGCCTTGCTGTATGCAGCTGACAAGGCACAGCACCTCTTTTCCGTGGTTCGGCCCGCGCTACAGCGCGGCGCTGTGGTGGTGTGTGACCGCTATGTCGACTCCATGCTGGCCTATCAGGGAGCCGGGCGGGTCTTGCAGCTCACCGACCTCGAACGCATAGCACGCTGGGCTACTGAGGATCTCCGGCCGGATCTGACGGTGGTCCTTGACGCCGAGCTCAGTGACGGTGTTCATGCCAAGTCCAATAAGGACCGCTTGGAGTTGGCCGGTGATGGGTTTCACGAGCGGACGCGGCGGTTCTTTCTTGAGCTGGCGCAACGGGAGCCGGAGCGGTATCTGGTGCTGAACGCCCGCGCGTCACGCGAGGAGATCGCTGCTCAAGTGGTTGCTCGGGTTGCGCCGTTGCTCATGCCTGCGCGTCAGCGATGATGTCGGCGGTGAATGGCAAAGTGGATCAGGTGACTGCCGGGCTGGCCGATTCCGCTACCTCCGCGCATGCAATCGATCTTGGTGTCTGGGCGGAGTTGATCGGTCAGACCGCTGCCGTCGCCACCCTGCAGCGCGCCGTGGCAGCCGAACCCCACGCAATGAGCCACGCCTGGCTGTTCACCGGACCGCCCGGCTCAGGTCGCTCGAACGCGGCGCGGGCGTTTGCGGCGGCGCTGCAGTGCCGCGCGGGCGGTTGCGGCAAGTGCACCGAGTGCCGTACGTCGCTGTCCGGTGCGCATCCCGACGTGACCCTGGTGCGTACCGAACTGCTCTCGATCGGCGTCGAGGAGGTACGTGAGCTGGTTCGCCGAGCTGCCATGAGTCCGACTTTGGGCCGGTGGCAGGTAATCGTGATCGAGGATGCTGATCGAGTCACCGAACGCGGCGCGGACGCGCTGCTGAAAAGTATTGAAGAGCCGGCACCTCGTACGGTGTGGATCCTCTGCGCACCGACGTCAGACGATGTGGTTGCGACCATCCGATCGCGTTGCCGGTTGTTGACGCTGCAGACGCCGACAATTCCGGCGGTAGCGCGACTGCTTGAAACTCGCGACGGCATCGAACCGGAGTTGGCGGCGTACGCGGCACGAGTTTCGCAGGGGCATGTCGGCCGAGCCCGGGTACTGGCACGAGACGAGAGCGCTCGAGGCCGCCGGCAGCAGATCCTCCAGATCCCCTCCCAGCTGCAGGGCCTAGGGGCTTGTCTCGCTGCGGCGGCCCAAATTATCGAGATGTCGTCTGTGGAGGCGGCCGAGACGACCAGTGAGCTGGATGTCAAAGAGCGCGCCGCATTGGAGGAAGCCCTCGGGTTCGGCACCAAGGGGGCGAAGCCGCGCCAGGCCCATGCTGCGATCAAGGAGCTCGAAGAGCAGCAAAGGGCTCGCAGCAAGCGGTTTCAGCGGGACGCGATCGATCGGACACTGACCGAGCTGACCGGCTTCTATCGCGATGTGCTGAGTATCCAAACCGGCTCTGAGGCGCCGTTGATCAATGAGGATCTCCAGCCACAGATTGCGGTGCTGGCGCGCAAGTCGACCCCTGAGTCGACGCTGCATCGAATCGACGCGCTGCTTGCATGCCGTACCGCGCTGGAAGGCAATGTGGCACCACTGCTTGCGGTTGAGTCGGCGCTGATCGGCCTGGTGGAAGGCTGAACGGTTTTGAAACCACGGCATGATCGTCCGGCAGTCGCGCGGGCGGCAAAGTATAGTGCAATTGCCCCCAAATGTTTGGGGTTCATTTTCTTCGACTTCTTTAGTAACCTGGGCGGCACAGGTTGCCGGAGGGGACGAACCCCCGAGCGTCCTCTCCGACAACCTCCCAAGGGTCTGGTTGCCAAGGTCTGGTCAGCCAGGCCTTTCGTCGTTCCTAGGGTCTTATGGATTCTCCTCCGAGCACAGCGCGACCACAGCGTTTGCAGTCTTGGGACGTCTAACGAGGGCCGGCTCGCTTGCTCAGAGACTCGCTAATCGTCTCCAGACGTGAGAACGGTGCTTCGAGAGGTGGCAGACGGCCACCCGGGCGGGTTCAGTCCAGGTAAAAACGCGGATTTTTCCACATATTACGAATTGGTATCGCAAACTGTTGCGCTGGTGAGAAGTTTCGCTCTACGGTAGATCTCGGCTCGTTTCCGTTTCGTTATAAAGCGCGCGGGAGTGGAACGCCGGGGGAAGAACTCAGAGGCATCCGATGTGCCGCTGAGGTCGCGTGTCCGTTTGCCGAGCTCTCCGCTGGACGGCACCTTTGCCGGGACCGTCCCGGGCGAAGCGGAGGTGGGGGAAACCATCGGATCCCTTTCACGTCAGGAGGGAGTCCCGAGGGTTGAAGCGCTCAACGCGGTGTGGTCTGCCACACCGCGTGGGCGCCGGGACATGACCGCCCATACCCAATGAGGTCACCCTCACAGGCGTACTCGGGGAAGGATCTAGTCCCACGTGACATCCACCATCATCATGCGCGCCGTCGGCGTGTGTGCTGCGCTTGCTCTGTCCTCCGGGATTGGGCTGGTAGCGGCCGCACCAGCCGAGGCGGCAGCGACGAACGTGTGGGATCGCGTCGCTCAGTGTGAGAGCGGCGGCAACTGGAAGATCAATACCGGCAATGGCTTCTACGGCGGCGTGCAGTTCGCCGCGGGCACCTGGAAGGCGTACGGCGGGAAGACCTACGCCAGCCAGGCACACCTGGCCACCAAAGCCGAACAGATCGCGATCGCTCGACGGGTGCTAGCAGGTCAAGGTCCGGGTGCCTGGCCGGTCTGCAGCCGACGCGCGGGATTGACCAAGTCGAACGGGAAGGCAGACCGGAACGCAACGCCGGCAAGCAATCCCGGAGCGTCGAAAACGCAGAACGTTACCGACTCTAAGAAGAAGATCGCCAAGAAGTCGAGTCAGAAGAAGTACAGTGCTACCGGCAAAACCGGCAAAACCGTTCATGTCAAGCGTGGTGACACGCTTCGCAAGATCGCGAAGCGGTACCACGTAAAGGGCGGTTGGAGAGGCTTGTGGAAGCTCAACAAGAAGACGATCAAGAACCCGAACTTGATCTACCTAGGGCAAGTCCTCAAGATCAAAGAGACCTCAATTAAATAGAACTGAATGGCGCGGGTGGGACCCTGCCCCCCAGTATGCCCACCCGTGGAAGCCCGGCAGACCCGCATCTGCCGGGCTTCCGGTTTTTGCGCGCATTATGACGAGTTGCGCTTTAGGCTGAGCCCATGCCGCGGGTGATGGCTGTGTCGTTCGAGCGGTACGGTCGGCTGTACTACCTCGATCCGGGCGAGCGCGAGTACAACGTCGGTGACCGTGTCCTGGTGCCCACCGAATCGGGTCCCGAGGTTGCCGAATGCGTCTGGGCACCCGAGTGGGTCGAAGAAGAGGGATTCACAGAGTTGCCGGTTTGTGCCGGCCCGGCTAGTCCTGAGCAGCTAGAACGGGATGCGACCAACCGGCGGCGGCGCGCCGAGGCGAAACTAGCCGCCAAGAAGTTGATCAAGCGGAACCAGTTGCCGATGAAGGTGGTTGCTGTCGACTTCATCGATTCCGGTATCGATTTCGACCAGTTGGTGGTGATTTACTTCAACGCGCCGCATCGAGTCGACTTCCGCACTTTGGTCAGCGAGCTGGCTCGTACGCTGCACGCGCGAATTGACCTACGTCAGATCGGGTCCCGGGACGCCGCTCGGCTGGTTGGCGGCCTGGGCAACTGTGGCCGCGACTTGTGTTGCGCCACGTTCTTGAAGGATTTCGAACCGGTCAGCCTGCGGATGGCCAAGGTGCAAGACCTTCCGCCCAATCCGCTGAAGATCTCGGGCGCCTGCGGTCGACTGATGTGCTGTCTCAAGTACGAGCACCCGCTGTATGCCGAATTTGCCCGTACGGCGCCGGCCGTGGGGGAGCAGGTCGCGCTGGAGGATGGCGATGGGGTAGTGGTCGGCCACCAAGTGCCGGCTGACTCGGTGGTGGTTCGGATGAGCGCGAACGGTACGACGCGGAGCTGTTCACTGGCGGCCGCCTGTGGTGCCCGTCAGCTTTTCGCATCACGTACGACTCCGGCGCAGGTTCAGCGCCCACCGCGAAAGGGCCGGATGCGCCGGCGCCGGTCCGAGGACGAGGAGAGCTAAGCCCCTCTCAAAACTGTTACGCACGGTGCCGCTGTTGTTGATCTTGGCGAGGTAGCCGATCGCACAGCGTACGCTCTGAATATGCTCTGCGCCGCTCGCCGTCTGCGCCTTTTAGGTGTCGCGGTGGCGGTGGCGGTGGCGGCTGTGCTGGCCGGCTGTTCGGCCGGCCCAAGTGACCGGGCCGATCAGCAGTCTTCTGCACCGTCAGCGACTTCAGTCACCACGCCGAGTCCACAGTTGCCGGCAGACGGTCGGCCGCTCGAGCCGATTCCTACGGTGAAGCCCGAAGGCTTTACCGAGCCGCCACCTGGCAAAGGACTCGCTCGTTACGAGAAGCAGCGGCTCGACTGGAAGTCGTGCGGTCAGGGCCTGTACTGCGGCACGATGCTGGTACCGCTGAATTACGCCGATCCTGACGGCACGGCGATCACTCTCCTCGTGGCGAAGCGCCCGGCCACTGCCAAGCAGCGGCTTGGCAGTCTCTTCATCAATCCGGGCGGCCCGGGCGGCTCCGGCGTGTGGTACGTCGGCTACTTCGACGCGGCCGGTCTGGAGAACTACGACATCGTCGGCTGGGACCCACGGGGAGTCGGTCACTCCACACCAGTGACCTGCTTTGGCAAAGACGATCTTGATCATTACTTTTCGATGGACAGCTCGCCCGATGATCCCGGCGAGTTGCAGGCCAGGATTGATGAGCAGGCCGAGTTCGGGCGATCTTGCTTGAAAAGATCCGGTGCGTTGCTAGAACACGTCTCGACGATGGAAACGGTACGCGATCTCGATCTGCTGCGACAGCTGGTCGGTGATGCCAAGATCAATTACTTTGGCTCCTCCTATGGCACGAAGATCGGCTCCCTCTATGCGGAACTGTTTCCGCAGCGAGTAGGGCGGATGATCCTTGATGGTGCCGTCAACATCAATTCCAAGTCGCGGGTCGGCCAGGTGCAAGGCTTCGAGCGTGCACTTGATCACTTCGCATCATGGTGTGCGAATGCAGAATGCCGACTGGGCTCCCAGCGTGCTGAGGTGCTATCCACGATTAAGGACTTCCTTCATGGTCTTGATCAGCAGGCAATGCCGGTATCCGGCGGACGTACCCTCAGCCAGCAGCAGGGAGTCGAAGCTGTCTTCTATTCCATGTATGGCGGCACGAGCAGCTGGCCAACATTGCGCGATGCGCTCACCGCGGCGATCTTCGACAAGGATGGCAGCGGGCTACTACAGCTTGCCGATGCCTCCGATAGGCGCAATCGCGACGGCGACTACGGGCAACTGAATTATGCCTTTCCTGCGATCCGCTGCCTGGACAATCAGGACGACAGCGTACGCGAGGCGCAGAAGCGGATGGCGGAGGAGTCTAAGAGTGCGCCGGTCTTGGGTCCGCTCAACGGTCCGGATCTGGTATGCCCGCTGTGGCCGGTCAAGCCCGCGTCCAAGCAGCCGGTGGTCGACGCTGACGGCGCGCCGCCGATCATGGTTATCGGTACCACCGGCGATCCGGCGACGCCGTACGAGTACGCGAAGTCAATGGCTCGTGAGCTGGGCTCAGGGGTGCTCGTGACATTGGATGGTGAAGGGCACCTGGCGTACGGGCAGAGCGGTTGCGTTAGGCAGTTGGTTGTCGGCTACCTGGTCCGTGATGAGGTGCCGCGCGATGGGGCTCGGTGCTAGCTGGCTTTGTTTCGTTCGGGCCTGAATTGGTCTTCGCCATGCGTTAGCCCGCTCGATATAGTGGGCGATCGTGCCGAGCCAAGCCCGGCGCCGCCGCCTTAGCTCAGCCGGCAGAGCGACGCACTCGTAATGCGTAGGTCATCGGTTCGATTCCGATAGGCGGCTCTAGTATTTGACCTAGTCATCGGCTATTTCACCGCTCTCGGAAGCTCGGTCACTGTGGCGCCTTGACACAGATTTGACACACCCGGCAGCGAATCCATCCGGTCCGCCACACCATCAAGGTCGTCATCGAAAAGACCGGAGTACACATCCAGCGTCATAGCTGCACTGGCGTGGCCGAGCATCCTCTGGACGGCTTTGACGTTCGCCCCCGCAGAGACTGCGAGCGAGGCGGCGGTGTGGCGTAGCTCGTGCGGCGTTATGTGATGCAGATTTGCATCAGCGGCGGCTGCGTCGAACACGTCACGGCGGAAGTTCAAATTCCGCAGCGGCTTGCCGCGCCACGTCGTGAACACAAGATCATCCGGACCCTTACCGGCGATAACAATTGTTAACAGGTCGACCAGCGAGCGGGGGATGGGCACAGAGCGCGTGGCATGACTCTTCGGAGTTCCCCATACCAATCGGCCACTCACTTCGGTGACGCTCTCGGCGACCGTCAAACGGCGTCTGAGCAAGTCGACACGCTTAACCCGCAGTGCAGCCACCTC
>DATDKX010000587.1:0-2127 GCA_036519615.1 Propionibacteriaceae bacterium
GACCGTATCGCGACTTTTGTTGCCGGTCGCATTCGGGCTTTTGGCTATGGCCAACCTTGTCGTCCTGTTCATTAACTTTTTCGCCCGGATGGGATTGGCTTCGGCGCTGGTGCAGAGGCCCGACCTATCTCGGGACGAGGTTCGAGCTGCTTCCACTGCCGGCATCATTCTCGGCCTGGCGTGCTTCGGAGTGGTTTGGATAGTCGCGCCGGCCGTCGCCGAGCTGTTCCGGGCACCGGCACTTCCGCCAGTCTTGCGCGCTCTGAGCGTTTCGTTCGTGTTCATGGGCTGGTCCATGACAGGGCTGGGTTTGTTACGACGCGAGCATCGCTTCCGGGCACTGTCCCTGATCTCGGCAGGCGCGTACGTATTCGGCTACCTGGTCGTCGGCGTCGGCCTGGCCCTTTTGGGGGCCGGCGTATGGAGCCTCGTGGGGGCGTCGGTATCGTCCACCGCAATCCAAGCGGTCTGGCAATACGTTATCCTTCGGCATCCAGTTCTCCCTGTCCTCCGCTGGGAGCCCTACCGAGACGTGTGCAGTTATGGGGTGCGCCTCCAGGGCTCACATTTGCTGGACTACATCGGTGGGAACCTGGACACGTTCACGGTCAGCCGTGTCGCGAGCAGCGCGACGCTCGGTCAGTACACCCGGGCGTACTACCTGGTCTTTCAGCCACTCAGCAACTACCTCGCACAAGCTCTGACGACTGTCTTGTTTTCACCTCTTAGCCGCATCCAGGAAGACCTGGCCCGGCTGCGCCGCGCCTATCTCAGCGTCATGTCGCTTGGGAACCTGCTGCTGTTTTCAGTATGTGCTGGCATCGCGGTAGCCGCGCAGGAGCTGGTCTTGGTCATACTCGGCCCACAGTGGCAGCAAGCTATCGGCCTGGTTCCGTGGTTCGCGCTCGCGGGTGGCTGTCACGTCGCGTCACAGCTCACGCAGTTGCTGGCGGACGCGCGTGCAGAACTGAACCGGTCCTTTGCTGTCCAGACGGCCTACATTCTGGGGCTGAGCCTGCTCATCCTGCTCGCGCTGAGATTCCAGTCGAGGGGCGTCTGGGTCATCGCGGCGGCCGTCGCTGCAGCGGAGGTCCTCCGGTACGCCGCCTACCTCGCACTCGCTCGGCGCGTCTTGGCCATCCGGTCGGCTCAGATATGGCGCGCGCACATTCCGGCAGCGTTTGCCGCCGTTGTTGTGGCGTTTGCTGTCTTGGCCACGAAATGGGTGCTGCGAGGCCAGACCCCGACGCTGGTGGTGTTCGTGGCGGAAGCTGTCGCCGGCATGCTCGCCTTGGGACTCTGCATTCGCTTCGGTCCGTTTCCAACCATGCGCCAGGAGCTTTGGATGCGTCTTACGGCTGCCGGAGTCGTCGGCAAGCCGAGTGGGCTGCGGTATCGGCTGCTCTTACTCGTCCTCGGACCGCTGAACCGACCAAGAACGTCGGAGGGCTGACCGTGACCAGTTGTTGCTGCTAGGACAGCACTGCCGGTCGTCGGCGGTGTTAGCGCAGAATGCGGGGGTTGCCCGCTATCAGGTTCATCGGCCGGAAGCGCTCTGAGGGTAACGCCTCTATAAACGATTCACCGCAACGACCAGAGATGGGTAGAGAATTGGAGGCGGTGACAACGAAGGCAGCACAGGGGGACCGGCATGCGTGCCACGCTGGGCTATGCGGCTTCCTTCTCTGCTGCATCGGCATGGTCACGGGATTCGCGCTCACACTTTCCACTCCAGCCGCAGCGTCCGCGACCCGTCCGCTGACAATCAGCCTCACCTTCGATGACGGAAGCGCGGATCAGATGGCTGCCCAACGGTTGCTCAAGAAGCATGGGCTGGTCGGCACCTTCTACATCAACTCGTCATTTATCGGCTCGCAGGGAGTCATGACTCGAGCCGACCTCGAAACGCTAAGGGCGAACGGCAACGAAATCGGCGGGCACTCGTTCAACCACCCGAGCTTGATCTCGCTTTCCGCGGCTGAGGCCAACCGGCAGATCTGTACCGACCGCAATACGTTGTTGTCCTGGGGATTCCAGGTGACCTCGTTCGCATATCCATTCTCAGACTTCGACCCGTCAGTCAAGTCAACGGTCCAAACTTGTGGATATAACACCGCGCGCGCTGTC
>DATDKX010000588.1:0-3286 GCA_036519615.1 Propionibacteriaceae bacterium
CTTGGCGGCTGCGATGGCCTTGACCTCCTCGACCAGTGCCAGGTTGTGTTTCAGCGCCTCGCCGGAGAACCGAGGAATCTGCGCCCGCAGATCGTTCTCGGCAAAGGTGGTCGAGGTGTCGACGGTCCCGGTGAGGAAGCCCTTACCGAGAGGACTGAAGGGCACGAAGCCGATGCCGAGTTCCGCGCACGCCGCCAGCACCCCCTGCTCGGGACGGCGCCACCACAGGTTGTATTCGCTTTGAATCGCGGTCACCGGCTGCACAGCGTGTGCGCGCCGGATCGTCTCCTCGGCGGCCTCTGACATGCCGAAGTGTTTGACCTTTCCGGCGTCGACCAGATCTTTGACTGCGCCGGCCATCTCCTCGATTGGCACGTCGGGATTGACCCGGTGCTGGTAGTACAGGTCGATCGCGTCCAGCCGGAGTCGCCGTAGGGAGCCGTCGACGGCTCCGGCGAGGCCCTCAGGGCGCAGCATCCGCCCTCGAGGCTTGCGCTCGACCGGATCGATGTCTTGGGCGAACTTGGTGGCGATCACGACCTGGTCGCCGTAGGGCGCGAGGGCTTCGCCGACGAGTTCCTCGTTGGCGTGCGAACCGTAGATCTCAGCGGTGTCGAAGAACGTGACATCAAGGTCCACGGCCCGATGGAGCAGGGTGATCATGTCCTGCCGGTCCGGCATTCCGCTGTAGCCGCCGGTCATGGTCATGCAGCCGAGGCCAATGGCCGAAACCTCCAGCCCGCTGGAGCCGAGTTTGCGCTTCTGCATCAATGGTTCTCCTTCGGATGGCTCGACCTACCACCGACACTATTTGCTTGCCGCCCAATTGGGGAGCCCTAGTTCGCGGTGCCCAGGCTGCTCGCACGCCCCGGCAAGGTTCCATCGAGACGAACGCTGCCCCTTTGCAAGCAGAGGCCGCAGTCGATGGGCTGCCTGCCAAACTGCCAGCCAATGTGGCCGCGCCGACTGAATGGTGCGCTGACAGAATCTGACCCGAGGCTAGAAGCGGCGACAAGAGAGGAAGGAATGGCAATGCTCGGTCAGCTCAGCGGCGCCACCCGGCTGTTCCCGATCATCGGCGACCCCATCAAGTACGTTGAGTCCCCGATGCGTCTCACCCGCACCTTTCAAGAGCGCGGCTACAACGGCATCTGCGTCCCGATGCAGGTGGCGGCCGATGACCTCGACGCCGTCATGGCGGGGCTCACGGCCTCGCGGAACGTCGACGGGATCCTCGTCACCATGCCGCACAAGTTCACCGCCTTTACCCACTGTGCCAGCAGTTCTGAGCGCGCCAAGATGCTCGGCGTCGTGAGCGTCATCCGCCGCAATCCTGACGGAACATGGCACGGGGACATGCTCGACGGCCTCGCCTTCGTGAAGGCGCAGCAGGACCATGGAGCTGAACCGGAGGGAGCGCGGGTCCTCCTCGTCGGCGCTGGCGGCGCAGGCAGCGCGATCGCGATCGCCCTGCTCGAGGCTGGGGTCGGCGAACTCGTCATCCACGATGCCAACGGCTCCCGCGTTGCGACACTCATCGAGCTGCTCTCGGGCCTCGGCCAAGGGCGGGTGAGTGCCGGGCCGGCGGATCCCACCGGCTGCGATCTGGTGTGCAACGCGACTCCCATGGGCATGGAGGAGAACGACCCGCTTCCCGTCGATGCTGCGCTGTTGACATCGTCTATGTTCGTCGGCGATGTGATTGCCGGACACGGCCTGACCGCATTCCTCAAGGCTGCGGAATCCGCCGGCTGCAAGACGGCCAACGGCGGACACATGGTCGAGGCCGCGCAAGACGTTATGGCGGACTTCATGCTGCGAAAGGCAGATCCCCGACGGGGTGACGGCAACACTCCAGCAAGGTGATCGTGCTGGCTCAGACCATCGAGGATGAATTCCGCGGAAAGCTAGAGCAAGTCTCAGGGAACAGAAGCGGTAAGCCTGCGTGCCCCTGACGTGCCCCGTTCATCCCTCATCGATCGTCGGTTTCCTCACGGTGCCTCCGCTTCTCCACGGGTAGTCATGACGTCTGGCCGCCCGGGGAGCGGACGATGCGGAATTGAACAGGCTACGCAAAACACGAGTAGCAGGCTGGGGAGGTAGACCGCAGCCCATGCGCCGTGAGCGGTGGCGATCGGCTGAACGCCACTGGTCATGAAGCCGCTGATAGCGATGCCGGCCATGGCGAAGATCCCGGCTGCAACCCGTGACCAGGCTGGTCCGCGAGGAGCGAGCGCGTAGCCGCCGAGCAGTCCAACCAAAACAACACCGATGGCTCCACCCCCAAATCCGGTTTGCACTCCTGGTTGCCGAATCTGGCTCTAACTAGTCAAGCGCCTCGCTACGCTCGGCTACGCCGCCGGGAGCGTGCCGAGCTGAACCGGCTGTCCGCTGCCACCTCGCGACGCATAGCGCCAGAGCATCAGCCGGGCCGGCACTGATGGCCGCAAGACAACAAAGGAGCATCGCCCGCCGAATGCGCTTGCCCACACAAGATCCGCACCTCGATTCGCCAGTCTGGGCCGCTTTACCCCATCCTCTGCCGTCTGCAACCAGCCGTTCGGCTCACCCACGGAGCCCCACCCAAGGCATAGACCGGACGAGCTGGCATTGCCCCAGCGCCTGGTGAGGAGTTGCGCGCTCTGACAAGAGGGCGCCTGCGGGCGCTCGCTCCGCTCGCGTCCTCGCCGCCGAGCTGCCAGGTCGTCCTCGACCTTGTACGGTAGATGCACTCTCATCCGACTCTTATGCCTTGGGTTGGTCTGGGGGTTCGACCGGAACGGCTGGTCGCAGACGGCAGAGGATGGGGGTAAAGCGGCCCAGGTTGGCGCCACGAGGTTCAGCTCTCGGGGGCGGCCCACATATCCGGCGGTGATGCCCTTTTGTTGTCTTGCGGCCATCAGTGTCATCCCGTCTCTGGTCGGCGCTAGTTCAACACGAGACGGTAGCTGCCAGCCGTCATTGGCCACGGATGCACGCACGAGGTGCGCGCCCGTCGTTCGTTGTACTGGGCAAGGTGGCGGACGATCCAAGCTGTACTGCTCAGCTGCACACAAGCAGGCCGCGTACCGTGCGGCCAAGTCGCAAGCCCCGCTTGTGGGGTAGCCGCCCCGGGCTTGACCGTCTGCCGCCCGTACGGCCTCTCGAACAGTCTCCGCTAACCGTCGGTTCGTGTCTGCGGACGGTCAATCGACGTCGCTACGGACGAGGCGCACGCCGCTCGCGAGCAGCCACACGAGCCAATCGGCCAAGCCGGACACCCCGACGAACAGGAACGCCGAGCCGT
>DATDKX010000589.1:0-9390 GCA_036519615.1 Propionibacteriaceae bacterium
TCTCAGGCCTCGCGGGTCCTGGGTGAGCTCTGCAATGTCCTGGCTGGGTCCCGCTCGACCAGCGGATCCAATACCTCCTCGATCTTGGCCAGCAGCTCATCCTGCAACTTGACTCCAGAGGCTCCGGCATTGTCCTCAACCTGCTCCGGGCGCGATGCCCCGATAATCGCACTCGCCACGTTGTCGTTCTGGAGCACCCATGCAACGGCCAACTGGGCCATCGAAAGCCCGGCCTCCTTAGCGAGCGGCTCGAGCCGCTGGACACGCTCCAAGACGTCATCGCTCAGCCACCGCTCGATCATGTTCGCACCGCCCTTCTCATCAGTGGCCCGCGAGCCGGACGGCGGCTGCTCGCCGGGACGGTACTTTCCGGTGAGCACGCCCTGGGCGATTGGCGAAAAGACGATCTGCGATATGCCGAGTGATACGGAGACCGGTACGACGTCGCTCTCGATCACCCGCCACAGCATGGAGTACTGCGGCTGGTTGGAGATCATGTGGAAGCCGAGCTCCTCGGCTAGGTCGTGGCCGTCCTGGATCTGCTGAGCCGTCCATTCGCTGACGCCGACATAGAGCACCTTGCCCATCCGTACCAGATCGGCGAACGCCTGCATGGTCTCGTCGAGAGGGGTCTCGTAGTCGAAACGATGGGCCTGGTAGATATCGACGTAGTCGGTTTGCAAGCGGGCCAGCGATCCGTTGATCGACTCCATGATGTGCTTGCGGGACAGCCCGACGTCGTTGTGTCCTTTGGGCCCGGTGGGCCCGAAGACCTTGGTGAGGATTTCCAGCGACTCGCGTCTCTCCCCTTTCAGGGCCTCGCCAAGCACGACCTCGGCTTGCGTGTTGGCGTACACGTCCGCGGTGTCAAACGTCGTGATGCCGGCGTCGAGCGCAGCCCGTACGCACGCCTTCGCTTGATCGTTCTCCACTTGTGAGGCGTGCGTCAGCCAGTTGCCGTACGTGATTTCTGAGATCTTGAAGCCGGAGTTGCCGACGTACCGAAATTCCACCATGGCCCCCTTGTCTTGTTGAATCTGATCTTCGCCGCTTAGACATCGCGCCAAATTGCTGACTTGCGGATCTCATACTCAGCTGCGCTGATCATGCCACTGTCCCGCAGTGCTCGAAGTTCGGCCAGCACCTCCAGCGGATCGCGGCGCGGCCGGACTTCGCCACGAATCGCCTCACGGGCTTCATCGGCGAGCATCTCTCCCTGAGTGCCCAGGATCTGGTCGACGGTGAGACTGCCGCCGGCCGTGGTGACTCGGACGGTGCCTGACACTCTGCGGGTGGCAGCTTCGATAGCAACAACATTTTGCAGCGGCACGCTAAAGGCAAGCTCAGCGCTGCGGCGCGAGCGGAAGAGAATGCGTTCGCTGGTCAGTACGAATAAGCCCATTTGCCGGTCATACCGCCCATCCATAATCCGTAACACGGTTTCTGAGTCGGTGAGGGATGACTGCAATCGGGCGACATAGACATCTGAGCGCTGATCCGACGCCATTGCAGCTGCCGCAGCTAATACATCGGGGCGCAGGTTGTAGGAGGCGAGGCGGTCGTGGACGCTGGGCCGTAACCACCTCAACCATGACATCGTCGCGTCCTCGTCTTGCGGATGATCATCGATGATGACACTTGAACTGCCATGGGCACCAAGTGGGCCTACGGCATCCGGCTCCTTCGTTGGCTCCGAGATCCCGCGAGGTCGAGCCGTACTTGATCAACTCGGTGCGGTTCCAACAGTTAGGCTCGTCAGATGAGCAGTAGCAGCGCCCTACCGCGCAGCTCACCAGAGTCCGAAGGCGTCGAACCAGCGGGGATCCAGGTCTTTCTCTACACCTTGGAGTCTGCGCCAGACATCGAGATGCACAGCTTGATGATCATCCGGCACGGTCAGGTGATCGCCGAGGGCTGGTGGTCGCCGTACGCGCCAGAGCAGATGCATTTGCTCTACTCACTCAGCAAGAGTTTCACCTCCACCGCCGCTGCCTTTGCCGTTGCCGAAGGCTTGCTCGACCTTGACGCGACCGTCCTCTCCTACTTTCCCGAGCTTGACCGCGAGATCACCGACCCACGCAGTCGGTCGATGCTGGTCCGCCATGTGGCTGCCATGGCCAGCGGGCATCTGGAAGAGACCGCCGACCGGGCGCTGGCGCTCGATCCGCTCGAACCGGTACGCGGGTTCCTGCTTATTCCGCCTGACCGGGAGCCCGGAACCGTGTTTGCCTACAACCAGCCGTGCACGTACTCCCTTGCCGCGATCGTCCAGCGGTTGACGGGCCAAACCCTGACCGCATACCTGCGGCCCCGGCTGTTCGATCCGCTGGGCATCGGACGAGTCGGCTGGCAGCAGTACCCCGCTGGCCGAGACATCGGGTACTCAGGGCTCCACGCAACGACGGACGCGATCGCCCGGCTCGGTTTGCTGTACCTGCAGCGCGGTGTCTGGAACGGTCAGCGGCTGCTTTCGGAGGAGTGGGTCACTGAGGCCACCCGGAGGCAGATTGAGACCCCGAACGAGCCGAATCCGGATTGGCAGCAGGGGTACGGATTCCAGTTTTGGATGTCGCGACACGGCTATCGCGGCGACGGCGCGTTCGGGCAATTCTGCTTGGTGCTTCCCGAACAGGATGCGGTGATCGCGACGACCGCCGCAACCGAGAACATGCAGGGCATTCTGGACGCGGTGTGGACGCATCTGCTGCCCGCCATGCCAGCCATGACTGCCACGACGCTGCAGCCGTCGCCGGTCGCCGAGCAGCTAGCTCTCGCTGATGGGCGAACGAGGCAGGCTTGTAACTGGTCTAACTCTCAAAACCCCGCGGGAGGAATCGTGACTATCTGGATCTGTCGCACGTGCGCCGTGGAGCAGCCGGACACCGCCGAGCCAGCCTCGGTCTGCGCGATCTGCAGCGACGAGCGTCAGTATGTACGGCCCACCGGCCAGCAGTGGACCACCCTAGAAGAGCTGGCTTCCGGCGGGCGCGGAGGAACAGTCGCCGAGGTCGAGCCGGGTTTGTACGGCATCACGATCGAGCCGTCGGTCGGGATCGGCCAGCGTGCGCTGCTGATCCAAACGACGTCGGGCAATCTGCTGTGGGATCCCAATGGTTATCTGGACGATGACTTAGTTGCGGCCATTCAACGATTGGGCGGGGTAGCAGCGGTGGCGGCCAGCCATCCGCACATGTTCGGGGTCCAGGTCGAGTGGTCGCACCGGTTCGGCCGAGTGCCGGTCTATGTGCAGGCTGCCGACCAGGAGTGGGTCCAGCGGGATGACCCGGTGGTCACCATATGGGAAGAGAAGACCGAGGTGCTGCCCGGAGTAGTGCTCCATCGAATCGGCGGCCACTTCCCCGGTAGCGCTGTCGCTCACTTTCTGGGGGCTGACGGTCGTGGAGTGGTGTTGAGCGGCGACACCGTGGCTGGTACGCCGGACGAGCATTGGGTCTCATTCATGCGCAGCTTCCCCAACAAAATTCCCCTATCTGCGGCAGTCGTCGGGAAGGTCGCTGACCGGGTGCTGCAACTCGACTTCGAGCGGCTCTATGACAACTTCGGCGGGCAGGTCATCGGCGACGCCGAGGGGTGGGTGCGCCGATCGGCCGACCGCTACATTGCCTGGGTCCGAGGGGACTTTGATCACCTCACCGGCTGATCATCATCAGGCTCGGTCTCGATAGGCCACGTTGGCCTCGCCCAGTCCCCGCACCCGCTTCAGTTACTTGATCTTCGCACTAGCCGCAGCTGATGCGGAGTCCGAGTAACGGAAGCTAAGTTAAGTTCAAGATCACTAGCTGCCGGCATGAAGCGTGGGTATCAAGATCGCCATTGGTATCTGCCGCTCGACCTTCCTCTGATAGTCGGAAAAGAAAGGCGCCCTAAGCAGCAGGCGCTGCCAGAGGATGCCGCGCTGTTCATCGGACGCGATCGCCACATTGACAGGAATTTTCCTGCGCCCAACCTCGATTTCTGCTTGCTCTACGTGACGCAGATTCTTAAACCACTGAGGTTCGCTTGCCGATCCAGCACCCGAGCCAGTCACGACAAACTTGCCATCGTCATCGAAATACGAAACAGGCGTGGTGTGTGGGTCGCCGGTCTTACGGCCAGGGACCGTGATCAGCAACACCGGCATGCCGCGAACCTTGCCCATCAGTCGGCCACCGGATGCTCGGTAAAGGCCGTTGCTCAGCGCCCTACCCGCACGCACCAAAGGTTTCGGGACGGCCATGTCGGCAAGTCTCTCATTTGCGTTATGGCGCCCCGGTGAGACGGCTGTTCTGAGACTTCAGGCCTAATGACCCGCCAGCGCGTGTTTCAGCGCGGCGATGACGATGGCAAGTGCGAGGACCCCAAGTCCGAACAGCACGGCTCGCATTCGGCTCTGTCCGCCGCCACGTGCGACACCGTAGCCGACCACACCGATGATGCCTGCGCAGGTATAGCGCGCCCAGTCGAGGTCGTCAGCCGCTGGAGCTATCAGAACTGGGATGCTAACGAGTACTGCAACGGTTGCCGCTGCGGCCAATTGGATGCTAGAGACGACTTGATCACCCTTGGGGAACCGCCCATCGTGAACAAGGCGACCGGCGATTCGAAACGCAAAAAGATGCGCGAGTGCCAGACCGATTGTGGTGCCCCACACCAGGCCAAAGACCTGACCGGGCACCGCAACGACATTCTCCAGCGCGGTCAGTGCAGCAAGCAGGCAGATCGTCACATAGAGGGCCATCGTCCAGGCCTCTTTGCGTAGATGATCACGATCCACATGGTCGGGCGCAGCGTCGGATATCAGGGGCGGCCCTGCTGAATCTTCGCTCACGGCCCTGATCCTGGCATGGGACTCGCTGAACATTCGCCGTAATACAGACTGGCGCTCGTGCGCTATCCAGAAATCGAGCCGTACGACGAAGGATTGCTCGATGTAGGGGATGACAACTTGGTCTACTGGGCGACCGCTGGCAATCCCCGGGGCAAGCCTGTGCTGGTTGTCCATGGCGGACCAGGATCCGGTTCGCGTCCGGAGTCGCGGCGCAATTTCGATCCCGAGCGCTATCGCATCATTCAATTCGATCAACGCGGTTGCGGGCGGAGCCGTCCTCATGCTGCCAGCCCGGCTACGGATATGAGCGTCAACACCACCCAGCATCTGCTGGCCGACATGGAACTGCTGCGCGAATACGTTCAAGTGGATCGCTGGTTGTTGTTCGGCGGGTCGTGGGGATCGACGCTGTCGCTGGCGTACGCAGAGCAGCATCCGAAGCGAGTGAGTGAGATCGTGCTGTGCCCTGTCACCACCGGTAGGCATTCCGAGCTGCACTGGCTCTACTACGGCGTTCGCCGCTTCTTTCCAGAGGCGTGGGAACGCTTCCGCAACGGCGTACCGGCTGAGGATCGAGATGGTGACTTACTTGCCGGCTATTCCCAGCTGATGGAGCATCCGGATCCCGAGGTGCGGCTGCGAGCCGCCCGAGACTGGTGTGCGTGGGAGGACGCCGTGCTGTCGCAGGAAGTGTACGGCGTGCCGAACCCGTATGGGAGCCGCGCTGCGGATGCTCAGGTGGCGTTTGTTCGGATCTGCTCGCACTACTTCTCCCACCACTGTTGGCTTGAGGACGACGAGTTGTTCCGCAATGTCGCCCGGCTCGTCGGCATTCCGGGCAGACTGCTGCACGGGCGGCTCGACCTGGGCGGTCCGGCGATCAACGCCTGGGAACTCACTCGGGTCTGGCCGGACGCACAACTGCGGATCTTCGGCGGGTCAGGCCACAAGGGCAATGAGGCGATGGAAGCGGAGCTGATTAGCACCCTCGATGCATTCGCGCAGGCTTAAACCGAGCAGTCGCTGGCGATAGCCTGAGTCGCACCATGAGCCCACGTTCGAGCTCCCAGGGTTTCGTTCGCAGCATCCGGCGGTCGGTGAGCTGGTACGCCCTGAAGGAGTACGTCGACGGAGCGCTCTGGGTACTGCCAACTGCGGCTGCTGTGGTCGCACTTGCCGTGGGCTACGGGGTGTCTCAGATCGAGGTCGGCCCTAACTCCCGGCTGAATTGGCTAGCTTTCCAGGGCACTGCCGACGACGCTCGAACGCTACTGATCACCATTAGCAGCACAGTCGTAACGGTCATCGCGCTGGTCCTGGGTCTGACCGTGGTCGCACTCCAGCTCTCCTCCACCCAGTTCTCGCCGCGGCTGCTCCGCAACTTCCTTCGGGATCGTCCAACCCAAGTTGTCCTCAGCATCTTCCTGGCGACGTTCGTTTACAGCGCGGCCGGTCTTTTTACTGTGGGTTTGCAGGCAGGTGCTCGGATTGAGATCTATCCGAGGCTCGCTGTCAGCGGCGCCATCGTTCTGCTCTTTGTCAGCCTTGCCATGGTGATCTACTTCGCCGACCATTTGGCACATTCGATTCAGATCGACGCCATCAATCGCAGAGTTGAACGCAACACTCGCCATGCGATTGCCCATGAGGACACGGCAAACGTCGAGGAAGTGGCTCCACTTGTTCCCGAATGGGCGGTGCCATTGATTGCTCGGAAATCCGGCTACATCCAGACCGTCTACCCAGAGCTACTGCTCCCCCTGGTCAGCGATGCCGATGTCACCGTCTGCCTCCGCAATCGGGTCGGTGAGCACGTGGTTGCCGGAACTGCGATCGGCTGGGTTTGGGCGCGTTCGCAGGACGATCCACAGCCCGCTGCCGAGCCTTTTGAGGCAGCGGTGGACGCCGACGTCCGGATTGGGTTTGAACGCACCATCGAACAAGACATCGGGTTCGGCATTCGGCAGCAAATCGACATTGGCTGCAAGGCGCTTTCTCCAGCAGTCAACGATCCGTATACCGCCGTGCAGGCAATCGATCACCTCACCGTGATCTGCTGCGAGCTCGCGGTACGGCCGGTCGGCGCCAGGGTCCTCACTGGGCCGGGAGGCCGAGGCCAGGTCGTCGTACCAGGAAACACCTTCGCCGATTACATCTTCTTTATCGGCGGGCTCTTTGGACGTTACGGCTCAAGCGATCTCATCGTGATGTTGGCGTTGCTTCGCCTGTTCGACAAGGTGGCAGAAGTGCCGCCCCCCGGTTCACTTCGCTTGGAAGTCCTGGATGAGGCCGCTGTCGAGGCCCTTGATGACGCCGAGCGCTCGATACCGCGTCAGCCGAGTCTCGAGCGAATTCGGGCAGCCGTTAAAACCCTCCGCCGCAAGATCAACTCGAAGCGCAGTCTGGCGGTCGAGGAGGCCTAGGCTTCGACGACAACGCAGAGAAAGTGGTCAGAAGCGACATCAACTTCGGCAGCCAAGTCGATGTCGTTGTGACATTCTTCCCGAAGACGCTCCCGTCAATGATCAGGCTGCCGGGGGTTGTCCGTCCACACGATCGACGCCACCCGGACGGCTGTGGACACACCCCGCACCTCCACCTCGCGAGCATCGGTCGTCACAACCTCGCCCGCTTCGGCGAGGGCATCCGCCGAAGTCAGGATCTCGCCGCCGCCGGCCAGCGCTGCAATCCGGGCCGCCACGTGGACGCCGACCCCGCTGAAGTCATCGCCACGCTGCGTGGCGTCGGTGGCGTGCACTCCGATCCGGACCGGAGGCGCGAACCCACTGGCCTCGGCTTGTGCGGTGAGCGCACGCTGGATCGCGATCGCGCTCCGGATCGCCTGCCGGGCTGTGTCGAACGCCGCAAAGAACCCGTCTCCGGTCGAGTGGACGATCCGCCCGCCCTGACGCGAGACCTCCGCGCGAAGCATGTTGTCGTGCCATCGCAGCAGCCGTTCCCACGCCTGGTCGCCGAGCGCCTCGGCGAGCTTGGTGGAGCCCACAATGTCGGTGAAGAGGAATGCCATCCGAACCTGGATGCGGTTCGCGTCGCGCTCTTCGAGCTCCCGGAGCTCGGCCTCGGCTGCCGCGAGATCCGGCTTCGCGCCCAGCCGCTGGAACTCGTCCCGAGCGGCTCGCAGCTCAAGATCGGCATCGTCGTCGTCGCCGGCAGCTCGCAGCGCCCGCGACAATGCCGCCCGAGTACGCGCGATCTCGTATGCGGACCCGACCTCGCGCCACAGTTGAAGCGCGGTTCTCAGCTCATGGATTGACGCGCTCGCATCGCCCTCAACCAGCAGCACCCGGCCCCGGGCGTAGCCGAGTCCGGCGCGCAACGCTGGCGGACTGGCATCGTCGAGCATCTCAGCCAGCTGGTCGATCGCCATCCGCGCCCGAACGGTGTCGCCGGCCTGCAACGTGATCTCCACCTGCGCACCAAGCAGCCGCAGCCGCGCCATCGCGTCTTGGGTCGACTCCGCGAGCGCGGCCTCGATGGCTGCAGCCGCCAACCTCACCTTGCCTGACTCGAGTCGGATCAGCGCGAGCGCCGGCTGAGGGCTGCGGCCCAGCGCGTGCGCTTGACGCAGAAGCTCCTCGGCCCCCTCGAAGTCGCCCCGAAGCCTCCGGATCTCGCCGATCGCGTACAGCCCGTCCGCCATGACCGGAATGGCCTCGAACTTCGCAAGCTCCTCGGTCGCCCGCCGGAGCTCCTCCTCCGCGCGCTGCCAGCTTCCCTGGAGGGCAGCGATCTCCGCTCGGTGGACCCGGCACACGCCCGGGAACCCACCAACCGATTCGGCCTCGCACCAGCGGTCGGTCATCTCAATCCACTCCGACGCCCGCCGGTAATCGGTGAGGTCGCGGCAGGCTGCGATCATCTGGCATGCCGTAATGCCCGCGGTAAGCGGCGACAGTTCGCCGTTCACGGCCGCTATCGCCGCCTCCTCCAGCAGCCCCATCCCCTCACCGATCGTGCCCATCATGATCCGAAGCGTCGCCTGGGCGGTGAGGGCGAAGGCATGGAGGTCTTGGTGGCCGGTGTGTTCGCCGATCGTGACCGCCTCGTCGGCCAGCTCGAGCGCCCGGGAAATGTCGCCGGACTGCTTCGCGAGATCCGAGCGGATAAGTGCCACATAACCATGGGCATAGGTTTCTGGCTGGCCCTCGAGGAGACGCTCGGCGCGTCGAACCCAGGCGGATGCGACCGACAGCTTTCCGCGCAGCACGAATTGGGCAGCGATCTCGAGGGCCACGTACGCGGCACGGATGATGTCGCCCGCGCGCTGATAGGCCGCGAACGATCGTTCGGCGATCCCCGCGCGAAGGTCGGCGCGTCCGGCGAAGAACGCCGCAATCGCAAGCGACTCGAGGTCGGCTCCGTCGAGCGTTGCCGTCGCGTCGGCCTGCGTAAGCTGCTCGAACGCCTCAAGCCATGCGTGCCGTGCGAACGCCTCGCGGCCCGCGCGCAAGGTCTCCGGTATGTCGCTTTCAGTGAGCGCCGGCGCCTGGGTCATCGGCGCGACACTACCCTGCCGACTTGTCAGAATTTCAGCACCAAAT
>DATDKX010000590.1:0-9476 GCA_036519615.1 Propionibacteriaceae bacterium
GCAGCTCGCCGACCAGTTCTTCATGAACGACATGACAGATGGAGCCAGCAGGGGCCGTCTGATCGCCCTTTCGATCGTTCGGGCTTGCACCCGTCCCGGTAATGCCGCGGATACCCGTTGTCGAGTCGTCGGCCATCGTCATGATCGTATGTCACAGGTCGTCGATAACGGGTCTTCCGGCGCTTGCGAGGTTCGCGCCGCGACCTCTCATCCTCGATCTGTCGGATCAGGTCTCTACGCACCTCCGCGAGGGCATGATCAAGGTCGCGCTTGCGGGAGGTGGCCACGAGGTGCGCCCGTCCTGCTAGCCAGGCTTGAAGGGCGACCTTCTGGTCCGGGCCCTCGGTGTTTTTCAATGACACCTCGAGGTCGACCTGGTCATGTTCCCATCCAGCCAGGTGCGGCGTGAGCGCGGACAGGGCCCCGAGAATGCGCGGCCGGTCGGCTGCTGCGAAGCCGGCGCCGAGGCGCAGACGCTCGTCCAGGGTCCCTGTTGGGTTCTTCTCGGTTCCACTCATCGGTGCGTATCTCTCGTGGGTTCAGCGTATGACGTCAGCCTGACCGGAACGCCTGTCGGCGGCGAGCGCTGTCGCCAGCGCGGCCCGTACACCCGCGACCGCCCTCGTCTGGGCAGAGGCCTTCGTGGGGCCCGACACCACGGTGTTCCGCGTCGAGAACTCCCGGTCGCTGGGGGTGTTCAGCGAGTATCCGGGGCATCGACACCACCGCCAAACAGCTGCCCGCCGGCCGTCAGCTGCTGCTAGCTCCGACTTCTACACCAGGAGACGGCGCCGGGGTGTCCGGGCCTCCGCACATGTCCGTGCCCCGCGGCAGCATACCTGTCTGCACACAGGCGGATGCTTCGCCGCGGAAGTTGATCATGACCAATTATCAACGGGGATCCTGAGCACGCCAATGAAAGCGGCCGTCGTCCGCGCGGAGGTTCCTGTCGCCGGCGTCATTCCCGGACCAGAGCGCGGCGAGCGCGCGCTGTTGGATCTAGGGAACGGCTGAGCCTACCCGGGCTGGCGGCGGCAGCTGCGCGCAGTAGCTGGGGTGGCAAGCTGAGCATGGACACTGAGTTCACATTCGCAAGGAGGCGCACCATGAGCGACAGCCCTGAACCCTCCGCCGGAACGCGTGAGAGCGGCGCCGCCGTCCGCGTCCCTGCCCCGCCGCTACTCTTCGCCGCACCGCTCTCGGCAACACTCGCGCTGCAGAAGTGGCTGCCGTTGCCTTTGCCCGGGCGTCCGGTGACGAAGACCGTCGGCGCGGTCCTCACTATTGCCGGACTTGCGCTCAGCGGGTCCGGCGCAGCGACCTTCCGGCGTAACCGCACGACAGTCGTACCGCACCACCCGGTGTCCACGCTCGTGACCAAAGGCCCGTACCGGATCAGCCGCAACCCGATGTACACCGGCCTCGCCGCCGCGTACGTGGGCGCCGCGCTCTGGGTCGGAACGTGGTGGCCGCTTATCATCGCCCCGCTCCCGATGCTTGCCACGCACCGCTGGGTCATTGTGCCAGAGGAGGAGTACCTCAAGCGCAGGTTCGGTGCCGAGTACGAGCGCTACCAATCCGAGGTGCGGCGCTGGCTGTGAGGCCTGTCGGCGAGATCGAGTGGCCAGTCAGGTTATGGGCCCGGAGGTCTGCGGTCGGCATGTCGGTGCACCGCCCGCCAGCGCCCTCCCTCGCGGCGATAGACATGAGTCGCCCGCAGCTCGGTCTGCTCGGCAGGGCCACCGTCCCTGGAATTGGTATAGCGCTCGACAGCCGCGGTGTAGGCGAAGTCCCCCGCCACGCCCGAGGCCAGCGTCTCCCAGTCGAAGGTCGCGACGTCGGAGAACGTGGACGCCACGAACCGGAACGTCGCCGTCACAGGCTGGGTGCCGGAGTCGACTAGGCCGCGGGCGGCAAAGAGTGTCCCCGGGTCTTCGGTGGACCACAGCGCCAGGTTGGGTTCCGGGTCACCGTCGTGGAAGGCACGTTGCGCCTCGATGAAGCGGGGCAGGAAATCGCGGTAGAAGTCTTCGGGCTCGGCCATGACGCTAACCTCCATCCATCTGGATCCCCACTGCAAGGGCAGTTGTTCCAGATGTTCCTGAACGACTGGGATTCGCGTCGGTACGTCCGAGGAATAGTCGGAGGTAGTCAATCAATTTGTCCACCTCATTGCCGACTCCGCAAGCCGCGAGGAACCCGTCCGGCCGCACCAACGCGAAGGTGGCGTGTCCGCTGTTATGGGATCGGTTCGTGCGCAACCGGCCGACGGCGACATCAATGAAATCGTTGTACGCACTGAGGCCGGCAGACTCGAGTCTCCTCCGGACGTCGGGTGCCGAGACCACCAGCACGTGCCGACCGCGGCCAAGCACCTCATACAGGCGAGTTTTTCCGTAGTCGCTGAGCACCTCGATGTCGGGTACGCGTTCGCCGGGCTTGGGTCCGTGACGCCCTCGATCTGGCTGGTTGAGCGGACTCGAGGGGTAGGCGACCGAGATCTGCGACAGCCGCTGAGTGGCGGCCCTCTGAACAGCGGGCAGCCTCGTAATCGTTGGAATGAACGCGTCGCGCAACGCCCGTTTCACTGGATGGCTCATAGTCTCCCAGCGGACAATCGCGTCGCTGAGGCCGAGAACGTTCCCGGCGACCGGACGACGTTCCTGCTCGTAGCTATCGAGAAGCAGGTCCGAGGCGCTCCTGTCGGCGACCAAGGCCAGTTTCCACGCCAGGTTATGAGCGTCCATGATCCCGGTATTCATGCCCTGGCCACCTGCCGGAGAGTGAATGTGCACGGCGTCCCCAGCCAGCAAGATCCGCCCACGCCGGTACGTCGGAGTAGACCTGAGCTGACAGCGGAAACATGCCAGCCACACCGGGTCGGAGACAACGATCCGCCGCGGCGCCCGTTGGTCGACGAGCTCCTGGATCTCCTCCAAGGAAGGCGGCTGTCTGCCCCGATCGCCAGCGCTGGGCATTACGACTCGCCAGCGTTGCTCACCCATAGGAATGCAGGTAAGAGGCAGGCCGTCCGGGCGGAGGAACATGTATATCTCGTCCTCGCTACCAGCTCCATCCAAGGCGACGTCTGCCAACAGCCAGTCCTGTGCATAGGGCTGCCCATCGAAAGCCAGCCCGAGTTCGTGACGTACCCTGCTGTGCGCGCCGTCGCAACCCACCACATAGCCGGACCTGGTTTCGGTAACCACACCCGCGAGGGTCCGAAGAGTTGCGTTGACGGCGCTTCCGTCCTCGGCGGCGCGCACCAGTTCCACACCTTGTTCGACGATGCCGCCCAGCTCGCGTACGCGGGTGCGCAGCAGCATTTCGGTCTCGTGCTGGGGAAGCACGAGTGCGAACCCGTATGGCGAGCCGTTTCGGGCGAAGTCAAGGACGAACAGGTTCCTTTGTCCGGAGTACACGCGGAAGCGACGCACTCTGTGGCCGCGCTCAACGAAGGCGTCCGCAAGGCCCATAACGTCGAGTACCTCAAGGGTGCGCGCCTGGACGCCGAGCGCCCTCGACTGCGGCACCGGACCGACACGCTTGTCGATGGTCCGGGTGCGGATGCCGCGTGCCAGTAGCTGGGCGGCGAGCACCAGGCCGGTTGGTCCTGCACCGACGACCAGCACCTGGCTGTCGGAAGAAGTTGTGTTCATGGCAACAACGCCGGACCGGGGGACAGCCGGAGTCGTCAGAAGAACTCCGTACCCACTACGTATTTCGCGGCGCTAGACCCTCCTCGTGCGCCCATGCCGCAAGCTGTGTGCGGGTTCGAAAGCCCAGCTTCGACAGGATCCGATCGACGTGGACCTCGACGGTCCTGACTGAGATGTACAGCTGTCCCGCGATGTCGCGGTTGGTCAGCCCACGAGCGACCAGCGCCGCAACTTCAGACTCGCGGCGGGTCAGGCTCGTCCCTGGGCCAACTCGCCACGGATCCTCGGGCTCGTCAGCCAGCGCATGCTCCACTGCATCGTCGAGCGTCATCGAGCGCCCCTCGGCGAAAAGCTTCGCCGCGGTTGCGCCAACCACCGCGCGGGCGGGCGCGAGCCACTCGTCGAGGAGGCCTCGCAGCGGGTCAGGAAGATGGGTCTGATTCACTTCCTCGTACGCTGCGGCGGCCCCCGCCAGTCTGAGCGCAAGCCGCGGCCTGCCACTTTTCGCCGCAAGTCCGGCCATGCCAGTCAGCCCGGATGGGATGGCGAAGCGGTCGCCGATATCGACGATGACGGGTAGACCTTGCTCGAGGGCTGCTCGGGCAGCGGGTAGGTCGCCCAGTATCAAGCGTGCTATGCCAAGCAGCTGCAACGCGCGGGCGCCGCCGGAAGGCAGACCGCTCTCCTCGTACATGGCCGCACATCGCGCGAAGAGATCACAGGCGAGCTCGAGGTCACCGGAGTATTGGGTGGCCAGTGCGCAGAAGAACAATGCGGACGCGACTCCTGCGGCGTCACCCACTTGCGTCAACAACTCGAGGGCATCTGCGGCGTCCTTGCCACCCTCCACCACCCTGCCACTCCCCATCGTGGCGCGGGCTCGATAGAACAGTGCATATCCCTCCCCAATCACGTCGTGCCTGGCGCGGCAGAGGGCGATGCTCTGTCCCAAAAGGTCGATGGCGAAGGTGTAGTCGCCTTGATCGGTGGCGAGCCAGGCCAGGCCGCTTAACCCCAGCCACCCGCTCGCTGTCCTCCTTAGGGACGAGTTCAATCAGGTTCCCGAGCCGCCGCCTGCCCTCGGAAAAGTGGCCGCGCGCAGACCAGAATGCGGTCAACCTGTTGGCCAGACGCAAAGCGGCAGCCGGGTCTTCGATTTGATACCAGTCAAGGGCCGCGCGAAAGTTGTCGTGCTCGAGCTCGAGATGGTCCAGCCCCGCCTTCGCGGGCCAGCACGGAGGACGATCAAGATCATCGGCGATGCTCCCGAACGCCGATCCGTGCGATGCGTGGATATCGGCGGCTTCGGACATGCCGGCCAGCTGCTCCGCCGCGAATTCGCGAACGGTCTCCAGCATTGTGTACCGCGGCACGGTCGTGGACATTGATGCCTGATAGAGCAGGCTGTGGTCGACCAGCTCTACCAGTGGGTCCAGAATCGGTACGCCAAGGTGTAGCGCCTCCGCGCAGACGGTCTCGAGGATGTCCAGACTGATACCGCCCCTGAACACCGAGCAAACTGCGAGTAGCCGCCTGGCCGCTTCGCTCAAGAGGTCATAGCTCCACGCGATCGTGGCACGTAAGGCCCGCTGCCGGTCCGGTACGTCCCGGCCGCCGCCGACTAACAAGCCGAGCGAATGGTCCAAGCGCGCCAGAATCGCCTTAGGGGTGAGCATCTTGACTCGCGCTGCGGCCAGTTCGATCGCCAGCGGCATGCCATCGAGCCGATGCACGATCCGCGCGATCGCGTCGGCATTCTGATCGTTGACCGCGAATCCAGGCACTGAGGCGGCGGCGCGTACGGCGAAGAGTCGCGCCGAGTCACAAGCAACGACAGCGGCTGGCGAGATAGCAGACTCAGCTTTCGGCATCACCAGCGGCGGCACCGGGAACTCCTGCTCGCCCGACAAGTGCAGCGGTGAACGGCTCGTGACGAGGATCCGCAGTTGGGTGCTCACGTTACGCAGCTCGGCGACAAAGCCGCCGGCGGGCAGTAGGTGCTCGAAGTTGTCCAGTACGAGAAGGAGCTTCCGGTCCCGTACGTAACTGCTCAGATGTTCCAGCAGCGGCCGCCCACGCGAGTCCTGCAGCCCGACGCCTTGGGCGATTGATCGTGGTACCAGCGCCGGATCGGTGATCCCGGCCAGGGAAACGAAGTGCACGCCGTCTGGATACTCATCCGCGACGCCAGCCGCCAGCTCGATGGACAACCTGGTCTTGCCGCAGCCGCCCGGTCCGGTCAGCGTCAGCAGCCTGCTGTGCGCTAACAGGCGCCGAGCATCGGCCAGTTCGTGCTTCCGCCCCACAAAACTCGTCGGCGGGCGAGGCAGTGCCCCTGGAGCATCGGCGGTGCGCCCGCTTTCCGCCGACGAGGCATCGAGCGGCATATCCGAGGAGCCGATCATCAAGCTCAAATATTGCATCCCTCGAGCCGGCCGGCGCCTGACCTGCATGCGATACCCACTGGCTCGCAGCGTGCATCGCACCACAAGAAGAGGCGCGCGGACAGCCCGCGCGGACTTGCTGGGCGGTGTTGCGTGCGCTGGCCTGCAGTGTTGATCTTTTGAGTGGCTATGTCGACGCTCTCGTAGGCCCGTTCCAAGTCACTGTCTAAGACCGCAACTTCCGGTTCGAAAGCCCGGGGTGTAGCTCAGCAGCGTGCGAGCCTTCTCAATCGAGGAAAAAACGGGGGTAAACGGGGGGTAGGAGTGCCTTGAGATAGCAAAATGCCTAGTCAAGCTCCCCCGGTTGGACTCGAACCAACAACCCTTCGGTTAACAGCCGAATGCTCTGCCAATTGAGCTACGAGGGACTGACAACCACGCGGCTACGTACCTTAGCAGCCAGATCAACTGAGGTCGTATTCCGCTCTGACTTGCTCCATTGCTTGATCAACAGCTGCCGGTACGCCGTTGGTCTGCCAACTCAGCCCTCGAGTCAGCGTCCCATGCCAGGACACGGCACCACCGCGACCAAGATCACGACGTGCTGCAATGGTGACGCCGCGCTCGCCGGTCAGCGGAACGAACTTCTCGACGGCAATCGTTGCAGAAATGCGTTCCCGGAACAGCTCTGGCATCCGACCGGGCTCGATCAGCTCGAGTGATCCGCGCACAGCTGCGTGTCCGGGAGCCGTATACAGCGCCCAGCTCAGCGTGCGGAGCTCGGCATTCCAGGTCCCGCGTTCGATCTCATGCCAACCGATGTGCTCCCAGCCGTCCTCATTGCCATACGACAAGGCGGCAGGGCTGGCAACGCAGAATCCGGCCGGCGTCGTGGCCCATGCCAAGATGCGGGCCGATCGGCCAGGTTTGGCTGCTAGTGATGCCTTCCATGAGTCATCGATCACGCTGGGCAATCCACGACTGCGCGACCACCAGGCCGAACGGCGTGCCTTCACATTGCCCACCCCGCCATTGTGCTCGGTGGACACTGAGATCTTTCAGAGTTGAGCCGATGCCTGCTGCGGACAGAATCCCCTGAGCTTCTCTAACGCCCGCGTCTCGATTCGGCGCACCCGGCTCACAGACATGTCAAGCAACCGGGCGGTTTGCGCGTACGTCGTGGTATCGCCGTCGGCAAATCCGAGTCGAAGTTCAAGTATGCGGCGATCGAGATCGTCCAGCCGGAAGAGCAGCTCGCGTACCTGCAGGGGCTCGGTGAGAACTCCATCCAGGTCATCGCGGGCGTGTAGGCGCTCCAGAGTGGCGCCATCGAGGAACTCCAGCGAGCGCGGCCTCTGATGCGAGAGCAGACTGGTTGTCCACTCCTCGCTGCGGCCGAGCGCGTCAGCTAGCTCGCGCAGCGTCGGCGACCGTCCCAAGCTTTGAGTGAGCTCTGCCTCCAATCCGTGCGCGGCGCGCAACTGCTCGGCGCGGCTGGTTGGCAGATTCATCGCTCCCAGGACCTTGGCAGTGGCTGCGCCGATGAAGGCGCGAATCCAGAACAGCGCATATGTCGAGAACCCGTGGCCGCGCGTGTGGTCGAACCGCTCAACGGCTGTGATCAAGCCGAGGCATCCCTCTTGGAACAGTTCGGCGTTGGGAAGTTGACTCCGTTTGGCGTACTGGCGACTGACCATGCCGACGAGCCCGAGATTGGCCGTGATGAAGCGTTGGCGAGCCTGCTCTCCTTCGTCCTCGAGGGCCTTCAGTTCCTGCTCGGTCGCATCGGCAAAACCGGTTCCCGATACCCTTGCGTCCCACGCCAGCAGGCCGGCCTCGATGGCGCGCTGCAGCTCAATAACCTCCACGCGTGTCAGTGGGGATTTGATCGGTACATCGTCAAAGGGCTCCATCATGTCGGACACTGTGCGGCAAGCACTGCCCGTCGCAACACCTAGTAGCAGCACATCTGTGGATAACTTCACGCCGAATTTGGCCGGGGCTTCCGGTATCGGACGCGACCGGGACGTCGTCTTCGCACCCTTGGTGGGAAGCGCGCGGGTAGGCGCCTTCAGACCTGAGCCTTCTCGCACCGTTGGTGGAAAACGTACGCGGTCCGAGCGCGCCACACCTCCGTCAGTCTGCGGCGCCGATGCCGCGGGTATGTAGCGCCTTTCGGCGCGCCTCCAGTACAACCAGCTCGGAGAACATCTGGTTGTACTTGTGCTGCTCCTCGACCGGATTCGTACGCTGCAGCTTGGATTTCAGCGCCGCGATCGTACGCATCACTGTGAGCAGCTGTAGTGCTGCTGAGTTAGCGATCACATAGCGCACTGTTACCTCACCATGCACAGGCAGGGCCTCAACGGCGAGTGATGCAATCAGTGAACGGATATCGTCCCCTTCGCAGGCCTCAGATACTCGATGCACCCACTCGGTGTCTGGAGTTACCCCTGCGCCACCGAGCTCGACCCACGCCTTCTCCACGGCAGTGAAGACCGCGGCGTAGGCCGGATGGGTGAAGTCCGCAGTCGTCAATCCATCCCAGCCGTCCGGGAAGAGATTCGGATTCTGAATCAACAGCTTGGCAGTCTGGCGTTCGGTAAGGAGCAGTCGATCGTGAGGGCTAGGCAGTAGCGGAAGCGCGGGCCGGTCATCCGGCTGCGCGACAGGATGCGTTTCGGCGGTTGTCGACCTTGCCATCGCTGCCCTGCGGCCGGACTTGGCCGCAGCACGCATTACCTCGGCGCGTACCTCTTCGATATCCATGCCGAGCATCCCGGCCAGCTCGCGCGCATAGCCAGAAACCAACGCGTTGTCCCTGATACTTGCCACCAGCGGCGCAGCCGACCTTAGCGCAGCGAGCCGCCCGTCGGCACGATCAAGATCATGTTGTTTGAGCAGATTGCTCATGACGAAGCGATACAGCGGTATTCGACGGGCGACAAGCTCGCGGACTGCCGCCTCGCCGCGCTGCAGCCTCAGGTCGCAAGGGTCGAGACCGGTCGGCTCGATCGCTACATAGGTCTGGGTCACGAAATTCTGATCACCAGCAAAGACCTTCAAAGCCGCAGCCTGTCCAGCCTCATCGCCATCGAAGGTGAAGATCACTTCGCCGTGAAAAGCGTCATGGTTGCCCATCAACCGCCGCAGCAATCGAGCATGATCATCACCGAAAGCGGTGCCGCACGAGGCGACCGCGGTATCCACACCGGACAGGTGCGCCGCCATCACGTCGGTATAGCCCTCGACTACCACGGCTTGGCTCTTCTTGCTAATCGCTATGCGAGCAAGTTCCAGCCCGTAGAGCACGTGAGACTTCTTGTAGAGAAGCGTTTCTGGAGTGTTGATGTATTTGGCGGGCATCCGGTCGTCCTCGAACAGCCGACGCGCCCCGAAGCCCAGCACCTGCCGTCCCGAGTCGCGGATCGGC
>DATDKX010000591.1:0-13199 GCA_036519615.1 Propionibacteriaceae bacterium
TCCAGGTCTCGCGCGAGATAGATGCGGAGGGACTCGCCGAGGATCCCGGGCGTAGTGAAGAGATCCACCAGTACGGCCCAGCGTCCGGCCGCGAGTCCTACCTCCTCGGCCAGCTCACGCTTGACGGTCGCCAGATAGCCCTCACCTTCCACATCCAACAGTCCGGCCGGCGGCTCGATGAGCCGGTGACGCACCGGATGCCGATACTGCCGAACCAGAGCCACCCGATCATGATCATCGAGTGCGATTACTCCGACAGAACCCGGGTGCTTCAGATACTCACGGGTGATCAGTTGGCCGTCCGGCGTCCGAACTTGATCTTCCACATAGCTCGTGATCTTGCCCTGGGCGAGCACGGTCGAGGACTCGACCGGCCAAGCGAGCGGCACGTCGACCAGCTGGTCGGAACCGAGAACGATCATCGATGGTCGTCGTCGACCGGTAGCCGGGTAGCCAGCTTGCGATCGAGCGCGGCCTCGACGAGTCCAACAAAAAGTGGGTGGGGCCGGGTTGGCCGTGACTTGAGCTCTGGATGCGCTTGGGTAGCGACAAAGTAAGGATGAACCTCGCTCGGCAATTCAATGAACTCCACCAGCATGGAGTCAGGTGAGGTGCCGCTGATCACCAGACCGGCATCCTCCAGGCGCTCCCGATATGCGTTGTTCACCTCATAGCGATGCCGATGCCGCTCTGCGACATGGGCTTGTCCGTAACGCTTGGCAACGATCGACCCGGGCAGCAGTTCGGCTGGGTAGGAACCGAGCCGCATGGATCCCCCAAGATCGCCGCCCCCGTTCACGATCGGGACCTGCTCAGCCATGGTCGCGATCACCGGATGCGGCGTTTCAGGCGCGAATTCACTGCTGTCGGCTCCCGCCAGGCCGGCCATATGGCGTGCGACCTCGATGACCATGCACTGCAGACCCAGGCAAAGCCCCAAGATCGGGATCTGGTTTTCACGGGCGTACCGGACGGCGCCAACCTTGCCTTCCACGCCACGGATGCCGAAGCCACCCGGAATGACGACGCCATCCACCTCGCTCAGTACACGGGCCGCGCCCTCCCGGGTCTGGCAGTCGTCCGACGGCACCCAGCGAATCACGACTCTGGCATGGTTCGCGAAGCCGCCGGCGCGCAACGCTTCGCACACCGAAAGGTAGGCGTCATGAAGATCGAGATACTTGCCAACGAGTGCGACCGTCACCTCTTCCTTCGGGTGGTGTACGCGATCCAGCAAGTCGTTCCACCGCGTCCAGTCAACATCGCGGAACCGTAGGTCCAGCCGGCGCACCACGTACGCGTCCAAGCCTTCAGAGTGCAGCACCTTCGGGATGTCATAGATGCTGGGCGCGTCGATCGCGGCTACTACAGCGGACTCGTCGACATCGCACATCAATGAGATCTTGCGTTTCACCGAATCTGGGATATCGCGGTCAGAGCGACATACCACGGCATCGGGCTGAATGCCGACCTGGCGCAGCGCGGCAACTGAGTGCTGGGTCGGCTTGGTTTTCAGCTCGCCACTGGGACCGATGTAGGGCACCAAGGAGACGTGCAAGAAGAACACGTTCTCCCGCCCGACATCGTGTCTTACCTGCCGAGCAGCCTCCAAGAACGGCAAGGATTCAATGTCGCCAACGGTCCCGCCTATCTCATGGATAACGACGTCGATGTCCGGCCCACCCATGGCCATCATCGATTCCTTGATCTCGTTGGTGATGTGAGGAATCACCTGCACCGTGTCACCGAGATAGGCGCCGCGCCGCTCTTTGGCGATCACCGAGGAGTAGACCTTGCCGGTTGTGATGTTCGCCTCGCCAGACAGGTTGACGTTCAAGAAACGCTCGTAATGACCGACGTCGAGATCAGTTTCCGCGCCATCCTCGGTGACAAACACCTCCCCGTGTTGAAAGGGGTTCATCGTCCCGGGATCGACGTTGAGATATGGGTCCAGCTTCTGCATAGAGACGCTGAGCCCACGAGCGACAAGGAGGTTGCCGAGGCTGGAAGCCGTTAGCCCCTTGCCGAGTGAGGAGGCGACGCCCCCGGTCACGAAGAGGTGCTTGGTGAATTTCTCGCGGTATCCCACGGGCCTCCAGCTTACGTCGCGGAGTGCTATCTGACGGTGAACCCGCCGGACTCGTCCCAAAAGCCCTTATACCGCCGGCCCCGAGTGAGCTCGTTGTAGACCTCGGCGAGGTCATCTGCCACACCGTCCTCATTGGGCCAGGTTGCAGCCTGATGCAGGCCCGCTTCCCTCAGCCGCAGCCTTTCAGCGGGGTTGTCAGCAAGCGCAATGATCTGTCGAGCTGCTTCCTCGACATCGCCAGCAGGGACCAACACTGCCGCCGACCCGACGAGCTCCTCAATCCCACCGACCCGGGTACTGACCAGCGGCAACCCAGCCAGCAGAGCCTCCTGCGCCACGAGCGCTCGGGCTTCCCACGTTGAGGTCAGCAACGCGAGATCCGCCGCCGCGAGCAGTGAACCGATGTCATCGCTGCGTCCCAGCAAGCGCACGTGCAGCCACTCATTGGTGATGCGGCGTTGCAACTTATCTCGCTCCGGCCCATCTCCGACGATGACAAAGCGCAGATCGGGCCTGTCGCGTACAGCCGCGGCTATGTCGAGCACCATGCCAAGGTTCTTTTGGGGGGCCAGCCGGCTGACCGTGAGGATCACGGTGTCCTCATCGGCAGCGCCAAGAACCCATCGTTGATCTCCACGACTCGTGCCTGCCAGCGGCACCACTGGTGCCGCGATCGGGGAGAAGCGCGCGTTCCTGGCACCGAGCCGTCTGGCGAGAGCGACAAGGTCGCGGCTCGCACCAAGCGTCAGATCGGCCCCCATTGCCACCGTTCGTTGCAGCTGTCGCGCTGCGGACGGCGCAAGCCCATCACCAAGCACAGCGTTGTGCCACGTGACAACGAGCGGTACGCGGTACATCCAGGCGATCGGCAGCCCCAGCCAACCTGCTTTCAATCCGTGTGCGTGCACCAGATCGGCACCAATGAACCGCCGGGGACTGCCTAGCGGCCAGACATCAAGGCCAAGCTCTTTGAAATGCTGGGCGTCGGCTGTGACCTTCGGGCAGAACACCCGTATCTGATGGCCACGCTGCTCGAGCCGGGGGGCGATGCTCGCGACGTGACGCCCGATGCCGCCGGTACTAGCAGTCAGCAGCTGCGCGATCTTCACGATGAACCCACCTCCGCCGAGGACGTACGCCGCCGCAGCGCCCACATCTGGGCCAGTACCGAAGGTGCAAGAAGTCGCAGCATCGCAGTGAACACTAAGACGCAAAGCAGAGCTAGGGCACATGCGCCCAATACCGCCACGGCGATGCCGACCTCCGTCAGCAGCAGAGAACCAGCGGCTCCTACCCCGCCTGCCAGGACGCAAGCCGCCAGCCCGACCAACATCGGTCTTCCCAACCCGATGCCAGCCAGCCCCAATCGCCGCAGCAAGAGCCAGCCCACTACTGCGCCCACGACCATCCCCAGCGACACGCTTCCAGCCAGCGCTGGGACGAGCCAGGGACCCGGAACTACGAGGCGCAGTACGGCAACACTCATGATCACCGCCGCCCATGCCGTCGCGTTGGCAACGCCTGATGCCTTGCCGTGGTGCTGGGCGAGCAAGGTACGAGAGGCCAGTCCCAGCAATGTGAAACCGACGACGGCCGGCGCAAACGCAACGATCGGCCACGCCAATGCCTGGGTACGCTCCGAGCCGGGGCCTAACACGAACACCCGCGCTACCGGAACAGCAGTCGCGACCAGCAAGGCAGCCCCCAGCCACGCCATCACCGCAGTCGCCGGACCGGTTTCGGAAAGCACTCGCATGACGTCGGCCTGTCCCTGTTCCGCCGCCGCGGCCAGCCGCGGGAACGTCAGCTGCAGCAGCGGCGCCGCCAACACGGCGTACGGGAGCAGGTAGATAGCGTTGGCCCACGTGAACCGGGTCAAAGCACCTTGATCACCAGTTTGCTGTGCCGACCAGTTGATCAACAACACGCTGAGTTGTTGAAGCACCAGCCCGGCGATCCCGGCAGCGGCAATCGTGATGATCACAGATCGATCGCCTTCGGCGAACCGCAGTCGAGGCCGTAACCCAAGTCCGAGCCGGCCCAGAGGAACCAAGGTGCAGGCGGCAAGTGCCAACACGCCGAGCGTCGTACCCCAGCCCAGAGCAGCAAGCGCTTGGACGGTCAGCTGGGTCGGATCTTCGTTGGCCGATGGAGCGCTGAGAACTGCGTAGCTGAGGTAGGCGATGATCACCACCATGCTCGACAGCAGCGGCGCCGCAGCGGCCGCAAGAAACCGATGGTGAGCCTGCAGCACCCCAGCGCTGACGACTGCCAGGCCGTACAGCCACACCTGCGGAGCGAACATGACCACAAGCGCGGCCAAGGTATCGGCGCTGCCCGCACAATCTGCCTTGGCAAAGGCCGCAGCGAACACCCGCGCGCCTAACAGCACCGCAAGCCCGGCCGGTGTCAGCACCAGCAATGTCCAGGTAATCAGTGCCGATGCCGTCCGGGAAGCATGCTCTGTCCGGCCGGCTCCGACGTGCCGCGCGACGACGGGAACTACTACGCCGGCGAGGACGCCGCCGGCCACGATCTCGAACAGCACATTGGGCAGCGCGTTCGCGGCGTTATAGGTATCACCCAAACAGGTATCCCCGACGGTCTTAGAGAAGACCACCGACCTGCCGAAGCCTAAGAGCCGTGACGCGAGCGTAAGGCCTGCGACACCTGCCGCAACAGAAGCCAGACCTGCTTTCACGTCTGATCGTTAGTCGACGTGGACGGCACGGAATCCGTACGCCCGAGTTGATCGAGGCGGCGCAATAGCGGGGTGCGCTCGATGACGGCGGTGAAGCTCACCCGTTCGCTGGCCAGGTTGAGCGCCGCGACCGCGGCAACGGCAGCCAACCGAAATCGCCAGGGCAACGCCTGTGCAGCAGCCGTAGCGACGGCAGCACCCAATGCGTTGGCGCCGCAGTCACCGAGCATCGATTGGCCTGCCAGGTCGGTGGGCAAGCTACCTGCGGCGGCGCCGACCGCGGGCGCCGCGCCGTGGCTGAACAGGCCGGAGCCGATCACGATGATCACCTTGGCTGCCCGGCCAGGCCGCAAATCGAGCAGATTGATGAGGTTGGCGGTCATGGCAATAAGCGCTGTGTCGAGCAGTCCGTTGAGAAGCGTAAAGATCGGTTTGGGACAGTCCGGCCGCGAGCGCTGCACGACGGTCGCCGCGACAACCGCACTGGCACCCACCCCAAGCACTTTGATCATGCCGCTGGTCAGCTCACCAGACCGCAGGGCATGCAGATGTCCGCGAAAACCCTTGGCATGGCTCGATCCGAAAACGTCGTCGTACGCCCCGACCAGTCCAGATCCGACGCTGGCCACAACAACCGGCAAGCTGCGCCGCCCCGCAGGATCAAGCAGCCGGTCTATCGTCGCGCCGGCAAGCAATGCGCCTACCGTGATCGGGCCCTCCGCGAGGGTCACGCTCGCTCCGGAGTAGTTGGTTCGGACCCACCGTGAAGGTGCCTGGGATCGGGTCGCCCTTTGATTGGCGACAGCCGCCAGCGAAGCGGCAGCCGCACCCGAGGCCACGCAGGCTAGGAGCCGGCGCACCGCTATCGCACCGGCAGCTCAGGCAGCGGCGCATCGGCCTTCGCAAGCGCACCGTAGTGCTGACTTGGCCGGCCAAGCAGTCGCTCCTTGCCCGCCAGGACGACGGTGGTCACGCCACTGCTGAGATCGGCCACATCCACAGTGCTGAGGCTATCCACCGCAGTCGGGTCGGACCGCGCCGCCAGCACATCAGTGCCCTCGATGTCTTCGCTGTTCGGGCCCGCCAGCACCACACCCGCGCGAGTCGTCAAGCCGACATCGAACTGGACGTGGGCGGCGAGCTCCTCCGAGGTCGGTCGCGGATCCGACGCCGGAGCCGTGACGACAATGATCAGCTGGGCCTGGGCTGCGGATTCCTTGCTGATGGTGACCAAGCCTCGCTTTTCCAGCGATTCCCCTACAGCGATCGCCAGCGCATCGCGGTCTCCCATCTCCTTGGATCCGATGGATCTGCCGACGGCGACGCCCAGCCTGGTCGCAGGGGACATGGTGTCGTTCAGGCCGAGCGGACCGAAGTAGTCACCCAACGCGCCGGTGACGTCCTCGGCTTTTGCTGGGTCGAACGCTTCGGGGTTGACCTTGACCTCGCGTACGACAGTGCCTCCGGCTCCCACGACAGCATTCGAGATGTTTCGGAGGACGTCAGTCGGAGCGTCTGGCATGGCAACCGTGGCGACTCGCTGCCCATTCAGCACGCCGGCAGTGACGGCCTCGCCGACCTGCTCGTCGTAGGCATTGCGATAGTCGTCGAGCGCCTTGCGCCGATCGAGCTCGGCACGCAAATCGGTCACCTGCTTGCGATCCTGCGCAGCCTGCTGCAGCAGCCCTTGGTCAACCGACGGACTGAGGGACACACCAACCGCAATACCTACGGATAAAGCAATGAAGACCGCCATCAACGACACGATGTGGTATCGGAAGTTGATCAAGTGAAGAGTTCCTTTATCCAGTAGATCAGGTCACGAATCCGGGCCGCGATGACATTGCCGAACGCCCAGCCCACGTCGGTGAACAACAGCGCGGTGAGGAGCGCAATGATGCCGGAGAGCACGAACAACATCAGGTGCCACGTTTTGATCTGGCTGCGGTAGATCCGCGAAACGCCCTTGGCATCGACCAACTTGGGCCCGACCCGCAGTCTGGTCAGGAATGTGGACGCCATCCCCGCCCTTCCTTTATCCAAGAACTCAACCAGCGAGGCGTGCGTTCCCACAGCCACGATCAAGCTTGCGCCCTTCGAGTCGGCAAGCAGCATGGCCGCGTCCTCGCTGGTGCCCAGGGCAGGGAAGACCACCGCGCGCAGCCCGAGCTTCTCGATTCGCTCCAGCCCAGGCGCGCGACCGTCGTGGTAGGCGTGTACAACGAGTTCCGCGCCGGACCGCAGAGTTTCGTCGGAACAGGAATCCATGTCGCCGATGATCATGTCCGGCTTGTAACCCGCCTCGATCAGCGCATCGGCGCCGCCATCTACCCCCATCAGTAGCGGCCGATACTCCGAGATGTACGGCCGGAGGGCTGCGAGGTCGCCGCGGTAGTCGTACCCGCGTACCACGATCAAGACATGGCGGCCTTCTATTTCGGTCGCCACGTCGGGCACGCCAACACCTTCGAGTAGGAGCTCCTTTTCCACCCTCAGGTACGTCATCGTGTTATCGGCGAACGCCTCAATCTGATCGGCAAGGCCGCTGCGGGCATATTCGAGGTGATCCTCGAGGATCTCGGTCGTATAAACAGTTCCTTCGGCGACCACGTGCCCTGAGGAGTCGATTAGTTTGCCGCCGTCCAGCGTCAGCCGGTCGCCCTCGTGGATGCGACTGAAGACGTGGTCGCCGACGTTGTCGATCAGCGGAATCCCGGCCTCGAGCAATATTCCCGGGCCGAGGTTGGGATAGCGGCCCGAGACCGATGACACCGCATTCACCACCGCCGCAGCGCCGGCCTCCACCAACGCTTCCGCGCTGACCCGATCCAGATCGCTGTGATGAATGATCGCGATCTCGCCTGGGGCCAGCCGTTTGGTGAGACTCTTGGTACGCCGATCTAGGCGCACGACACCGCCGATTTCGGTGGGTCTTCCGCGCTTGCGCAGCAGTGTGGGAAGTCGCATCTCGGCGTCCATCCTTCCACCCCTGCAGCGTGGGCTCAGCCGCGAGCTTCGGATGCGTGGCTCTAAATACCAGGTCCCGATGCCTCATCCGCCGCCGTCAGGTCGGAGGCGGTAACCGAGACCGCGTACGGTCTCCAGCGACCGTACGCCGAACGGGCGGTCAATCTTCTCCCTGAGGTATCGGATGTATACCTCGATCACATTGGAGCGATACTCGTGGCCGATGTCCCAAGCCGCGTCCAGCAGCTGGTTGTGACCGAGAACCTGGCCAGGGCTGCGCATGAAGGCCTCGAGGAGTGCGAACTCGCGACCGGATAACCGAATCTCCTGCTCGCCTCGCCATACCTGGGCCGATACGGGGTCGAGACGCAGCGAACCGACCGTAATGATCGCAGACCGGTCAGGAGGATCACCATGGGTGAGAGCACGCAGCCGGATGAGCAATTCGCCGAAAGCGAATGGTTTGGTGAGGTAGTCGTCAGCGCCGGCGTCCAGCCCGCGGATTCGGTCATCGTTCCGGGCACTGCCGGTGAGCATGATGACCGGTGTCCAGTTGCCGGCGCTGCGAAGCCGTCGACAGGTCACGAAACCATCCGCATCCGGCAGCATCACGTCGAGCACAATGACGTCATACAGCCGATCCGCAAGCATAGTGCAGGCACCACTTGATGTCGCGACGACGTCCCCGACGGCGTTCACACTGCGCAATCCGCGTCTGATCGCGGCGGCCATCCGCACGTCATCCTCCACGACGAGCACCCGCATGCAGCGAAAGCTACGCAGCCACTGATGAGAGCCTTATGAGACTGAGCCCACAATTCCTGAGGCTCGCACCGAAGCCGCGAGCTCCACGAGTTCACCGGCGTGGGCGAGGGCCGACTCTGTGGTATCGAGGCCAGCCATCATGCGGGCCAGCTCGATTGCCCGATCCTCATCGGCAACCTGGACCACACCGCTAATGGTGACTTGCCCGTCGTCGGCCTTGACCACCACGTAATGCCGGTCCGCGAAAGCCGCGACCTGCGCAAGATGAGTCACCACCACAACTTGGGTGTGTTGAGAGAGCCGGGCCAAACGGCGACCAACCTCCACAGCAACCTTGCCGCCCACACCAGCATCAACCTCATCGAAGATCAGCGTGACGGCCTCATGATCGGCTGCTAGTACGACCTCCAAAGCGAGGCGGACACGCGAAAGCTCCCCGCCGGATGCCACCCGACCCAAACTGCGCAGCTCGCTGCCAGGATTAGCGGCAAATACCAAGTCAACCCGGTCAGCACCCGACGGCCCGAGATCGGCACTGCTGACCTCGAAGTTCAGCCGGGCATGGGGCATTGCGAGCGCGGCGAGCTCAGGGAGCACCAGCTCAGTGAATCTAGTTGCGGCGTCGCGGCGGGCCGTACTGATATCGGCAGCTAGAGAGGTGAGCTCGGTTTTCAGCTCCTCGATCCGCGTCTCCAGGATCGTGATGCGCTCGTCGCTTTGCTCCAGGTCGGTGAGTCGAACTGCCGACTCGGTGGCCCATTGCAACACCTCATCGCATGTCGTCCCGTACTTCCGGGTGAGCGTATTGAGCTGAGCTCGACGTTCGGCGATCTGCTCCAGCCGCCCGGGTTGGCTCTCCAGGCTGTCCAGGTAGCGCGCCAGGTCGGCTGTTAGATCAGTCAGCTGATAGCTCGCTTCTGCCAATCGATCGCCCAGCTGGGCGGCCGCGGGATCTTGCGAGACTGCCGATTCAAAGGCCTTGCGGGCCGCGTACAGCATGGCCAATGCGCCGCCTGCCTCATCCTCAGGGCCAGCAAGTGCATGAACGGCCGACTGCGCCGAATCGCGAAGATCGTCGGCCGACTGCAGCCGGATGGCCTCGGCGGCAAGCGCAGTGTCTTCACCCGGAGCAGGTCCGATCCGCTCGATTTCCTGCAGGCCGAATTTCAGCAGGTCAATTTCGCGAGCCCGGCTCTGGGCTTGTTTGCGTAGTTGTGCAAGTTCAGCCTGTGCGCCGCGCTCCTCAGCCCACAAAGTCGAGTACTTGGCAAGCGGTTCGAGTACGGGGGTGCCGGCAAATCGATCAAGCAGTTCGCGCTGCCGATCGGCCTCAGTGAGACGTTCCTGTTCCGCCTGCCCGTGGATCTTCACCAGCGTCGCAGTCAGCTGGGCACAGACATTGGCCGGTACCTGAGCACCGCCTAAATACGCCCGAGAGCGGCCCGCTGCTGTCACATGACGCGCCACGATCAGCTCGTCATCGTCCAGCTCTCCGCCGGCGGCATTCACCTGTTGCAGCAGCTCGGCATTTTCAATCTTGAACCGGCCCTCCACCCGAGCCCGCTCTGAGCCCCGACGGACTGAGCGCGGATCCGCGCGGCCGCCGAGCAGCAAACCCAGCCCAGTGACGATCATGGTCTTGCCCGCACCGGTCTCCCCAGTGACTACCGTAAGACCAGGATGCAGGTTGATCGTCGCATCGTTGATCACGCCAAGATCAGCGATGCGAAGCTCAGTGATCATGCAGACGTGTCGATCATGGTGATGGCTGGATCAGCTGCTCCACGCCAACCTTCCACCCGGAGACCGAACTTGTGAACCAAGCGGTCGGTGAACGGCGCCTCGGATAAACGGGCCAGCCGGAGTCGTTGCCGTCCGCGGACCACCTCGATCTCCATACCGGCCAGCAATTCGACTGAGCGGCGGCCGTCACACCAGACGACGCCGTGCGTCTGTGAGACGTCGAGCACTTCGACCACCACAGTCGAGGTCGGGCTGAGCACGAGCGGCCGGGCGAAGAGGGCGTGGGCGCTGAGCGGTACTACCAGAAGTGCTTCCACACCGGGCCAGAGCACCGGGCCACCGGCGGAGAAGGCGTACGCGGTTGAGCCGGTGGGGGTGGCAACCAGCATGCCGTCACAGGCCCATCGCGACAATGGCCGGCCATCGATTTCCACCAGCACCTCGAGCATCCGCTCCCGCGCGGCTTTCTCGATCGACACCTCGTTGATGGCGTAGGAGGACCATGCCGGCTGGAAAGTCTTGGAGTCGCGCAGCGTGATGTCGATGGTGAATCGCTCCTCGACGGTGTATGAGCGCTCCACCACACGGGCAACGATGCTGTCGATCTCAGAGGATTCGGCCTCGGCCAGGAAACCGACGTGTCCCAGATTGACCCCGAGAAGCGGGATCTCGCTGTCCAGAACCCACTCGGCACCACGAAGGATGGTGCCGTCGCCGCCGAGCACCACCATGAGCTCAATCCCATCCTCAGGCTTGACAGGCTTGGAGAGCGGCATCACGGCATCCGCAAACCGGTCGTCCAGTGCGGGCAGGTCACCAGCAGGCAGAGCTGAGACGATGCCGGCCGCACTCAGCCCTTCGACTAACCGGGTCGCCGCAGCGATCGCCGCCGGGCGACCCATATGGGTGAGCACGGCAACTCGGCGCGCCGAATCTAAGTTCACGTTGCCCGGCTGACCCTCACTGTGGGCTGTTGCCTTGGTCACCTGCCACAGCATATTCAGGGGCAGGCGGCGACCCACGGACGTCAGCGCATAGAAATCTCGTCATGTTTGGACAAGGCCTGTCAAGTCGAGGTCTGGCACAGACTCGGTTCGGCGTAAGAGCACGAAGAACTCTCGATTGCCAGACGCGCCTGGGAGCCGGCTGGGAACTGCGGCCACGCAGTGCCAGCCGTCCTCGCCGGCCGATTTGATCACGTTCGAGATGGCTTGAAGCTGATGTGCCGGCGTCCGGACTACACCGTCCCTGCCCAACAGCTCACGGCCTACCTCGAACTGAGGCTTGACGAGCAACAGCAGCCAACCATCATCTCGGGTGACCCCGACAAGTGGACCGATCAGCAGCGTCAGCGAGATGAATGAGACATCCGCGACTACCAGGTCAACTGGAGCTCCCCCGACATGGTCGAGTTCAAGATCGCGGAGGTTGGTACGCTCCAGCAGCCGGACCCGATGATCGGAGCGTAGACCGAGGGCCAATTGACCGCTGCCAACGTCTACCGCGATGACTTGCTGGCAACCACGCTCCAAGAGAACTTGAGTGAAACCGCCGGTGGAGGCGCCGGCGTCGAGAGCCCGACCCGCAACGCTGAGTTGAAGATCGTCTAATGCGGCAATCAGCTTGTGGGCAGCGCGTGAGACATAGTGATCAATTGGAGCCTCAATGGCCGCTGACGCAGATACCCGGTTGTCCGGGCGCTCGACAACTGAGCCGTCGACAAGGACCTCACCCGCATTGATCATGGCCTGAGCCTGACCGCGTGATCGGGCCAGCCCGCGCTTCACCAGCTCGCGATCAAGGCGCTCGTTCTCGCCTGTCATCGGTTCGATCCAGAGCCTCCTGCAGCACCTCGTGAACTTTTGCGAGCCGATCGTGATGCTCGGCAAGCGGAGCCGAGTCCAGATCTGCGAGCCCACGAAGTGCGTGGTCCACGGCGGGGTCCCCGGTATCAGGACGGCTGGGCGTCGGATCCGACTCGTGGAGCTGCTTATCGTCTCGCTCGGTCACGTCTTACTCCGGCTACGACGAGCGCTCAGCAGTTGCCGCCTTCTTGCGCGGTGGTTTCCGACCAGGAGACTTCGTCGCTGTTGACTTCTTGGTGGCCGTCATTGTTGCCGCAGTCTTTCTGGCTGGTGCCTTCTTGGCAGCAGCCTTCTTCGTTGCCGCGGTTCTTCCGGCGCGCACCGTCGCCTCATTGAGCTGTGTCCGCAACGATGCAATCTCCTCACGCAGCGCCTCAACCTCCTCGGCTCGCGCGAAGCCAAGCCGGGCCGCCGCCTTGTCGACCTCGGTCGTTACGAAGTGCTGTAGCAGCTCCCGGTTGGTGCGACTGGCCTCCATGATCTCTTCGGCGAGTTTGGTGACTCGCTCGCTGGCCTCCGTCGCCACATCTTCCAAGCCGGCTTGCTTCACCATCGCCCGAGCCGTGGCGGCAGCCTTTGCCTGAGTGGTCTTGGTGACGCCGGTCACCATGTTGATATAAGCCTGAAATGCCTCGGTCACGTTGACGCCTTTCTACCGTGTACTGACGAGGTGTCGGCAAAGGAAGCGCCGCAGTCCCACGCTACCGCAGCGGCGACTACCGTGATCACTACCTGTTGAGCTGCGCTAGCGCGTCGCGCACGTCGAGCACCACTCCATGATCAGCACCCCACCACGCTGCGTGGGCTGTCGCCCAGATCGCCTCGACCTCCGTGGAGCCGTTGCGGTGGATGATGAGTGTGCCCTCCGCTGCCGAAGCCGTCGACGCACCGCAGCGAAATTCACCATCGGACTGGCTGAGGTCCAACGGCGGCCGAAGCAACGCACGCAGATCTTCTCCAACATAGGTCGGCCGTTCTCGCGGTGTTGCGCTGAACAGCTGTTCGGCGCGATGCGAGCCTGAGAGCACCAGCATGCTGTCCAGGCCCGCGTTCACCGCTCCGGCGATAT
>DATDKX010000592.1:0-15264 GCA_036519615.1 Propionibacteriaceae bacterium
ATGCGGGCGAATGTTTGTAGGCCCGAGGCGCCGAGGCTGCGGGCGGCCTGCTCCTGCTCGGTTCCGATCTCGGTCAGCACCGGAACCACCTCGCGGATCACGAGCGGGAGGCTGACGAACGCTGTCGCCATGATGATTCCTGGGGGTGCATAGATGACCTGTAGTCCAGCTTGTTCCAGGCCCTGGCCCAACCAGCCGGTACGGCCGCTGTAGACCAGCACTAGCGCAAGCCCGACGACGACTGGTGAGACTGACAGCGGCAGATCCACCATGGCATTGAGTGCGCGGCGCCCTGGGAAGGTGTAGCGCACCAGCAGCAACGAGATACCTACACCGAAGATCGTGTTGATCACCACCGCCCAGAAGGCGGCCGAAAGCGTCAGCTCAAAGGCGAAGATCACTTCCGGCTGACGCAACGCGTTGATCACCGGAGCCAGACCGTTGCCGAACGTCTTGGCTGCGACCAAAGCAACCGGCCACATGACCAAAAAGAACAGGTATCCGATCACGATCAGCCGCAATGCCCAGCGGAAGATCCGGTGCGCAGCCGTGTCATGCATACCGGGCCACCCTCCGAGAGATCACATCGAGTGTGATGATCACGATCAGCGCGACAACCAGCAGGATGGATGCCACCGCTGCCGCCTCGGTGAGATGGTCGCCTTCGACGGAGGACATGATGCGCACCGATGCCACCTCGGTGGAGTAGGGCAGGTTGCCCGACAGCAAGATCAATGATCCGTACTCACTGATTGCCCGACAGAACGACAGCGCCGCTCCCGAGGTGATCGCCGGCGCCAAGCTCGGGAGGATCACAAGTCGGAACGTAGTGAACCGGCTGGCGCCCAGCGAGGCCGCCGCCTCCTCGACCTCCTGCTCAAGCTCCAGGAGTACCGGCTGCACGGTTCGTACGATGAAGGGCAGCGTCACGAAGAGAAATGCCAGAAAGACGGCTACACGGGTGTTGGCCCAGTTGACCCCGAGCGGGCTCGACGGTCCGTACAAGCTCAGCAACACCAGACCTGCGACGATTGTCGGCAGCGCAAAGGGAATGTCAATGACGACCTCCAGCAGCTGCTTGCCGTGGAACTGATCTCGAACCAGCACCCAGGCAATCGCGGTGCCCATGACGATGTTGACGGCAGTGACCAGCACCGCCTGACCGACCGTGAGCTTGAGCGCAGCCAGCGTTTGAGGGCTAGTCAGCGCGGCCCAGTACGCTGACCAGCCACCGGCCGATGCTTGGACGAGCACGGCCGTCAGCGGAATGAGCACGAGCAGACTGAACCATGTCAAAGCGATGCCGAGCCCCAGCCCGGATATAGGCGTGAGGGAGGTTGCACTTCTCGCCCGCGGCAAGCGACGGCCACCACCGGCGGTGGCCGCGCCTGCTGGCGGAGTGAACGGGACCTGCTGGGGCTCGACCGCCCCGGCGCTCGCCGTCACTGAGACCTGCCAGTCGCCTTCTGAATCTCAGGCACCAGTCCGCCTTCGTCAAAGAACTTCTTGTTGACAGCATCCCAGCCACCTAGGTCGCTGATCGTGAACAGCTTGGGCGGCACCGGGTAGGGCTTGGTTGAGGTGTTCGCACCGGCCACTTCGCCGATAGGGGTGTCGGCAATGACGGGTCGGAAGCCCTTCTTGACAAATTCCTCCTGGCCCGCTGGGCTCAACACGAAATCGAGGTAGGCCTTTGCTTTGGGATTTGCGTCCTTGAGCACCGCACCTGGATTTTCGATCTTGATCGTGGCGTCGGGCAGGATGTAGTCGAAGTCCTCACCAGACTGACGTGCCAGGATCGCCTCGTTCTCATACGAGATCAGCACATTGGCTGCGCCCTGCAGGAAGGTGTTCGTCGCATCCCGACCGCTGCCCGGCAGCGCGGCCACATGATTGAAGAACTTGGTGAGGTACGCCGTGGCCTCAGCATCGGTGCCGCCGTTGGCGATGACCTGCTGGTAGGCGGCCAGAATGTTCCACCGCGCCGACCCAGACGACGCCGGGTTAGGAGTAACGATCTTGACTCCCGGCTTGGTGAGGTCGGACCAATCCTTTATGCCGAGCGGGTTGCCCTTCTGGACGACGATGACGACGGTGGAGTCGGACACGATGCCCTTCGTCGGTCCGGAGTTCCAGTTCTCATCGACCAAGCCGGCCTTGACGAGCCGGGTCACGTCACCCTCGAGGGAGAAGTTGACGTAGTCGGCCTTGAGGCCGTTCACCACAGCCCTGCTCTGGTCACCGGAGGGTCCGTAGGACTCCTCCCATGTGACGCCCTTGCCGTCCGGGGTATCGGCGAACTTCTTTTGGATCGCGTTGTTCGCCTCTTTCGGAACCGCGTATCCCACGAGGTGCAGCGTTGTCGTTCCGGCATCACCCGGCGCTGTTGCAGCGCCGCCGACGCAGCCAGTAAGCAGCACTGCTGCAGCCGCTGCGATCAGTGCCGCGACGGGGCGTAGGCGCACGAGGTTGCGTATGGACATGATGGTCGCCTTCGGTTTGAAGAGGAATAATCCTCTATCTCTACTGGATCGCTAGAGAATATAGAGATCCGGCTTTGCTGAGACCATGTTTCGGCATACGAGATGGGGTGGCCAGCTGCACGTAGGCTGCGCACCTTGATCGGGCGCTAGGATCTTTGTCTTCTTAAACTCCCACCCGATTTGTTAAGACCGTCAACGAGGAGCGACCTTAGTGCTAATTCCGGACAAGGCGAGTTGGTGGTGGCGGTGACGCGCCGCCTGACAGTCGGCTGTGAGTTCGTTCACGAGTCGGTGACCGACGTGCACGCAGTGCTCCAAGTGGAGCCGTTGAGTGATCAGAAGGTCGACGTAATCGACGCCCGTTGGTCGTTGGAACCCGATGCACCGACCCATGCCTACACAGACCTGTATGGCAATCCGTGCCGACGCTTGGTCGTGCCTGCCGGACGCTCGGTGATCAACTATCAGGCGACCGTGATCGCACCTGACGCGGTGGAGGATGTCGACGAGGAGGCGCCCGAGCTGACGCCGGATCAGCTGCCCGACGAGGCGCTGATCTACATCCTTCCCAGCCGCTTCTGCCTACCAGACGTACTCGGCGCGGAGGCTTGGGAGCGCTTCGGCAACACGCCGCCCGGCTATCGGCGGGTGCAAGCGATCTGCGATTACGTCCATGATCATCTGCAATTCCAGTACGGCGCTAGCAACCCGTGGACTACGGCTGCCGATGTGCACACCAGTGGCTACGGGGTGTGCCGGGATTTCACCCACCTCGCGGTTTCGTTCTGCCGTGCTCTCAACATTCCCGCTCGCTATGTCTTCGGGTATCTGCCAGAGATCGATATCGCGCCTCGCGATCTGCCGATGGATTTTGCGGCCTGGATGGAGGTCTATCTGGGTGACCGCTGGTGGACCTTCGATCCACGAAACAACGAGCGCCGGAAGGGTCGAGTGCTCATAGGGCGAGGTCGCGACGCCAGTGATGTGGCGATGGCCACTACCTTCGGCGCACCGCGGCTGGAGTCGATGATCGTTATCTCCGAAGAGGATGCTGAGGGCTAGTTCGAATCCAGGCTGAGTCGAAGCCTTGGTCTCGGCCTTCGACAGGCTCAGGACGCACATCAGCTGGCACGTAACTCACGTATGGTCTTGGCGAGCACGGCATCAAGCTGAGCATTGCCGATCGGTACTGCACCGAAGAAGAAGCCCCAGTTCTGGCCATCGCGTACCACGATGAAGATCCCGTGATCACCTGCAACCGGAAGATCGGGTCGATCGACGGTGATCTCGCAGTCGATCAGCCATCCGTTATGGCCGTCGATGCTCAGACTCTCGCTACGGATATCGGTTCGGGTGGGCAGATATGGGCTATACATGTTGCCGGCGATTATGCAGCGCACCAGGTTCTCGACGGCCGTTTTGGCATCGTTGACAAAGCCGTTCCTACCGCGTAGCTGACCGACCGCAAGTTGCGCAATCCAACCCGGATCCTGACTCACTTGCAAGGTCTGCTGGACCACGTCATAGGCAAAGCTGAAGCGTGGCTCAACCGATGCTGACTCGAACGTCGGTTGCTCTGGGAACGACAAATTCCCGCCGTATACCCGATCGTCCATCGGATGCTGAGCCCGGAGATTGGGGTTGCCCCTGGGACAGCGCAGTGGCGTTGGCGTTGCCGGTGTCGGAGTGACTGAGCGGCTCTGTGAGGGCTCCCGTGTCGATGGAGCCGACGAGTCGTTCAGAGTCGTTGTCGGGGTGGGTCCGGCTCGGTCGGCGACGGGCCGCAGGTTGCCTAGGTACACCGCCAGCGATACGACGCCGATCACGACCACCACGATCACAGCGATGATCACCGTGAGCCGCCGCCTTGCCGGTACGCGGGTCTCTCGGCCCTCCGATATAGCATCGCCCGGCATTTCAGGCCGGCCGACATCGGCCGGCAGCGGTTCGCGAGGGTCGTCGGTGGTGATAGCTGACCACTGTGAACCGTCCCAGTACCGATAGCGCCTAGGCACGCCTGCGGGATCGGGATACCAGCCGGGTGGCATGTCCCGTTACCTGAGCAGGACTGGATCTGACCGCCCCGATGTCAGAAAGAGGACAGAGATCACCTCAACGGCCCTCACGCCACCCGTTGGTGATCGGCAACCGCCGGTCGCGGCCGAATGCCTTAAAGCTGATCTTGGTGCCCGGAGGGTATTGCCGCCGCTTGTACTCAGCAAGATCAACCAGTCGGATCACTCGGTCGACCACGTGCGGATCGAAGCCCATCTTCACAATGTCTTCATGGCTGGCGTCGCCTTCGACGTAGTCGTCAAGAATGTCGTCGAGCAGCTCATACGGGGGCAGCGAGTCGGTGTCCTTCTGGCCGGGCCGTAGTTCGGCGCTCGGCTCCTTGGTGATCGCGTTTTCCGGAATCGGCGGGGTCTCGCCACGCTGCTCGGCTTGCTCGTTGCGCCAGCGCGCCAACTTCCAAACCCACGTCTTCGGCACGTCCTTGATCGGCGCGTAACCGCCGACCGCGTCTCCGTAAATCGTGCTATAGCCGACCGCGAGCTCGCTCTTGTTGCCGCAGGCCAGCACGATCGAGGGTGTGTGCTGATTCGACTCGGCCATCCAGATCACGGCGCGGATTCGCGCTTGGAGGTTCTCGGCCGCGATGCCGTCCAGTTCAAGCATCTGGTGAAACGCGTCGACGGCTGGTGCGATCGGCACGGTGGTGAAATGCAGACCGGTCCGTGCGGCCAGCTCAGCGGCGTCGCTCTTGGAGTGCTCAGAGGAGTAGGCGCTGGGGTTGGAGATGCCATAGACGCGGTCTGCGCCGAGCGCGTCACATGCCAAAGTGGCAACCAGGGTGGAGTCGATGCCGCCCGACAGACCGAGATAGACCCGATCGATTCCGTTCTTGTGGCAGTAGTCTCGTAGCCCCATGACCAAGGCCAGATAGATCTCGGCCATCGCCTCAAGGGGTTTCGCGACAACCGGGGTGATCATCTCCGCAGGTGCGTCTCCGGCATCGGAGAGGTGATGGCGGAGGATGATCATGCCGCTCTGGCCGGGTTCGGCTGGAACGGTGCCCTGGGCGATTTCGGGCTGTAGCGGAGCTGTGCCGGGTGCCAGCTCAAGATCAGCAACAACCAGGTCTTCGACGAATTGCAGCGCGCGTACGAAGATCGTGCCATCTGGACTGGCGATCATGGTGTCGCCGTCGAAGACCAGCTCATCCTGGCCGCCGACCAGGTTGACGTAGGCAAGCGGGCAGCCAGCTTCGCGGGCGCGCCGCCTGACCAGGTCGCCGCGTACGTCGTCCTTGTCCCGCTCGTACGGGCTGGCGTTGATCACCGCCAATAGTCCGGCGTTCGCCTCGGCAGTTGCTGCTACCGGACCGCCGTCTTGCCATAGATCTTCACAGATGGCAATCGCGACGTCGATGCCGCGAATGCGGAGCACGTGCAATTCGTTGCCAGGCTTGAAATAGCGGTACTCGTCGAAGACACCGTAATTGGGTAGGTGGTGCTTTGCGTAGGAACAGATGACACGGCCCTGGTACAGCACTGCGGCGACGTTGAGTGGATGCCCACCCTTGGGATGATCAGGCTCGTCGGTGCGGTCCAGGTAGCCGACCACCGCTACAAGATCACCAAGCCCGGCATCGAGCAGCCGAGTGGCCAAGCGATTGATCGAAGTCCGCGACGCCTCGACGAAACTGCGTCGCAACGCGAGATCTTCGACCGGGTAACCGGTGAGCATCATCTCGGGGAACAGCACGAGATCTGCGCCGGCGTCGGCTGCTTGCTTCGACCAGTCCACAACGAGGTCGGCGTTGGCCGAGATGTCTCCCACAGTGGCATTGACCTGGGCCATGGCAATCCGTAGATGAGGCACGGCACGAGACTACGACGCCACGCTGCGGTGGCGGCACCGGCTAGATCGTCTGAATCTTGACTCCCGGGTTTGCCCTGAGCCTGGGGAAGGGCACAGGGGCCTCGGCAAGCTCAGTCCGCATGCAACCAGCCAGACGCTCTGCAGATCGATGCGACCGTAACGCTGCCGTTACATCCTGAGCGGCAGACTTGGCGGGTGGACAAGCAGACCGAGTTCGTATTGCGGGCGATCGAAGAGCGTGATGTGCGGTTCGTTCGTATGTGGTTCACTGATGTTCTCGGCTTCTTGAAGTCGGTTGCTGTCGCACCTGCGGAGCTCGAGGGAGCCTTCGCCGAGGGCATGGGGTTCGATGGTTCAGCCATTGAGGGCTTTGCGAGGGTATACGAGTCCGACATGCTTGCCCATCCTGACCCCGCGACCTTCCAGGTGCTGCCCTGGCGTGACACCAGTCCGGCTACAGCCCGGATGTTCTGCGACATCACGATGCCGGACGGCTCGCCTTCGTACGCCGACCCCCGCTACGTGCTGAAACGCGCGCTCAAGAAAGCCGCCGATCTGGGATTCACCTTCTACACCCATCCCGAGGTGGAGTTCTTCCTCTTCAAAGACCCGATCAAGCCGGGCAAGCCGCCCATTCCGGTGGATCAGTCGGGCTACTTCGATCACACGCCGCAGAGTCTGGGTACCGACTTCCGGCGTCGCGCGATCACCATGCTCGAGCAGATGGGCATCTCGGTCGAGTACTCCCATCACGAGGGAGGTCCTGGGCAGCAAGAGATCGATCTTCGCTACGCCGATGCGCTCTCCACGGCTGACAACTTGATGACCTTCCGCGTAGTCGTCAAGGAGGTTGCGTTATCCCAGGGTATTTACGCCTCGTTCATGCCTAAGCCGTTCACCGAGCACCCGGGCTCCGGCATGCACACGCACATGTCGCTCTTCGAGGGCGACACCAATGCCTTCTACGACGCCAGCGCGGAACATCACTTGTCGAAGATTGGGCGATATTTCATAGCCGGCCTGCTGCGGCACGCTGCCGAGATCACCGCGGTGACTAATCAGTGGACCAACTCGTACAAGCGGCTGGCGGGCGGAGGCGAAGCGCCCAGCTACATCTGCTGGGGTCGCAACAACCGCTCCGCGCTGGTCCGGGTACCGATGTACAAGCCGAACAAGGGGTCCTCGGCACGGATCGAGTTGCGGTCTATCGACTCAGCGGCCAATCCCTACCTGGCCTTTGCGCTCATTCTGGCGGCAGGGTTAGCCGGGATTGAAGGCGAGTATGAACTGCCCGAAGGTGCCGAGGACGACGTCTGGTCGCTCACCGAGCGGGAACGGCAGGCCTTGGGAATCTCACCGCTGCCACGGAACCTCGATGAGGCGATCCACACCATGGAACGCTCCGATCTGGTTGCCGAGACGCTAGGTGAGCACGTCTTTGATTTCTTCCTTCGCAACAAGCGTGCCGAGTTCGATGAGTACCGCCGGCAGGTGACTCCGCTGGAGCTCACTCGCCTGCTCCCCGTCCTCTAACCCTTCTAGAACACCGACAAGTCGGAGTTCTAGGAGAGTAGGGGGAGCGCTGGGGACAGGTTGGCGCGCAGGCCTGATGCGTGCACCGTGCCACTGGCAATGGCCTCGTCCCAGGCAATACGGCCGGTCGCTAGCCGCAAGAAGGTCAATGGGTCGGTCTCTACGACGTTCGGCGGGGTGCCGCGAGTGTGAGTCGGCCCCGGATCGCCGATTGCGCACTGTACGGCCGCGTACGGCGGGATTCGCGCCTCTACCGACCTACCCGGATGCCGGCCGGCGAGAATCCCAGCGAGGGTACGCGTACACCGCGCGAGGGCGCCGCGCTGGAGAGTGGCAGGTGCCACGTCCGGAATCGATCGATTCAGATCGTCGGTGTGCACCACCACTTCCACGATCCTGGTTGCCAGATAGTCCTCGGTCGTCGTGGGACCACGGCGGGTCATGACCACTCGAGACAGCTGGACGTCGCCATCCAGCCCGGCCGCAAGATCATCAATCGACGATTCCAGCCGCGCTACAACCTCCGGGCCGGTAAGTCCAGCGGATTCCTCCAGGGTTGACGCCATGATCATTTCCACATCTCGCCGATAGCGCGTCACGAACTCGTGGATCGGGAGGGCAGCTTCCCTCGTCCGTTGCTCGAGCGATGCCGCAAGCGCAGCGTGCACGAGGACCAAGTGGCCGGCAAGTTGTCGCACATTCCATGCCGGCAGGACGGTTGGGTGCTCGAAAACGTCGGCCGGTAACTCACACAGCCATGTCAAGGTCGTTCGGGACTGCTCCAGCAGGGCTTCCTGCGGCTGCAGGCGTGCCGTCGCCATCATTGTCAACCTCCGCGGCGACGCTACCAAGAACCAGACGCTACCAAGGTTCACCAGTACGGCTCACTGCGGCGCCCCGATACAACGGGCGTGAGGTCATCCCTGATACCGCCCGCCCAAGCGCCATTTCGCGGCCAAGATTCCCAAACGCGAACAAGAACGGCAGCAGCACATTGCCAAGCGAGGTGACAGCGGTGATGGCAAACAACGCCGGCACGTTGCACACCAGGAGAATCGGTACCAGGAATGGCCGGAACCGGCGCCGTAACCAGGCGATGCCAAGCATCGCCGACTTGTTTACGTCGGCGAACGGGCGGCCGCCGGGTTTCTCCTGAAGGCGGACCCACCAGACCGCTTGGTGGAGGGGATCGCTTGCGTTGCGGCGGGCGAGGCTCTGCTGGCGCCGACTTTGACCCGTCGGCTGATCGCCGAGCACATTCGTCGGCCGCCACCGATGAACAGACTGCCGGCCCCGCTCGAACAGCTGACCGACCGTGAGCTGGAAGTGTTCAGGCTTGTGGCCCGTGGCTTGTCCAATCCCGAGGTGGCAGCGCGGCTCGTAGTCTCAGAGGCCACTGTGAAGACACGTCAACCGGGTTCTCGCCAAGCTGCAGCTGAGTACCAGGGTGCAGCTGGTCGTGCTGGCGTACGAGTCCGGTTTCGTGCAGCCTGGCGAGGAGCACGGCCTGCCGGTGACAAGCCCGTAAGGCTGGGCACACGCCTGATCGCGTGCCTCACCCCCACATGCTCAGTAGCATCAAGGGAAATGATCCGAATCGAGACGATGCAGGGCACGCTTGCGCGACGGGGATTCGTCGACGCCGAGGCTGCCGAACGCTTCATCGATCACTGGGACGACGAGCATGAGCCGTTGCTGGATGTGCTGGCGCAGTCTGCCGATCCGGATCAAGCACTGGCGGAGCTGGACCGGCTCTGCGAGCGGGTGCCAGGCCTGCTCTCTCGTTTGACCGCTGCGCCGATCCTGGCTCGTCAGCTGATCATGGTTCTGGGTGCCAGCAACAGGCTGGCCCATCACCTGATCGCCCATCCCGAACACATTGAGCTCCTCGAGAAGGAACTGGTCAAGATTCCTGCGGCGTCGCTCCGGCGGGAGCTGCTGGAGGCGACCGGTGCTGATCCCGAGTCGGCGGTGCCGATCGCTAGCGACACTATGGGCGACGAGCTGCGTCTGGCCTATCGTGGAGCGCTGCTGCGGATTGCCGCTCGCGATCTCTGTGCGCCGGAGCCGATCGAGGCCGTTGTCGATATCGCCGATGAGCTCTCGGACCTGGCCGACGCCACACTCGAGGCCGCGCTCTCGATCAGCCGCCTCAAACTCGGTGAGAACGCTTTGAAGACCCGCTTGGCCGTTATAGGACTTGGCAAGTGCGGTGCCCAGGAGCTCAACTATGTCAGCGATGTCGATGTCCTCTTCGTCGTCGAGCCCGTGCTAGATGCCGACGGTACGCCGCTGATCAGCAACGATCAGGCAGTGCAGATCGCCACTCGGATGGCCGCCGACATGACTCGCATCTGCTCGGCCCACACCTCGGCCGGAACGATCTGGGAGGTGGATGCGGCCCTCAGGCCGGAAGGCAAAGCGGGCCAGCTGGTACGTACCCTGTCCAGTCATCGCATCTACTACGAAAAGTGGGCCAAGACCTGGGAGTTCCAGGCGATGCTCAAGGCTCGACCGGCTGCCGGTGATCTAGAACTCGGGCAAGCCTTCGTTGATCTTCTGGCGCCGATGGTCTGGCGAGCCGCGGAGCGGGAGAACTTCGTCGCCGATACCCAGGCGATGCGTAAGCGGGTCGTGGCGCACATCCCAGCTCGTGATCATGGTCGAGAGCTCAAGCTGGGGGAGGGCGGCTTGCGCGACGTCGAGTTCTCGGTCCAGTTGCTGCAGTTGGTGCATGGCCGGATAGACGAGCGGCTGCGGTCCCGTGCCACCCTGCCGGCACTGAAGTCGTTGATCGACAACGGCTACGTGGGGCGCGAGGATGGCAAAGGGTTCGCTCTGTCCTATCGATTCCTCCGCACACTCGAGCATCGCATCCAGCTCTACAACCTGCGGCGTACCCATCTGCTGCCGAACAACGATCATGATCTTCGCCGACTGGGGCGGTCTTTCGGTTACAAGGATCCGGTGCACGAGCTGCTCAGCACCTGGCGGCACACCGCTCAGCGCGTACGCCGGCTGCACGAGCGACTCTTCTACTCACCGCTGCTGGACGCGGTGGCCAAGATCCCGTCCAAGGAGCTCAGGCTCACCACCGACGCGGCTCTGGACCGGCTGAAAGCACTGGGATATGCCGATCCAACGGCGGCGCTGCGCCACATAGCAGCACTCAGTCAAGGCGTGACCAGGCAGGCCGAGATTCAACGCCAGCTGTTGCCGGCAATGCTGGGGTGGTTCGCGGGAGCACCCAACCCCGATCATGGCCTGCTGGCATTCCGTCAGGTCTCAGAAGTGCTGGGGACAACCCCGTGGTATCTCCGGGCGCTTCGCGACGAGGGTGCAATGGCCGAGCGGCTGGCCCGTATCCTCGCGTCCAGCCGGTACGCGGTAGAGCTGCTCAAGCGGGCACCACAGACCGTACAGATGCTGGCCGATGATCAAGAGCTGCGACCTCGATCACTGGCTGACTTAAAGGCTGAGATGCATGCGGCGGCGGGCAGACAGAGCAACAGCGTTGCGGCTGTCGAGGCAATCAGGGCGATCCGCCGACGAGAGTTGTTCAGGGTGGCGGCCGGCGATCTCCTCGGGGAGAACGACGTGCATAGCGTCGGGCAGGCGCTCGCCGATCTGGCATCAGCGACGATCGATGCTGCGCTGGCTGTGGCATGTGACGCCGCTAACGGCGCGGTGCCTCGGATCGCAGCTATTGCGATGGGCCGGTGGGGTGGCCGGGAGATGTCGTACGCCTCGGATGCGGATGCCATGTTCGTGATGGAGGACGCTTTCAACTCCGACAGCGATCCGACCAAGATCGCTACTGCGGTGATCAATGAGATGCGCACCTTGCTTACTCGGCCGAGCGCTGATCCGGCCCTGAGCATCGACGCCGATCTGCGCCCGGAGGGCAAGGGGGGTGCCCTGATCCGCTCGCTCACCGCCTATCGCAACTACTACAGCCGCTGGTCGTCGACCTGGGAGCTCCAGGCGTTGGTTCGCGCTGACGCACTGGCAGGCGACGAGGAACTTGGCAAAGCCTTGATGGCCGAGATCGATGCGCACCGCTGGCCGGAAGGTGGGCTGAGCGCATCGCAGCTCACTGAGATCCGCAAGCTCAAGGCCCGCGTTGAGGCCGAACGCTTGCCACGAGGTGCCGATCCTGCCAAACACACCAAGCTCGGACCCGGCGGCATTGCCGATGTGGAGTGGAGCGTTCAGCTGCTCCAGCTGCAACATGCCTATCGGCTTCCTGCAATGCGCTCCACGCAGACGATCGTGGCTTTGCGGGCCGCGCATGAAGCTGGCGTGATTGATGCGATGGACGCCGGGCATCTTGAGGCGGCCTGGACCCTGGCCAGCAGGATTCGCAACCAGATCATGCTGATGCGCGGGCGCGGCTCGGACTCGCTACCCGGCGACAACCGGGAGCTGGCGAGCCTGGCCGAGCTGCTGGGTTATGGCGCAGGAGAGTCCTCGCACTTGCTTGCCGATTACCGTCGGGTGACCCGGCGAGCCAGGCAGGTTGTGGAGCGCGTCTTCTGGGGCGCTAGCGGATAGTCGGTGTGATCAGCGCAAGCCCGTCAACAGCGCCCTGTGATACGCCTGAAGCGTTGCAGCTGCGGTGTTGTCCCAGCTGAACGTCGCCGCATACGCCGCCGCGTTGGAGCCCATCGTGATCCTTTCGTCGTGATCATCGAGGATCGTGGCAAGGGCATCGGCCCACTCGCGCTCATCGTGCCCTTTCACCAACAGACCGCTGTAGCCATCTCGGACCGCGTGCCGGAGTCCTCCCACATCTGTTGCTACCACGGGGCGACCGCAGGCTTGTGCCTCGAGCGCGACAAGACCGAAGGATTCGTTGTAGGACGGGACTGCTACGACGTCCGAGACGCAATACCAGCGGAACAGTTCCGCGCGCGCGGAGTGCGGCCGGAAGTCCACCATGTCCTCAATGCCATGATCGATTGCCAGCGGTCCAAGTGTCTTTGACCACTCTGCGTCCGAGCCACTGGGACCGCCAATGATGATCAACTGCAGATAGTCACGACGTCCGGGGTCGCGCCGCACCAGCTCGGCAACGGCGTTGATCAACACGTCGGGCGCCTTCAACGGCTGGATGCGACCCACGAACAAGATCACTTGGATGTCTTGGGCCACGCCGAACTGGGCTCGTGATTTGGGCTGATTGCAGGGATGGAAGGTGTGCAAGTCGACTCCGGGCGGAACGATCATGATCTGCTCGTCCCGTGCGCCGTAATTGGCACCGAGTTCGGCCGCTTCATCGCTGGTGCTGGCAGTCAGCACGTCCGCCCCTCGTACGATCGCAGCTTCGCCGCACACGCGTACGTGCGGTTCGGCTGACTGACCCGCTCCCAGATTGGAGTTTTTCACCCGAGCCATGGTGTGCATGGTGTGCACCAGGGGAAGCCCATGCCTGCGCTTCAGCTCCAGGCCGACCTCACCAGAGAGCCAGTAGTGGGAATGGATCAGATCATGACCATCAAGGCGGGCCTCCAACTGAGCGCAGAACTTCTCAGTCAGAGAGTGCAGTGCCTCCTTGGGGACATATTCCGCCGGTCCCGCCTTGAGATGAATCACTCTGGTGTGCTCATGAACATCGACGATGTCAGGCACCCCTGGCTTGTCACGGCGGGTAAAGACATCAACCTTCAACCCCCGCTCGCCGAGCCGTCGCGCTAGCTCGGCCACGTAAACATTGAGGCCTCCAGCGTCTCCAACGCCCGGCGTCGCTAGTGGGGAGGTGTGCATGCTCACCATCGCCACCCGACCGGGATACTCGCAACCTGAGTGCATGTTCGCCTCCCGCTGAGAGGCTACAGGCGATTCCTATAGCCTCGCTTCCTACACCTCTTGTTACCCACTCACGAGCACAAGAGCAGCTACGGCGAAAGCCAAGCCGGCTACCTGGACGCCGCGCAACCGTTCATGGTCGATCATCAAAGCCAAGATCACGGTCGTCACGGGATAGAGCGCGGCCAGCGGGGCAACGACGCTGAGCTCGCCACTGCGACTGGCTACCAGGAACAGCGCGTTCGCCGTCATGTCGCAAGGGCCGGCCACCATCGTGAACCGCAATGCCACAGCTCGGGGCCAGGGGCCGGGTCGCATCATGAGGAGCAGCAGGCCGCAGATGATGAGCGCGCTGAGTTGCGAACCCGCGATTGGCCAGAGGCCTGCGGCGCCGCTGGCCGCCTCACCTGCGAAGGCGATGAGGATGAAGAACAGTGCGAAGCCCGCGCCGGCCCCCAACGCCGCGATGACGAGCCTCGAACTGGCCACCTGGCGCTGTCGAGGTGGCTGCGGAGCGATGCTGACCATGGCTATCGCGAGCAGCGCACAACCCACCCCAAGCAGTCGGGAAGCTGATGGGCGCTCGCCGCTAAGGAGGCCTACTACGACCGGAATGGCAGCCGAGGTGACACCTGTGACCGGGGCAACGACCGTCATCGCACCCGCCGAGAGCGCACGATAAAACAGCACCAAGCCAACGACCCCGCCCACACCTGCCAAGCCACCCCAGGCCAAGCCGATCGGCGTGATCGGCACGTACGTCGCGACCAGATAGACCGCGAGGAGTGGCAGACTCACCAGCTTCGATAGCCAGACGACCGCTAGCGCAGCTGCGTGCTGGGTCGCCTTACCGCCGGCGTAGTCGCCGACGCCCCAGATCAAGCTGGACAGGACCGCGAGCGCGACGTTCAGCACCCAGGCACCTTAACTGCTGCAGCATTCCTCACTCCGCTTCACTTACTCGGTCTCCGCACCATCTGGAGAAAGAACAAGTACCTGATGCGGAGTGGCGTTGTGCCGGAGCCCTTGCCTTACACGTCGGGCAAAAAACGGCGACTGACCCCTAGGCACGTTGCCCAGGGCTCAGTCGCAAGGGTTCGCTCTGCTTACCTCGGCGACGGATATCACACGTCGTCGTAGAGCTCCGATTATTCGGGAGCTTCTCTGACTAGCGCATTTACCGGCGAATGCCTTGCTGACTAGGACTCTTACCGCTTGCACTTGTTGCCTGCTGTTGGTCGCTTACGAGCCTTTTGCGGACTTTCTGCGGACTAATAGCGGACCAACCAAGATCAACCAACCCACCACATAAGTGGCCCGTCGTGCGCGAACACGAACGGGCCTAGGCAACTCCCTAACACACCTAGGAGTTCACCTAGTGCACAACGTAACCCCACTATCCAGCGGCAGCCTTAACGGCCAAACACTGAAGATCGAGCTTGTTGAGCCCGGCAACGACCTACCTAATGCGGTATTGGTCAAGTGGCCTCAGAAGCCAACGATCACCAGCCCCGCCACCTTCGACAACCTGGTAGCCGCAGGAGAATCCCAATAC
>DATDKX010000593.1:0-10512 GCA_036519615.1 Propionibacteriaceae bacterium
TGAAAGACGTGACACCCATGAACGATGTGACCCTATGGAGGATGTAACGCAGAGTCGCGTGACACGCGTAGTCGGGCCACTTGTGCAACTCGACGGCACCACTTCCCTTGCCATGTCCGACGTGGTGCGGCTGGGGCCCGCTGGACTTCCGGGGGAGGTGGTCGCAATCCGGGATGACCATGCGACCATTCAGGCGTACGAGTACACCGGAGGGCTGCGGCCCGGCGATCCAGCAGGTTCGCTGGGTGGCCCCCTGTCGGTGCCGCTCGGGCCCGGGTTGCTAGGCGGCGTCTTCGACGGGCTGCTGCGTCCGCTGGCAGGTGCTCCTACCTGGCTCGCACCGGGCACCACGTCCCAGAGCGGCCCGGAACGGGAGTGGTCCTGGCGTCCCGGGGTCCAGGCCGGTGACCAGGTGGCACCCGGCGACTGCTTGGGAATCATCGAAGCGGCTGGCACCGTTGAGCACCGCGTCATGGTCCCACCCCGGCTCAGCGGCACTGTGACAGCCGTTCGTGAGGGACCGTGTCCGGCGGATGGCGCAGTGGCAAGCGTGGCAGGAATCGACGTGCCGCTCCGAACGTCCTGGCCCGTACGCCAGCCGCGACCAGCGCGGGAACGACTTGCGGGAACCGAAGCACTGTCGACCGGGCAGCGCGTACTCGACTTGCTCTTCCCGGTAGCGCGCGGCAGCACCGCGGCGGTGCCAGGCGGTTTTGGCACCGGCAAGACGGTCCTGCTGCAGCAGCTGGCGAAATGGTGCGACGCCGATGTGATCGTCTACGTCGGCTGCGGCGAGCGTGGCAACGAGATGGCCGAGGTTGTGGAGGAGCTCGGCAAGCTGGACGACCCCCGTATCGGCGGGCGGCTTGCAGATCGAACGGTTGTCATCGCCAATACCTCGAATATGCCGATGATGGCGCGAGAGGCCAGTATCTACACCGGCGTGGCCGTCGCGGAGTACTACCGAGACATGGGCTACCACGCAATCGTCATCGCCGATTCCACGTCGCGCTGGGCCGAAGCGCTACGCGAATTCGGCACCCGCAGCGGAGCGCTGCCCACCGAGGAGGGCTACCCTGCCGACCTTGCTTCGGCGCTTGCGGCGTTCTACGCCCGCGCCGGTGCGGTCACGACGCTGGGCGGTGCTGCCGGGGCGGTGACCGTAGTCGGCGCTGTCTCGCCTCCCGGAGGCGACCTCACCGAACCGGTTACCGCATATACGCAACGGTTCGTGCGATGCATGTGGAGTCTGGATCGTGACTTGGCGTACGCCAGGCACTATCCCGCGGTTTCCTGGTCCGGCTCCTTCTCCCGGGACGCTGACTCGCTCGCCACCTGGCATGCTCGCCGGGGTGATCCTGGCTGGGCCGCACGTCGGGCTCGGGTGATCGCGTTGCTCGCGGAGGCGGACCGGCTCCGTGCCCTTGCCGAGCTGGTCGGTACCGGCGCCCTGCCAGCCCATGAGCGGGTGACGTTGCTGGCCGGGCGCTTGGTTCGTGAGGCGGTGTTGCAACAAAGCGCTACCAGCGCAAACGATGCCACCTGTGGCCTCGCGAAGACCGCGGCACTTGCCGATGGGATGCTCGCCGTGGCAGACCGGTGCTGGAAGCTCGTGGACGGCGGCAGCCCGGTCGAACACCTGGAACGGGTCGACTTCACTCCGCTGCTGCGTGCTCGCGACGAAACCGGCCCCCAGGATGTCGAGGGTGTGCGATCGGCGATCGCCACCACGCTCGAGCGGATCGCAGGCGTGACATGACCGCCTCATCGCATTCCAGCAAGTGGGGCCGACTGGACTTCACCGACGTACGCGAGCTGCGTGGGCCCCTGCTGGTCCTCGGGGGTGTTCGCGACGTCGGATGGGACGAGGCAGCGGTAGTGCGGGTGGACGGCGACGTCGTACGCCACGGAGTGGTGCTAGAGGTGGACCATGACCTGGCCGTCGTCCAGGTCATGGAGGGCACGCAGCGGCTGCGTCAGAACGGAACGGCGGTGTCATTCGCCGGCCAGCCGCTGCGGATTCCCGTGGGCACGGGCTGGCTGGGCCGCGTCTGCAACGGTCGTGGCGACCCGCTGGACGGCGGACCGCCGGTGCTGGGAGAGCAAACCGCCGCGGTGGCGGGGAACCCGCTCAATCCTGTGCTGCGCGAGCCCCCAGCCGAGCCGGTCATCACAGGCGTCTCGGCGATCGATGCGTTGACCACCCTAGTCCGGGGACAGAAGCTGCCGGTCTTTTCCGTTGCCGGGCTGCCCCACCTGGAGCTGGCCGCACAGATCGCGGCCCAAGCCAACGCCGGAGGGGAGCCGTTCTCGGTCGTATTCGCTGCCATGGGCCTCACCCACCCGGACGCCGCCACCGTCCGCGACATCCTCGAGGATCGTGCGGCCGCCGGTGAGCTGGCGTTGTTCTTGAACACCGCAGACGATCCGGTGATCGAGCGGACGCTTACACCACGGATCGCGCTGACGGTGGCCGAGCACCTGGCTTACGTCGAGGGCCGTCACGTCCTGGTCGTGATGGCCGACATGACCAGTTATGCGGAGGCATTGCGCGAGGTGTCGGCTGCCCGGGGAGAGATCCCTGGCCGGCGTGCCTACCCTGGCTACCTCTACAGCGACCTTGCCTCCCTTTACGAGCGCTGCGGTCGGGTCCGCGGCGCACCGGGCTCGGTGACGATCGTGCCGGTGCTCACCATGCCAGCCGGCGATATCACTCACCCGGTCCCTGACCTGACCGGTTATATCACCGAGGGGCAGATCGTGCTGTCAGCCGAGGTCCACGCTCGCAACGTCTACCCGCCTGTTGACCCGCTGTCTTCGCTGTCACGGCTGATGAGGCGAGGTGCCGGCAAGAACCGAACCCGGGAGGACCATCTCGACCTGGCCGCGCAGCTGCTGGCCGCCCTCTCCCGGGCGCGTCAGGTCCGCGAGCTTGCCGAGCTGGTCGGCACGGCCGCGCTGGGGGAGAGCGACCGCCACTACCTGCAGCTGGTCGAGGTGTTCGAGTCGCAGCTGGTCAACCAACGACCAAACGAGAGCCGTACGCTCGACCAAACCTTGGACCGGGCCTGGGATGTGGCGGCGACGCTTCCACGGCAGGAATTGACCATGCTGCCGGCTGTGCTGCTCGACGCGCACCTGGATCCCGCGAAGCAGGCACCATGACGGCTCCCGGCGGGATTCGAGTGCCACCGGGCCGCGCCGGCCGGTTATGGCTGGAACGGCGCCTCGCCACCGCTCAACACGCAAGCGAGCTGCTCAAAGAGAAGTTGGCAATCCTCAACCATGAGGAGCAGCGCATCGCCCAGCGCGCCGCGGAGGGAGCAGAGGAGTGGCGGCGGCTCTGCGCGGAGTCGGAGACCTGGACGCTGCGCGCTGCCGTGCTCTCGAGCCGACGCGCCCTCAGGATCGCCTCGGATGGCAGGAGCGCCCAAGCAGATATCGCGATGGGGTTAACGATGGGAATTGAGCATCCCGTCAGCGGCGCAGTGCGCCTGGAGCGGCAGCAGGATCTGCCCGTTACGGGCAGCGCCGCCGTGACGCAGGCGGAAGAGGCCGCCCGCGCTGCGGTCGAGGCTGCCCTTTCGGCCGCAGTGGCCTTTGCCGCTCTGAGGACGCTACGAAGGGAGATGGCAAGCACTCGCCGAACCCTCCGCGCGGTGGAGCAGCGGTGGATACCTCGGCTGTCGTCGGCGCTCGCCGAGGTCCGACTCGAGCTCGACGAATTGGAACGCGCCGAAGGCTTACGACATCGCTGGGCCGCGCGCCACGGATAGCCAATAGCAGACCCTCTCATGGTGCCCGCGTTGCTGGTGGTCCTGCCGCAGTCCTCTGTACTTCCTTCGCGGTGGAGCGTTCGAAGACGATGACTGCGACGAGCAGCACGAGCCCTCCGAGACCGAAGAACGGCATCAGTAGGGTGGCCAGGATGCCGATCCAGAGTCGGCGCTGGTAGGCCGGTCGGTCGCCGCGCTGGTGGGTGTACAGAACCGCCCCCCACCATGCGGCGCCGACGATCACGCCTCCGATCACCGCTAAGTCGAGGCCGACGGACTGGAGCGCCAAGGACGGCCAGGTCAAGTTGTGAAATAGGCGGCCGGGACCTCGCAGCAGCCCGATCAGCAGGGAAAGAACAAGACCTGCGCCTGCAAGTGCAAATCCACGACCTGCCCAGCGAAGGACGGTTCTCCTCTCCGGTGTTGGGGCTTGCGGATCTGCCGCCGTGCTATCTGGCGCAGCCACCAGGTAGGCCACCATAGCGGTGCCAATAATCGGGGTCCCAACGCCGAAGACCGGAGTCAAAGCGATGCCGACTATCCCGCACCACAGCATGAGGGCAAACCATTGCTGGTCGGTCAGCCGATGGGCATTGAGTACCGCACCGACCCAGGCAACAAGCTGCGCGGCGACGCCACCCACGGCGAGCATCGCGCCAAGCAGGATCAGGACGACCATAGTGATGGCGTAGCCGTCGCCCATGAGAGGATATGAGGGTCGTTCAGAGATCCGCTCTTCATGCGCAGCCAGTGCGACCGCGCTCGGCAGCACGAGGACCAACGCTAATCCCAAGGCTGCCAACCCCAAGATCCAGCAATAGGCGATCGTCCGCTTGGGCATCTGGCCCACCTCCACTCCGTATCAAGTCGACGGGCGGGAAGACCTGCAGCGCCGAGGGAATCAACCGGTAGCTGGGGCAGAAGCGTCTTGGCGCACCTCCTCCAGCCCGTATCCACTCTCGATGAGCTCTACCAGTCGCTTTACGAACCGCGCTGCCGGCGCGCCATCTACGACATCGTGGTCGAAGGCGACCGTCAGATCGAGCATGTCGCGCGGTTCGACGCGCTCATCAATGACGGCTGGCTTGCGGGCGATGCCACCCACGATCAGGAGGACAGATTGCCCGGCCGGCGCCAGGCCCCAGCCGCCGCCGCGACCAGCCATGCCCAGCGCGGTGACACCGACCGTGCCAGCCGCGGTTACCAGACGCGTCGGATCGCGGCGGCCCACTGCGCGGATGAGTCGGATAAACAGCCGTGGCAGCGGCCAGGGCATTGACATCATGACCCGGAACGCAGACGGCATGCCCGAGCCCGGCTGGACGGGCTGAGCCTGGAACGCGCGAATCTCACGATGGATTTCCAGGTACGACTTGTGGTTGGCTCCGCGGATGATGTACGGGATCGCGGCGCGCGTCGCACCCAACTCGCGCTCGACCGGCACGAAGACGTCCACATCCTCGAATATGACCAAATGCTTACGGCCTTTGGGGTATGCCTGCACCGATTTGTCCTCATCCACAGCCCGCCCGAGGCAGAAGGCCAGGTAGCCGGTAAACGACAACGCCTCGCCGGTCTGGGCTTCATACTCGTCGATAAACCGCCGGGCACTGGTCACATCTACTTCAAGCAACGCGTAGATGCTGTGCTTCCACCAATACAGGTCGAGGTAATTGTGAGTGTCGCGCCGTGCGGGTGGGATCTCGACGACGCGATAGGAGAGGGGGATCTTCGGCATACGAACTCGTCTCCCAAGCAACATCACGGCAGAAACGCGGTCCTAACAGACAGTGAACCATATCTATGCGCCAGAGCCGAGCTCGAAGGATGCTGTCGGCAACAGCACTAGGTCACGCGCTGAGCGGAGCGTTGCACCAAGAGTGCTCGTCGACTGGACTTGACGGAGAAGGATATACAAGCGCTACATGAGGACCCTGGGGGCCGATTGTGTTGATTAGTCGTGGAAGACCGACGCCGTTCCTGGACGAGAATGGCCGCCCGCTGCCTGGAAGTATCTCTGAGAAGTCCTTTGTCACTATCAACGGCGTGCGCCAAGGTATGTTTGTCCGGGGCAAGAATGTCAAAAATCCGGTTTTGCTCTATCTTCATGGAGGCCTTCCGGAATACTTCCTTAACGAGCGCTACCCGATAAGCTTTGAACGGGATTTCACGGTGGTTTGGTGGGAACAGCGCGGTGCCGGACTTTCCTACAGCCCGGGCATTCCTCGTGATACCATAACGGTCGAGCAGTTGATATCCGACACGTTGAGGCTGACCGATTATCTGCAGCACCGTTTCGGTAAACTGAAGATTTATCTCATGGCACACTCCGGCGGCTCGTTTTTCGGATTGCAAGCTGCCGCCCGGGCGGCCAATTTGTACTATGCGTACGTTGGCATCGCTCAGATGGTGAATCAGCTGGAGTCCGAGCGATTATCCTACGAGTATATGCTGGACCGGTTTCGTCAGGCTGGCAACAGCAGAATGGTACGGAAACTCGAGGCGGCATCAGTAAGCCTCAATGGTGGAACGCCGGACGCCTATCTCGCGCTGCGGGATAGAGCGATGCATAGTCTGGGCATTGGCACAACACGTGACATAAAGTCTGTGGTGAGGGGCATCATCTTGCCGTCCCTGAAAAGCCCTCAGTACACCCTGCCCGAGAAAGTCAACATGTGGCGGGGAAAATTTTCCTCCGGCGTAAGCGCTCTTTGGAATGAGATGCTGACTACGAACCTAGCGGAAACCTTGACAGAGCTGGCCTTACCCGCCTATTTCCTGCACGGTGTCTACGACTACACCTGCTCTTACACGCTGTCCAAGAGCTACTTCGAGCAGTTGAAAGCCCCCCTGAAGGGGTTCTATACGTTTGACCGCTCGGCCCACAGCCCCATACTCGAAGAACCGGAGAAAGCAGGAAGGATTCTCCGAGACGACGTATTGGCGGGAGTCAATAATCTCGCTGATCAAGCTCCTGATGGACCAGGGAGTGCTAACCGATGATCACTCTCGGCAGAACGCTCGTCGGCTTGGCCGCGCTCGGCGCGGCCGTCGCAGCGGTAGACAGCATTGTTTATCAGCGGCAGATGACCAGCGATATCGACGCATTACTTAGCGATGCACGCCCGACTGCCCCGATAAATGTCAGCGAGCAAGATCTGCAGGGCGTGCCTGAGCCTGTGCGGCGCTGGTTGCGCTACTCGGAGGTCGTCGGAAGAGAGCGACCGACCACGGTTCGTCTCCGGCAGCAGGGCGAGTTCCAGATGGACAGCCGGGGGTGGCTGCCGTACAAGGCCGAGCAGTACTTCACTACCGATCCGCCCGCGTTTGTCTGGAAGGCTTCATTCCGGATGCTGCCGCTGGTCTCAATAGTAGGTAGAGACCAGTACCGCAACGGTGAGGCAAGCTTGCAGATGCGCATCCTTTCTCTACTTCCAGTCGCGAACAAGACCGGCGGAGGGCTCAACCAGGGCGATCTCCTCCGCTACTTAGGAGAGCTGCAATGGTTTCCCGCTGCAGCCCTGGCCGACTACCTCACTTGGGAGGAGTTGGGGCCGGACTCCGCGCGGGCGACGATCAGCTACGGCGGGATTACAGCCTCGATGACATTCGTCTTCGGCGACAATGGTCGGCTTCTTGAGGCCCGGGCGATCCGTTACAACGATGCCCGGGGCCGGAATGAACCGTGGGTCAATAGAAATGACTCAGACCAGGTGTTCGACGGCATTCGCGTCCCTGCCGTCGGCGAGGCTCGCTGGGAATACGACTCCGGGCCCTATCCGTACATTCGCTGGCACCTAACCGACCTAGAGCAAAACCGGCCGGCGCGGTACTAAGCGGCCCACCGGCTGCTCGCGAGCAGTCATTACTAGGTTGCTCGAATTGCCAGGCTCCGGAGGTACGCATCAGGTTCATCCGCGGCTGGCCGCAGCTTGAGCTTGACGTCGAGAGCCGTAACCCCAGATGGGACTGCTACCACGGGATTCAGGTCGAGCTCTGACCTGACCTGCGCTGACGCTTGCGATAACCCCGGCCGCCAAGATCTTCCCTGCTGGGCATGAGGACTAGCGTCAACGGGTGATGACCATCTATTTGATCGTCGGCCTGCCAGGAGCGGGGAAGACCGCGCGAGCCAAGGAGTTGGAGATCAGCGAGTCTGCCCTTCGTCTGACCCCCGACGACTGGCAGTTCGCGATCTTCCGTGGCGACAATCCGACGCGCTGGCGGTCGAAAGACCGTGCTGGCCAGCGTGACCGGATCGAAGGCAAACTCGTGGAGGTCGGGATGCGGGTTGCCAAGTTGGGCACCAACGTCGTCTTCGACTTCGGCCTGTGGGGCAAGGATGAACGCTCAGCGCTCCGTTGGATCGCGGACACGCTGGGCGTCCGCGCCCAGGTCGTCTACCTGCCGATTGACTACGCGGAGCAGCGCAGACGCATCATCAGTCGATACGAGACCGAGCCGGGTCAGTTCCAGATGAGCGACACCGAACTGAAGCTGTAGCAGGTGCAGTTCCAAGCGCCGGACGACGAGGAACTGCGAGGTGCCGAGATCCCACCGGTCCCGCCAGAGCATACGTCCTGGTCGCAGTGGGCGTCTGAACGCTGGCCGTCGTTGCCGGATCAGTACTGACCAAACAGCCGCTTGTACTGCTCGGCTTGCCCCGCACGTTGCGACCAGAATGCCGTAGATCTTCACGCACCCGGAAAGGCTCGGTAACCGTGACCGACGAAGTTTGCATACAGGCCTAGCTGATCGGGGGGTCTGGGGGTTTTAGCCTGTCGGGGTGACCTATGTGCGGACGGTGAAGACCGCGAGTGGGGCGACCCGCGGTGCAGATCGTGCACTCGAACCGGCGTGGTTCCCGCGAGGCCCTACGGCCCTGCCGCACCATCACGATCCAAGCCGGCGACCAGACCGTGACCGCCGCCGATCCCATCCCCGACGACGCCCTCCAAGCCTCGCCGAACTCCGCCGGGACGCTGCGCACTAAATTGGCAAGAGTCAGGTCGCGAGCAGTCATTACTAGGTTGCTCGAATTGCCAGGCTCCGGAGGTACGCATCAGGTTCATCCGCGGCTGGCCGCAGCTTGAGCTTGACGTCGAGAGCCGCAACCCCAGATGGGACCGCTACCACGGGATTCAGGTCGAGCTCTGAGACCTCTGGGAAATCTTCCGCGAGCCGGGCAACCCTAAGCAGCAGTTGCTCGAGCGCGTCAGTGTCCATAACTGGTATGCCGCGGTAGCCGGTGAGCAGCGGGGCCGCGCGGAGTTCCCGCCACATGGCCGCAGCGTCGCGATCGGTCAGCGGCACTGATCGAAATGTGCGATCCCCAAGAAGGTCGGTTTGTACGCCTCCCAACCCCACCATGACCAGTGAGCCGAAGAGGTTGTCATGCGCCACACCGACGACCAGCTCTACGCCGGTTGAGACCATGCGTTGCAGCCCAACCTGGGGCTGGGTCTCGTCAAGCGATCTTGCAATGGCCAGGTATGCCTCGCGTACGGCCGACTCATTCGAGAGCCCGAGGCGTACCGCGCCAAGCTCGCTCTTGTGCACGAGTCCAGGCTCGGTCGCCTTCATGACGACTGGAAGACCCAGCTCCCGAGCCGTCTCCTCCGCACTCTCCACTGTGGTCGCGAGCCTGGTCTCGAGCAACGATATCCCGTAGCAGGCAAGGAGGGCATGGGTGACGGCGACAGGCTGCCACCCAGCGCCGTCAGCCAATGCCGCAGCGATCATCCGCTGAGCAGCCTTGCGGTCAACTCCGGCAAGAGCAGGCTTGCGACCGGTCGGTTCGCGACGCCAGCGCGCATACCGGCAGGCATGCCCAAGCGAACGAACCGCATCTTCCGGCAACTTGTAGACAGGAAGATTTCCCTTGCCAAGCCTGAGCGGCGAATCGCCACCGACAACCACCGCAACGATCGGCAGGTGCGGCTGGTCATCGGCCGCTTCAGACAGCGCGGCAAGTGATCCCCGCAAGTCATTGGTACGAGTCGCGACCAGCGTGACCACGAGGGCGTCGGCTTCACCAGAGGAGGCAAGCGCGCAAATGGCGCGGCCAATCGTCGCCGGTGGTGCATCGGCGCCCAGATCGACCGGGTTCGTGACGCCCGCCAGATGCGGTGCCAAGTCCGCAAATTCCTCCTGGAGTGTCGCGGAAAACTCGACGACCTGGAGCCCGGCGGCCTCGGCCACGTCGGCGGCAAGGATGTTCAAGCCTCCGGCATTGCCGACGATGGCGACTCGATCACCGGCCGGCAGAGGCTGTTCAGTAAGAAGCCGAGCGGCGTCGAGCAGCTCGCCCAAGGTATCCATACGCAGCACACCTGCCTGCCGGAACAACGTGTCGACAGCCACATCGGGAGCCGCCGCTGCGGCCGTGTGTGACGCGCCCGCGCGGCGGCCGCCGGTTGACCGGCCGCTCTTGACGGCCAAGATCGGCTTCCGGGTCGACAGCGCCCGCGCCAGCCAGGTAAAGCGACGCGGGTTTCCGAACGACTCGACATACAGTGCGACGGCTTGCGTGGTGACGTCGTCGTACCAGTAGGAGAGCAAATCGTTTGTACTGACATCGAGCTTGTTACCGAGCGACACGAACGTCGAGATACCGACTCCGCTCTGTTCCACCGAATCCAGAATCGCTACGCCAACGGCACCCGACTGGGTAGCGACGGCAAGATGGCCAGGCGTCGGGGAGTGCGGTGCGAAGGTCGCGTTCAGGCGCACATAG
>DATDKX010000594.1:0-2185 GCA_036519615.1 Propionibacteriaceae bacterium
AGCGACGCCGGCGTCAACCGGTATGTGCAGACCGGTCGTATGACTCAGATCAGCCGAGCAAAGGACGAAGACCGCGTTGGCCACGTTCTCCGGAAGCACCTCGCGTTTCAGCAGCGTTCGAGACGCGTAGTACTTGCCCAACTCCTCCTCCGGCACCCCGTAGACGGCGGCTCGTTTGGCGCCCCAGCCTCCCGCGAAGATGCCAGAGCCGCGGACCACACCATCGGGGTTGATGCCGTTCACCTTCACGCCGTGCTCACCCAATTCCGCGGCGAGCAGCCGCACCTGATGCGCCTGGTCGGCCTTGGTTGCGGAGTAGGCGATGTTGTTTGGGCCCGCGAAGAGGGAGTTCTTGCTGGAGATGTAGACGATGTCGCCGCCGAGCTTCTGCTCGATCAACGCCTTCGCCGTTGCCCGAGAGACCAGGAAGGATCCCTTCGCCATGACGTTGTGTTGCAGGTCCCAGTCAGCGACCGTGGTGTCCAGCAAGGACTTGGACAGCGATAGGCCAGCGTTGTTGATCACAATGTCAATGCCGCCAAACGCGAGCAGGGTGGCATCCACCGCCGCCTGTACGGCTGCTTCATCGGTTACATCGGCAGCTAAACCGACGGCAACGTCACTGCTCTGTACATTTGCGCCTCCGCCGCGGGCGATCTCATCGGCAGCGGCCTGAGCCTTGCCCGCATCAAGATCAGCGATCACGACGCAGGCGCCTTCGGCGGCCAGCCGCTCTGCGATCGCCTTCCCAATGCCTGAGGCGGCACCCGTCACCAATGCGATCCTGGTGGCGAGCGGCTTGGGTTTCGGCATGCGTTGCAGCTTTGCCTCTTCCAGTGCCCAGTATTCGATCTTGAACTTCTCAGACTCGTCAATCGGGGCGTACGTCGACAATCCCTCGGCGGCGCGCATCACGTTGATCGCGTTGAGATAGAACTCACCGGCCACTCGAGCGGTCTGTTTGTCCTTTCCGTACGAGAACATGCCGACTCCGGGCACGAGAATGATCAATGGGTCCGCCCCACGAATCGGCGGGGAGTCCGGTGTCGCATGGCGCTCGTAGTAGGCCTGGTAGTCCGCTCGATAGGCATCGTGTAGCTCGCGAAGCCGGGCGATGCAGTCCTCGACTGATGCGTCCGCGGGAAGATCGAGCACGAGTGGCTTGACCTTGGTCCGCAAGAAATGATCTGGACAGCTGGTGCCGAGCTCAGCCAGCCGCGGATGCTCACTACCGGACAGGAACTCCAGCACCCGCTCGTCGTCGGTGAAATGCCCCACCATCGGCTTGTCGAAGGAGGCGATTGACCGCAGCGTCGGCGCTAGCGCGGCCGCTTTCATCCGCCTCTGATCATCCGGCAGCGCGCCGTATCCGTCTAGCAGCGCGCCGAACGGCTCCGGCTTAGAGCACTCCGCAATGTAGGCCTCTGCGGTCTTGATGATGTCCAGCGAGTTGGCCTCACACTCATCAGACGTATCGCCCCAAGCGGTAATGCCGTGGCCGCCGAGCATGCAGCCGATCGCCTGTGGATTGTCGGCCTTGATCTTGGCGATGTCCAGACCAAGCTGAAAGCCGGGTCGGCGCCACGGTACCCAGACCACCCGGTCGCCGAAGATCTTGGCCGTCAGCTCTTCACCGTCGACCGCCGTGGCAACCGCGATGCCGGAGTCAGGGTGCAGATGATCAACGTGTGCGGCGTCGACTAAGCCGTGCATCGCAGTGTCGATCGACGGCGCCGCGCCACCTTTGCCGTGCAGGCAGTAGTCGAAGGCGGCGACCATCTCATCCTCGCGCTCGATACCGGGATAGACGTTCACCAGCTGCCGCATTCGATCAAGTCGCAACACCGCTAGGCCGGATTCGGTCAGCGTGCCAAGATCACCACCGGAACCCTTCACCCAGAGCAGCTCCACCGGCTCGCCGGTAACCGGATCGGTCTCAGTGCCCTTGGCCGAGGTGTTGCCGCCGGCGTAGTTCGTGTTTTTGGGATCGGACCCCAGTCGGTTCGACCGGGCGATCAGCTCTGCCACTGCCTGATTTGTCATCTCTTATCCTCGACATTCGGTGTTGATCATCTGCTACCCCAGGTCTCAAATTTCCGACCAGTGAGGAGTTTCGACGCTGAATCACGCCCCATCTGCTCGAATTGTCGACCAATGCGGACTTTTGACCATAGATCGAGCAGTC
>DATDKX010000595.1:0-15814 GCA_036519615.1 Propionibacteriaceae bacterium
GAGCTTCTTGACAATCTGGTTCAGCCGCACATCGGCGAGCGCAAGGCTGGTATCGAAGATCGACGACAGGGCCTCCCGAAGCGCATCAGCGGCGTTGGCTACTCGGGTGTGGTGCTCTGCCAGCATTCCCCAATGCCGACTAATGGCGGGATCCCGCCCTGTCTTGACCTTGCGGCCGTGAGGCGGGCTGTCGGTGATGTCGGTCATTACGGTCCGCATCGGATCGGTGAGCCGGCGGAGTTGGGAGAGGGCTGCTCTGAGCTTGAAGGCGTACAACTGCTCAGGCTTGTCGAGCGGCCGCTCCTCGAACAAGACACCCGCCAGGGTGTCGCTAGAGTCCTCGAGCCACTGCAGCGCGTCCTCGTAGCTGTTGATTACAGCGGCGATCACCACCTGGACCGCTGCCTCGATGCCGCCCTTTGCGATCACGTCTTGCTTTTGCATGAATAGTTGGGCCGGCTGAAAGTCCGGCGTCGGATCCACCAAGCAGATCACGGCCCGGTCGGTCGCGATCATGGACACCGGGTGCACGATGATCTGCGCATTTTCCTTGTTGACTGACACCGCATTAGTGATCACCAGCCGCGCTTGACCCAACACCTCGAACTTGGCTCGCCTGTCATCGGCAAGCAGGTCCTTGATCGCCGGCTCATCAAGATCAAGAGCATAGGCGACATGGCGTACTTCTACGGCTCCGTACTCATGATCTCTGGGCAACACCCACCATGCGGAGGCATCGGAATGCAGCTCTAATACGTCGCTCAGGTCTTCGCCGGTGAGATCCTCGGCGATGATCTTGTTGCCGGACCAGACCCGACTCAGCGGCGTAGGCCGGTCGGCAACGGCGATAGACACCCTCGAAGACTAGCGCCGCTCCCCCACGACTCAGTTCTTCGAGAAGTTTTGCGTCCTCAGCCCTCCGGCCCTCGCTCACTTTAGGTGCTGGTTGAACCAATCCAGGACCTCCTGCCACGCCTGCTGGGCGGCTTCGGCGTTGTAGCGAGGGCCGGTGTCATTGAAGAACGCATGGCCGGCTCCGGCGAAGGTGCGAATCTCGTAAGTGAGCCCGGCCGCCTTGAGCGCCGCCTCGGCGCGATCCCGGGTGGCATTCACACGTTCATCCTGTTCGCCGTACATCGCGTAGACGGCTGCCTTGGCTTGGCTGAAGTCCGGGCTCTCGGGTGCCGGCCCGTAGAACGGGACGGCGGCGGCCAGACGCTGCTCACCCGCTTGCAGCAGGTTCCAGGTCATGCCGCCGCCAAAGCAGAATCCGACCGCTCCGATCTTCGCGTCCGGCACTCGCTTTTCGAGCTCATCGATCCCGGCTTTGAGGTCGGCAAGCAGCTGCTGGGGTGGGGTGTTTGCCAGCGTGGTCGGTGCTGCCGCTGGATCTTCCAGCTGCGCCGTACCACCTTGCGAGGAGAGCAGGTCTACGCATAGCGCGGAGTACGAGGCGCTCGCGAACCGCCCAACGAGATCGAAGAAGTGTGGAGTCAGGCCGCGGTTCTCGTGGATGACGAGCAGTGCGCCCTGTGGGTCGCTGGCCTCAGCCCAGGCTCCCTGCAGCTCACCGGCGGGGCCGGTGAAGCGTACGGATTCCCCCGCCTTGGTCGTGGCGGTACGTCCTGGCGCAGATGGTGTCGACGACGCCGCAGGTGATGAGGCTCCAGTCGGGCCGGTTTGCTCACCGCCGCCATCGCCGCAAGCACTCAGCAGCGCCGTCGCGCTACTCATACTGAGACCGAGAAGGCCCAACCGGCGCAGCGCCTCCCTCCGACTAAGCAATCCATCCGCAAAATCCTCTGCCACCTCACCAACGAGGTAATTGCGCAACGCCATGCCAACCTCCTTGTTGCTGACTCTTGTGCCTGGAACGATCGCCCGTCGGCGAATGTGCCTACTGCACTGAAGGACGCGGCGGCAGAAACGAACGTCGAGATCGCCCCCAGTTCCGTCTCAAAGTCGAGGCCTGCGAGCACGTGACGGCCCGAACGTCTCTGAATAAGTAGCCGCACCATTCGGTACAAGGCGAAGGCGGGCTGCCTGGCCTGTCCCAAAGGCTAAAGACGTTTGAAACGGAAGCCAGGGCAAACGGCACTGGACCGATCGACCCAGCCAACATCCTTTGGGGCGGGGCCAGGCAGTCGGCCTTCACCGGGAGGAAGGGTTACGGGCTACTTGTTCAGAGACGTACCAGCCGAACGCAGGTCCTCGCAGGCCTCGACCACGCGTGTGCTCATGCCCGCCTCGGCCAGCTTGCCCCAAGCCCGTGGGTCGTACGCCTTCTTGCTCCCCACGTCACCGTCGACCTTCAGCACCCCGTCATAGTTGGTGAAGATGTGCCCGGCGACGGGTCGGGTGAACGCGTACTGGGTGTCGGTGTCGATGTTCATCTTCACGACGCCGTAGTCGACCGCGGCCCGGATCTCCTCCAGAGTCGAGCCGGATCCGCCGTGGAAGACCAGATCGAACGGCCGCTCCTTGCCGATCTTGGCGCCGACCTCGTCCTGGATGTCCTTCAACACCTCGGGCCGGAGCTTGACCGCGCCCGGCTTGTACACCCCATGCACGTTGCCGAAAGTCAGCGCGGTGATGTAGCGGCCCCTCTCACCCGTACCGAGCACCTCGACGGTCCGTAATCCATCCTCAACCGTCGTGTAAAGCTTCTCGTTGATCTCGGCGCTGACGCCGTCTTCCTCGCCGCCGACGACGCCGACCTCGATTTCCAAGATCACGTTCGCGGCTGAGGTCTGCTGCAACAATTCCTCGGCGATCGACAGGTTTTCCTCAAGCGGTACCGCCGAACCATCCCACATGTGTGACTGGAAGAATGGCTGGCCGCCTGACTTGACACGCTCGGCCGATAACGCGAGCAGCGGGCGGACGTAGCCGTCCAACTTGTCCTTCGGGCAGTGATCGGTGTGCAACGCGACGTTGATCGGATAGTTCTTCGCGACCTCGTGTGCGTACTCGGCCAACGCAACTGCGCCGGTCACCATGTTCTTGATCGTCGCACCCGACAGATATTCGGCTCCGCCAGTGGAGACCTGGACGATTCCGTCTGATCCGGCTTCGGTGAAGCCTTGAAGGGCTGCGTTCAGTGTCTGTGAAGAGCTGACGTTGATCGCTGGGTAGGCGAAAGACCCCCGCTTGGCCGCGTCCAGCATGGCGGCATAGACCTCGGGGGTGGCGATGGGCATGCTCGGTGAGCTCCTTTTCTACCGCTGTGGCTGTTTGCGGTCGTACCTATGGCGATTGCACAGTCTGTCAAAAAAGGCTAAGCGGTGGTAACTGCAGTGCTTTGTCTCAACTTTCAAGTGCAGACAAGTCCACTCCATGGCGGCCGGCCGAAAAGGCTCGCACCGTGCTGTCCAGCGTTGCGGGAAACACTGTGACTTGATCAAACGGCACGACTGCTTGCCTTCCGTCAACGAGAACAAGGCGAAGTCGCGGGCCCCGGTCGAGGCCACCCTTGATCGTGTCGATCTTTGCGACCTGCGGCCATGATGCGTTGAGTCCAGCAACCTGAATGCCGGGTGGGCCGATCCGAATGGCAACCCCATTTCCGACCGTCCGCATTTCCCTCTTTGCCAGGAAAAACAGCACGACGCTGGCAGCCAGCCACGCCAGCGATGCGCCTAACACGATGGCAAAAATGATGATCACTCCGGCGTTACCAAGATCTTCCCGACGCCATAGGTAGATCAACACGAGCAGCGCGATAGTAATCCCCAGACTGAGCAGGCGTGACCGTATTAGGCGGCGCCGCCGCTCCACCTTGTCGGTGAGCGGTCCTGGGTCGTACGGAACGACCAACTCCGAGATCGGGCCTGTGCTCATGAGGCCACAGGCTAGTTCTCTCTGGCGCCTCGGGGCGTGATCGCCATATGAATCCGATAGCGGTCGGCGCGATACCACGAGGTGGACATCTCAATTGCTCGATCACCCGCGTACGTCACCCGCTCCTGCACCAGCAACGGCGCCCGCTTGGCGATGCCGAGAACCCGGGCCCGATGGGCATCGGCGGACTCGGCACGCACTGTCTGTTCACCGCTGCTGACCACGACCCCGTACTCGCTAGCGAACACGTCGTACAGCGACCCGAGCTCTCGTTGCAGCAGCCCGGGAAACAACGCCGACGGATAGTGGCCAACCTCGTACGCCATCGGGGTGCCGTCGGCAGTTCGGAGCCGCTCCACCCGTACGACGGACTGGCCCGGACGGATCCGGAGGGCGTAAGAGACGTCGGCGTCGGCGGGCTGCTCGGCAGCCGACAGCACCACCGTTGCCGGCACCAAACCACGCGCGCGCATCTCGCGCGAGAACGACGTCAAATGCAGTCGGGAATCCACTTGCGGGCCAGTCAGGTAGGTGCCCTTGCCGTGTACGCGTTCCAAGACGCCCGCTGAAACGAGGTCTGCGATCGCCTGACGGACGGTAACTCGGCTGACACCGAGGCGCACTACCAACGCTCGCTCCGAGGGAATGGCGTCGCCAGGGTTGAGTTCGGTCCCGATCAAGTCTTCGAGGACGCCGCGGACCTGGACCCGTTTGGTAGTTGCCGAATGTGGTTGGTGATCAAGGTGCTGCACTGCGCCACCTCATCACCTGGGTTCGATCCAGCTCACCGGACCAGTTTGACAACCCCTCAGCGCGCCCAGCGCAGCGCCCAGTGGTACATCGCTATGGCTGCCGCGGCGCCGGCGTTGAGCGATCGGGTGGAGCCGTGCTGAGTGATGGCGACAAGGTCTTTGCAGACAGCTACCAGCTCATCGGTCAGCCCTGGACCCTCGGACCCAAACACCAGACACGTCCGTTGCGGCAGCTCATAGGGCTCCAGCGGTAGGGCACCTGGGAGGTTGTCCACGCCGATGACCACATAGTTGTCTGCCACCATGCGATCGGCGAAGTCGGCTACCGATGCATGGTGGAAGATCGTGAGATATCGGTCGGTGACCATCGCTCCGCGCCGGTTCCAACGGCGACGGCCGAGAATGTGCACGCCGGAGACGTTGAATGCATTCGCGGTACGCACGATGGAGCCGATGTTGAAGTCGTGTTCCCAGTTCTGGATTGCGATCTGTAGCGCATGCCGTCGAGTGTCAAGATCAGCAACGATCGCGGAGACTTTCCAGTAGCGATAGCGATCGATCACATTGCGACGATCTCCGTGCTCGAGCAGCTCCGGATCGAGCCTGTCGTCGTCCGGCCATGGCTCGGGATGCGGGCCTACGCCGGGGGCGCCCGAGGCCTCGGTTATCTGGTCGTCGTTCAGGGCGGGACGCGAGCGGCACGCCCCGCGGGGGTTCAAGGGGGTCGCCCCCCTTGCGTTATTCAGGAAACTCACAGTCTGCGACGGTACCGTTTGCCGACGTGACCGCTCTCCAGGCCGCCGCCGGGCTGCTGCCGATGCTGCTCCCGTCCTGGATGGACCCCGAACAGCTGATCGAGTTTTTCGGGCCGTACGCACTATGGGGCGTGGCGTTCGTGATCTTCGCCGAATGCGGGCTCTTTGCGATCCTGCCCGGTGATTCACTGCTGTTCACCGTTGGGCTGCTGACGGCGACCGGCGTGATTCCGCACAACCTGGCATTCGTCTGCATTGTGCTGACCGCTGCGGCCGTGCTGGGCAACGTCAGTGGGTACGCGATCGGGCGCAAGATCGGCCCGCCTCTGTTCAGGGAACGCCCAGGCCTTGCGGGCAAGATCTTCAAGCAGTCCTACGTCGAGAGGACTCACAACTTCTTCGATCGGTATGGCAACCGTGCCCTCATCCTGGCGCGGTTCGTGCCGATCGTCCGCACCTTCGTCACCTTGGTTGCCGGCGTCGGCAGGATGAATTTCCGGCATTTCATCAGCTACACCGCGATCGGTGGCGTGCTCTGGGCGTGCGGGGTGACTATCGCCGGGTACTTCCTCGGCAATATTCCTTTTATCAAGAACAACATCGAGCTGGTGCTGATCTTGATCGTGATCGCGTCCTTGATCCCGATGGGTGTGGAGTACCTATTGCACCGCCGGCGTCGCAACAAGGAGTCAGCGGCCGTCTGATCTTGACGGGCATTTGATCTTGAGCATGCAGCTGCAAGGATGCATTCGTGGTGCTGCCAGCGGACAGTCACGTCCACACCGAGTGGTCTTGGGATGCGCCGGACGGTTCGATGGCGCGGACCTGCCAGCGGGCGGTGGAGATGGGCCTTCCTGCAGTCGCATTCACCGAGCATGCGGATTACACGACCTGGCCGGTCAGAGCAAGCGACTTCGACCAACGTCTGCAGCTGTTGATCGCCTCAGGCGGAACGTTGACTCCGCCGGAACTGAATCTCACCGGATACGGAGTGCCTGCAGCGGTGCCGTGATCGTTTTCCGGAGCTGCGGATTATCAGCGGGGTGGAGCTGGGCGAGCCACATTGGCACACCGGGGTCGTCGCGACGCTGCTCGACGCTGGAGATTTCGACCGGGTGCTCGGTTCTCTGCACTCCTTGCCAATCGGCCAGCAGTTCTTTGAGATGCCGGAGCTGTATCGGCGGCGGCCTGCGACTGAGGTCATTCGGGACTATCTGGCCGAAATACCTCGCTTGATCAGCAGCTCGGATGCGTTCGCAGTGCTCGCCCACATCGAGTACGCGGTCGCATATTGGCCGACTCAGGCCGGCCCGTTCGACCCCAACTCGTTCCAAGATGAGTTTCGGCATGCCTTACGCGTGCTAGCTGACAGCGGACGCGCATTGGAAGTGAAGACCAAAGTGCCGGTCCATCCGGAGATCGTTGCCTGGTGGAGTGAAGAAGGCGGGGAAGCGATCACGTTCGGAAGCGATGCCCACGACCCGACTGTGCTCGCGCGAGGATTCAGCGACGCGGCGGCGATGGTGGAGGCCCACGGCTTCCGGCCCGGCCGACATCCCTATGACTTCTGGAGGCGTCAGCACTGACTTGTCAGAACTGAGGAGTGCTATAGCGCTTCTGGTTTCCGACAAGTCGGCTAAATAGCCGGACTGGTGATCTCTAACAGCGCTTCAAGATCATCTCCGCGGGGCATCCAGAGTCCGGCCTCAACGTTCTGCTTCACCTGCTCGGCCGAGGTGGCGCCGGCGATCACCGAGCCGACGGTGGGCATCGCCGTCAGCCCACCGATCGCGACCTGCAGCATTGACAGACCACGCTCAGCCGCGTACGCCTCAATTGCCTCGATCAAGTCGAAGTTCGCCCGATCCAGCCGCACTCGGTTCCGGGCGAGCCGGCTGCCCTGAGGCGCAGGCTCGCCGCGGTGGTATTTGCCGGTCAGCAGTCCCGATGCGAGCGGGAAGTACGGCAGCAGGCTCTGACCGGTGTGCTCCAGCGCAGGCACCAGTTCCCTCTCGACCGACCGGTTCAGCCAGGAGTACTCGTTCTGTGCCGAGATGAATGCCTCATAGCCGCTGGTCCGAGATATCCAGTCCGCATCGACCACCTGCCAACCGGCAAAGTTTGACGAACCGATGTAGCGCACCTTGCCCTCAGCGACAACCTCAGTGAGCGCAGCCAGGGTCTCTTCGATCGGCGTATGCGGATCCGGCTCATGCAGCTGATACAGATCGATCCAGTCTGTTTCGAGTCGGCGCAGGCTGTTTTCGAGCGCAATCCTGATGTAGCGCCGGGAACCCCGGGCACCCCAATCCGGACCGTTCCCACCCCGCATGTCCGAGCCGAACTTCGTGGCAATGATCACCTCATCGCGCCGTGAGCCGAGCGCCTTGCCGAGCAAGATCTCTGAGCCGCCCGCGTTGCCATAGACGTCGGCGGTGTCGAACAAGGTGATCCCCGCATCGATGGCGGTATTCACCACGCTTGGCACCTCGTGATCGGGCATGCGCGCACCGAAGTTGTTGCAGCCGATTCCGATAGTGGAGACGGTGAGACCCGAAGGCCCGAGCTGCTGGTAGGTCATCTCCGCGGGCACGTCAGACCCCCGGATCATTAACGCTGGTTCGGATTCTGTTGTCCCGTCTCAGGTGGGACGTAACCGCCGCCCTGCTGCGGCGTTTGATATCCGCCGCCGCCCTGCTGCGGCGATTGATATCCGCCGCCCCCCTGTTGCGGCGATTGATAGCCGCCGGCTTGGTCCGGGGGTTGGTAACCGCCCGACTGGGGCGGCTGATATTGGCCCTGCTGGGGTGGCTGGGAACTTTGGGGCGGCTGCTGGTACTGCTCCGGGTTGGGAAGTGCGTCGTCGCTTGGCCTGTCGAACTGGACCGGCGGTGCTGACTGCTGAGGCGGAAGCTGCCGCTGCTGCTCGGGATCGCCGCGGTACGCGATCTCCCCGAAGCTGACATCCGGTGCCTGGCGTACGGCCGGTTCGTCAACCTGGAAGTAGGTGGCCTTCTCGAACTTGAACATGCTGGCGATGATGTTCGACGGCACCGACTCGACCTTGGTGTTGTAGACCCGGACATTGGCGTTGTAGAAGCGTCGGCCCGCAGCGATCCGATCCTCGGTCTCGGCGAGTTGCCGCTGCAGCTCGAGGAAGTTCTGATTGCTCTTGAGATCCGGATAGGCCTCGACGCTAACGATCAGATTCCGCACTGCACCCGAGAGCGCCGCCTCGACATCGGACCGCTGCTGACTGGGGAGTGCGCCCTCCGACTGTGAAAGCTGCTGAGCCTGGCTGCGAAGCCTGGTGATGTCTTCCAACGTGTTGCGCTCGTGCGCGGCGTACGCCCGAACCGTCTCCACCAAGTTCGGGATCAGCTCGTAGCGGCGGTTCAACTCGACGTCGATCTGCCGCCAAGATTCCTGAATGAGGTTTCTGGACTTGACGAAGCCGTTGTACGAGCCCATGCCGATGAGCGCAAGAATGACGACGATCACCAAGATGATGATGATCACGGTGATGGCGGTACCCATCAGATCTCCTTAGCATCTGGGGGTTGGACGAGCCTCAGACCATATTCACCCTAACGGGTGAGCGCATCCATACGCCGTTAGGCCTTACTGCAGACCGAGGTCATGTGCCGAGATCGCCGCGCGGTAGGGCAATCCCGCACTCTCGACGGCCTCCTTGGCGCCGGTATTGCGGTCGACGATGACGGCGACTCCAATTACCTGCGCTTCGGCCTCCCGCAGCGCCGCGACGGCAGTCAATACCGAAGCTCCAGTAGTGCTGGTGTCCTCCAGGGCAAGCACCCGACGACCCCGCACCGCAGGGCCTTCAATGAGTTGTTGGAGGCCGTGCGTCTTTCCCTCCTTGCGGACCACAAAGGCATCGAGTCGCTCGCCAGCGGCCGCGGCTGCATGCATCATGGCAGTCGCAACCGGGTCGGCACCAAGCGTCAGACCGCCGACCGCCTCGAAGTCCCAGTCGGTAACCAGGGCGCGCATGACGCGACCGATGATCGGCGCCACCGCGCCGTCGAGCGTGACACGTCGCATGTCGACGTAGTAATCGGCCGTATGCCCCGAGGAGAGAGTGACTGTGCCACGAACGATGGCCAACGCCTTGATCTGCTCGATCAGTTGAGCAGTGTCCTCGGCAACCGTCGGCGTACTCACGACCGGCACTGTATCTAGCCGTCCGTCTCTTGGAAGAAAGTGGTCAGCCGGCGAAGGGATTCGGGGTCAGGGTGTACTTGGTGGACAGGTATTCGTGAATGCCTTCGAGACCGCCCTCCCGTCCGATGCCAGACTGTTTTACTCCGCCGAAGGGCGCTGCCGCATTCGACACCACACCAACGTTGAGACCCAACATTCCGGTCTCCAGGGACTCGATGAGCCGCTGGCCACGAGCCAGGTCCTCGGTGTAGGCGTACCCAACCAGCCCGTACTCGGTGTCGTTGGCGACCCTTACCGCTTCCTGTTCATCGGCAAAGGTGACGATGCTGAGCACCGGCCCGAAGATCTCCTCGCGGAGGATGTCGCTGCCAGGGCGTACGCCGGTGACGACGGTGGGCTCATAGAACGTGCCAGGCCGCTCGATCGGGTGACCACCGGCCAGCACCTTGGCCCCGCGGTCGGTCGCGTCTCGTACTAGGGAGTCGGCTTTCTGCACTGCATCATCGTTGATCAGCGGGCCGATCTGCACTCCGTCCTCGGTGCCCCGGCCGACCTTGAACGCCTGTACTCGTTCGGTGACCCGGGCAGCAAACTCGTCGGCAATGGCTTCGTGCACGATGAACCGGTTCGCCGCTGTGCAGGCCTGACCGATGTTGCGGAACTTAGCGATCATGGCACCTTCGACAGCGGCACCAAGATCAGCATCATCGAAGATCAGGAAGGGCGCGTTGCCGCCGAGCTCCATGGAGGTACGCAGAATGTTGCCTGCCGCCTGCTCTAGCAGCTTGCGGCCTACCTCGGTGGAGCCGGTGAAGCTCAGCTTGCGAAGCCGGGGATCGGCAATGATCGGCGCCGACACTTTGCCCGAGGTTGATGTAGTGATCACATTGACGACGCCGGTCGGCAGGCCGGCCTCGGCCAAGATCTTGACGAAGTACAGGGTGGTCAATGGCGTTAGCTCAGGTGGCTTGATCACGACGGTGCAGCCAGCAGCTAGCGCCGGCGCCGTTTTGCGAGTGGCCATAGCCAGTGGGAAGTTCCATGGGGTGATCAAGAAGCAGGGGCCGACTGGATGTTGCGAAACGATCATCCGCCCGGTGCCCTCGGGGTTGATGCCGTAGCGGCCGAAGACCCGTACTGCCTCCTCGGAGAACCAGCGGAGAAACTCGCTGCCGTACTTGACTTCCGCTTTGGATTCGGCCAGCGGTTTCCCCATCTCCAGTGTCATCAGCAGCGCGACTTGGTCTTGGCGCTCTTGAATCAGATCGAAGGCTCGGCGCAATATCTCGGCGCGCTCGCGTGGTGGGGTCTTGGCCCAGTCAGCTGCCGATTCGACCGCGGCATCGAGGGCTGCAGCGGCGTCATCGACGCTCGCGTCAGCGATGGTTTTGATCGCCTCGCCGGTTGCGGGGTCGTACACCTTCAAGGTGGAACCCGAGCTGGCCGGTCGCCATTCACCGCCGATGAACAGCCCATCCGGTACCGATTCCAGCAACGCCGTTTCAGCCGCGTTCAACATCGAGAGGCCTCCTTGGCTCAGCCGACACTGTCGTCAACTCGAGCCTAACTCTGGGCCGGGACCGGCCAACGAACCCATCGCGGTCATCCCTCTCGCGGTGTTGTCCGGATTGTTGAGGTGTTGTCCGTTACCCCCGCCGCGCCCCAAACGACGGGAAGTGCGTCGAAGACGTCGGCCCCGTGGAGCGCGCGCGAGACAAGGTCCCCGTTGGTCGCGCCGACGTTGAACGGATTGGCGCGGATACGATCAAGGTCGTACACGCTCCGCTCACTCATGCGCGAAATCGTTATTGGGGGCATTAAAGCCGGGATTGCCGCGTACAGTGCTACCGCTCGAACGGCCCTTCGTATGGTCCGAGTCGCGAGTCACCTTGCGGTGATCACTACCCGGATCGGAGACCCGAGCCACGGTGCCTTGATCACGCGTCCGTGACCGTACTTTTCGCCACTCGATAAGGCGAGCACTCTGGGCAAATCTGGTCTAACGGATGGCTATTCCTCACCGGGGGCCGCCGTCCGGGTAGTAGTTATGTTGGATCATTTTCAGAACCACCTCATGGGCAAGATCATTTGCGGTGCCGCCGAGCGCCGAGCGCAAACAGGAAAGAAGTCAACGCTCCGCGGACGACCGCATCATCAGAAGGATGATCACCGACGAACGCGAAGACCGCTCGCTCGCCGATCACGGCCAAAGATCGACGAGGTTATTGTCAGCGATTGTCGGGTTGCCGATGTGGCGCTCCTGATCTTGGCCGAGATCATCGGCTTCGCATCGAGCTGGCTACTCAGGTGCTTAGGGAGGGGGCTGAGCTTTACCGTCAAGTCCAGGTGGGCAGAGCCGGGCTGATGATGTCCCGCGCGGAGATCAAAGCAAAGCCTAGGCCTATCGACAGCGAGATCATCTGGCGCGATTGCGTCGACGTCGCCAGCTCCACCCGGCGGCTCGATCCCCGGGCACGTTCAACGACTCAACGACGCGCGGCATTGGTGTGACCAGCCCAGCGGCTCGCAGGTACCAACGACGAGCTTGGACGAGGTCCGGCGGATCCAACCGGTTAGCAAGCAAATACCCGAGGTTGAACATGGCGCCGCTGTCGCCGGCCTCAGCGGCCTGCTGGTACCAGCGACGAGCGTCGGCGAGGTCGGGCGGATCCAACCGAGGTACTCACGCGAGGCTGTGTACTTTAGTGTTCGAGCGCTGTGCAGGACTAATCTGGTGTACTTACGCTCAAGTAGGGCGGGCGGGACTCGAACCCGCGACCGGAGGATTATGAGCACTCTGCGTCTAAGCGCTGTGCTACCACGCGTATTGAGCGTGCCGGATCGAAGCATAATGTGTCGAATCACGTTGCTTAGGCCGGAATCGGCGCCTGTTATCGGATTGGAAAAGGTCGCGACGCTTTTTGCCCGGCCGTTGCAGCGCGAAGCCATACGCACTGGCATTCCACCGCGGCGACGTTGTCGCGGAAGGTGTTTTGTTGTCTCCTACCCCGTTATGGCGACAGGAGTTTGGAGCAATCCCGGGACGAGTCCTGCCCCGGGTTGCCCTGATCGGCCAGTCATTGCCCTTGGCGTCGACCCAAAGATCAGCCTTGTCCATAGCTGGCAGGGAGGTCACCGTTGGATCAGTTGCCGGTCTACTATCCCTCGGCTGACGCTGCTCAAGGGTGCTTGTGCCTCGAACGGGTCGACGATGCCCCTGGACCGTGACTTGAGGCGAACCCGGATCGGCACCAGGACGACCAGAACAACCAGCATCCATACCACCGTCAGCGGCTTGAAGATGCCTGCGAGCACCGCCTCCAGCGATCGGCTGACAATCCAGCCATCGGAAACGTTATTCTCGGCGACCAGGCCGACGGCCCGATCCATGTCCAGCGCGGCAGGCCCGCGACCGGAGATGGTGTTGCCGGTAACCACCGTGCCAGCAGCTTGTCCGACCACCGTGATGCCGTGCATGCTCACCTCAGAGATCGTGTTGCGCTCGATGATGCTCTGTGCGTTGCGGTTGTAGATGCCGGTGGCGCTGCCCCGCACCGTGTTGTTTCTGATTGTGATCTTGGCCGCCCCGTCACGGACGGAAACGGCTTGCTCGTGCGGCCCGGTGAACGTGTTGCCCTCAACCACGACATCGGTCGCTGCCTCACTGGCCACCAGGCCGACCGAGTTCTTGCCGATGGCCGCGCCCTGGACACTCGTGCCATGGCCACCGAGCACTTCAATGCCGTAACGCTGATTGCGGAGGAATTCACCACCGGCGACAGCGTTGCCGCCGAAGGGCATGATCGCGTCGCCGTCCACATCAGGTCCGAGCGCCAGCGCACGTCCGTCCATCGTCAGCCCGTTCCGGCCGTTGTCTGTGACTGAAGTGTGCTTGAGGCTTATCCCCGTAGCATCGCGGGAGACGACGACGCCGTCCTTGCCACTGCGATCAACTCGCACGTCGGTGAGGGTCGTGGCGCGTACACCGCGATGAAGCACGATTCCGTCGACAAGCGCGCCGGAGATCGTAGCGTCGGCGAGCGTCACATCGGTGGCGTCCGCCACGAACAGGCCGAATGCAGAGCCCGCCACCCTGATGTTGGTGAGTTTGGCTGAGGCCGGTAGGTCCGAGGAGGACTTGGGCTTCAGCTTGACGACCGGGACACCCTTCTGACGCTTGGGGTTCTCCGGCGGCTGACCAGCTGCGGCGTGGTCCGGCTCGGTGTCGCCAGTGATGGCGAGGCCGCCGGTCCGCCCCGACCAGAATCCGAGGTCGCTGAACCGTGCGTCGTTGATCAACGACCTGCCGCCGAGGAGCCGGATATATCCGCGTCCATCAGCGGTGGTGGTGTCGGGGGCCTTCTTGTGTGGGTCCCAGGCGGCAAACGTCGCCGGCTTCTTAGCGGAGCCGCGCACGGCCAGCGTCCCACCAAGGGTCACCAGGCTGCTGAAGCCGGTGGCGTCGCTGGCCAGCCTGACTTGCTGGCCCTTAGTCACCGTCAATGTGGCGCCGTTCAGCACCACTACGTGCTCTTGCACCAGGTAGGACCGTTTGGACCGCTTCTTTACCGAGGACGGCGATATCTCGGCCAGTTCGGCCATGTCGTAGGGGCGTTCACGGGGCACCAGCACCAAGCTGATCCGGCGGCCAGTGGCCAGCCGGTAGGGTTGAGTGGTGTCGACGCCGCGCCAGGCCGCCGTGCTGGTCATGCTGCGTACATCCTTGATCCGGGCGTCCTCGGCGGCGACTCGAGCGGGCTCGGTTGCCGGGTTGCCGGGGTAGGGCATACCCTCGCTCGGTGCGTATTCCTGGCCCGGTGAGGTGGGGGCTGGGCTAGGGGTGGGTTCAGTCGGTGCCGCCAAGGCCATCGAGGGCCAAGCGAAGCACACGGCGGTCAGCAGGACGGCGGCGTAGCGGATTCTCACGCGGCAACCTCCTGCGGAGCAAGGCTGCGGGCGTCCTGCCCGTCGCCACCAATCTGGTGGGCGTGCCGGGTCAGCCAGCCCTGCTTGTTCATGGTCACGAAGGCGTAGGTCTTGATCGGCAGGGCAACTATGCAGACCACGACCGTCATCAGCGGCAGCAACAGGATGTCCCGGGGGTGCTTCCGCAGGTGCGAGACGCTCCGGATTCCGCGGCCGAGCAGCAGCCAGGCCGCCGCGATGCCCATGCCGGCCGGTGTCAGTTCGAGGCGGGAGAGGATGAGGTAGGTCAAGGTCATTCCCATGGTCACCGGGGTGAGCATGATCTGCAGCACGGTCAGCTGCGTAATGAGGGGCTGTCGCCATAGCCACCCCTTGAAGATCGCGGTCAGGTAGCAGCGGAACGAATTCCGGCTCCACCGCACCCGCTGCTTCATGAAGGACCGGAAATCAGCCGGAAATATCGAGAGCGCCCGAGCCGAGGACTGGTGCACTGTCCGGTAGCCCTGGGCGAGGACCAGCCAGGTGAGCCTGCCGTCGTCGCCAGCGACGCAACGCCGGCCCAGGAAGAACTCGTTTTCAAGCTTGTCCAGCACCGGCATCACTGCCGACCGTCGGTAGACGGCGGTGCGACCGGAGACACATGGCACCGCGCCCGCCCGGCCCATGACCGGGACATAGTCCAGGTAGCGGAGGTTGACCATCCAGTCGGCGATGCGACGCCAGACGCTGGTATGACGCTGATACACGTTCTGCTGGGTGCTGACGGCCCCTACCTGGGAATCCTCGAACGGCATCTGGACCGCGCGCAGCAGGCCGGGCATCCAGAACGTATCGGAGTCGACCAGGCAAACGAGCTCGCACCGCGCCTCACGGATGCCGACGCCGAGCGCGGACCGCTTACCGGCGTGGTGGAACAAGATCGGCCGGATTCGGTCATCACCCAAGGCGACGATCCGGTCATACGCCTCCACGTCGGCGACGTCCAGCACGACAACGATCTCGTCGGCTTGCTCGCTGCGCCAAGTCTCAAGACACTTCAGGAGAATGTCTGGATCCTCGTGGTATGAGGGGACCACGACTGAGGCGCTCGTACGAAAGGCGTTCACAATGGGACCGGCGCGGTGAGACGCGACGAACCGATAGAGCCACAGTGACCAGACCACCGTGCCTGCCAAAGCCAGTGGCCAATGAGATGCAATAAAAGCCAGAAACGTCCCGAACTCAGCCAGATGCGAACCAAGATTGTCGGCCCACCAGTTCCAGTCGTCGCGAAAGAAAGCCAGAAACGTCCCGAACTCAGGCAGATGCGAACCAAGATTGTCGGCCCACCAGTTCCAGTCGTCGCGAAAGAAAGCCAGA
>DATDKX010000596.1:0-3048 GCA_036519615.1 Propionibacteriaceae bacterium
GCCGTCGAAGAAGATCCAGGCCGAGTAGAAGATCACCGGCAGACTCAAGATCAAGGAGAAGACATCGTCCCGCAAGCCGAAAGGCGCTGGAACCGTGAAACCGATCACCTCACGGCCTATCGGAGACCACAGCAAGATCGGGATGGAGAGCAGAGCAGCAACCAGGAATCGGTTGCGCATGTCACGCACCATGTCGTCCATCGACATGGCGGCGTGATGCCCGCCGTGGCCCATCGCGTCCTGAGGGGTCATAGGCGCATGAGCCGCATGATCAGCATGAAGTGCCGGCGTCTCGGTCGCCTCCTCGGCTGGCGCCTCCGTGATCATCTGGTGGTGGCTCGAGAAGTGATCATGATGAGCGTGGTGACTCGCCTCACGATGATCATGCTTGTCCGCGGTCGGTGGAGGTTCCGCGAGGGGGTCGCAGATGTGTTCCGGGACCGACTGGCCCGCACAGTGATATCCGCAGTCGCGCACCCAGCCGGCCAGCTCCGCCACCGAGGTCCGGGAGGGGTCATAGGTGACCGTCGCGGTCTGCGCCACCGGATTCGCGTCCACCTCGATGACCCCGGGGCGGCGCGACAACACCGCCTCGGCCACATTCTTCGAGGATGCCCAGTGCACCCCAGACACCTCAAGAACGGCAGTGGATCTGTTGTCAGTCATATCCTTCCGCAGTTGGGTCTGCGGGATGATCGATTCAATATACCCCTAGGGGGTATAAGGAGCAAGGGGAGTGATCTCCAATCCCATTCGGAGCTCATGACGGAAGGTCGTGTGAGGCGTTGTTAGCCTGTCGGCATGTTGGGCAGGCGCTCGGCGGGGGTGTTGCAGCGGCTGCTGTTCTTGGTTGCCGCCATCACAATTTCCTTGAAACAGCCCGAGATCGACATGATGAACGCCTGGCTAGAAACGTGGGGTCGCATCCAAATGCCTGAAGGCTCCCATCACAGCAGCAGCGACGGCACGATGACCGAGGAACAGATGCAGACCTAGACGAGGCCAACGGCGCCGACGGGCAGCGGCTCTTTCTGGAAGGGATGATCAGACACCACCAGGGCGCGATCAAGATGGCCCAGGCTGAGATCGGTTCAGGTAAGAATCCGGATGCGATCACGCTTGCCAAGAACATCGCTGAAAGCCAGCAAGCCGAGGTGGACACCATGACCGAATTGCTGAACAAGATCTGAACCTGCCGCTGCGACCAAGCGGCGCCTCCGTACTCGCCTGAGGACGACCGGAGGAACTGGCTCGGCGCGACGCAATGGTCGGTTCTCTGCACCCGTTGGCTCCTCAACAGCGAGTGCCGCCTACTCGGTATCGAGCAAAATCGTTGGGAGCAACCAACCGGACGGCTAACTGCACCGGCGTCGTACCACGGAGGTCAGGTCTTCACCGGGAGCCCTGTTGCGGAGAACCAGTCAGCTATGCGGGCTGCTGCCTGCAGCGGGTGGGACAGCATCCAGTAGACGCTGCCGTCGACCTGGATGAGTTTTTTCGAAATCGCGGGCAGCCGCTGGTAGAGGTTGACGATGTAGGCGGGTGTGGGGCCTTCGCTGGCCACAACAAACATCGTTGGAGTCGTCAGCTGCTCCAAGGGGGCTGGCGGCGGCGTGGTGATCAATGAAAGTACCGCGGAGAGTGGGTACCAACGGTCGAAGTCAGGGTCTTTCAGATAACCGTCGACTACCAGCCGCCGCTCGAGGTCTCGGCTGTCCTTGCGGGTGTCGATCAAGTCTTTCCAGGACAGGTATGACGAGACAGGGACGCGGAGCTGTGGTGCTGCTCGGGCTAGTGGTCGGAGTAGCGGGAGCATGACCCGCCGCCGCCGTGCTGACTTTGCCCAGGGCCCGTGATCGTTGAGAAGCGCCTGGTGGTAGGCCGGCTCAGTCAAGATCGCCGGGGCATTTTGGCAGATGAGGCTGCCGATGGGTGCGTGTGCGAGGGCGAGATAGAAGGCCACATATCCGCCGAGTCCTTCGCCGTACAAGCCAATTCGATCATTGAATTCTGCCCGGATGTATTGCAGGACTTCCAGATGGCGGCTCACTAGCTGGTTCACTGTCCGGCCGCCATGCTTGGGCATGACGAAAACGTTGAAGCCCCACAGGTGCACCCGATATGCCAACTCGGCGAAGACGTAGCCGTGGCCGCCGGAGCCCTGGGATATCAAAACGTTGGGAGCATCGAGAGCGTTGAGGAAGTAGATCAGCTCCAAGCTTTCGCCGCCAGTTTTCAGACATGCATGCCTGAGCGCGAGGTCTATTTCGGCACGGTCGGTTGAGGTGACATAGTGGCTCTTCCAATAATCCGGTGCCCTCCTCTGTTCGGAGTCGGTTTCATTGGCAGGTGACGGCTTCGCCGACCCCGGTGGTTGAGCGGACCACTTCCCAGGGTGGCGCTGCATTGATCTCCTTCGTTCTCTAGCTAGGACGACGTTTTGGTGATCAACGGCGCCTTCCCCAAGGCCGTGCGCGGGATGGCCATCACTTGATTGATGTGGACCGGAGGCGGCATGACTCCTTGGGCCGCCAAGGCTGAGCGGATATCACCCGCCAGCATTGACGGGTCGACCTCGTGCGGCTGAGCAAGCAGCACTACCAGCCCCGCGCCGGTCTGCTGGATCTGCCAACCCGCCGCGTGAACGCCGTCCATGATGTGATGGAAGACGATTGGTTGCACGGCCCGAACCTGACCGCTGGTTGTCGGGAAAGTCAGTGATTCTTGCTCTCGTCCCTGGATTCCGGTGATCAGCGCGTACGGGCGGCCACATGGGCAGTCGTGACCGCCCCCAAGTTGCAGACTGTCGCTCATCTCATATCGGATCAGCGGCACAGTCCTGGAAAACAGCACCGTCACAAGCACCTTGGCGCCATACTCGCCTGGCGGCACCGGTTGGTTGTCAAGATCGACGACTTCGGTGATCACCAGGTCTTCGAACAGGTGCATCCCGGCATGCTCGCCGCACTCGGCTGCGATCCCTGATGTTTCGGTTGCCGCGTAGACGTTGTATGGGGATCGGCCCCACGCCGCCGAAGCGAGACGCCT
>DATDKX010000597.1:0-2330 GCA_036519615.1 Propionibacteriaceae bacterium
GCCCGCCCGGGTGTTCCGGGATAGACCTCTTTCCAATCGTGAATCCGCTCCGCGACCGGCCGCCGCGTCGCCACGCGCCTCGGAGTCGTCATGAATCCTCTCGGATCAGCCATACTCAACCACCTTCAGCTGGAGAGGGGAGATGGTGCTCCGCCGTTTGGGTCGGTCGGCGAAACCTGAGATGCTTGAATGCTGCTCGGCACCGACTGCACATAACGGCAAAGCCCAAGCATGGGGTTTCGCCGGTCGGCCCAAAGGGTGGAGCACAAGAGCAACCAGCGCAGTCATCCGTGGGCTGCTTCCATCATCTTGGTGGTGATCATGGCCTCGTCGAGGCCCTCCGATTCACCCTGCCGGCGCGCCGCGATCACCCGCGCGTAGTCACGCGGCAGCACCTTGGTGAAGCGCCTCCCGACGGCATGCCAATCAGCAAGCAACGACTCGGCGACATCGGAGTCGGTCTCCTCGTGATGTTGCACGATCAGCTTTCTGAGGAACTCAAGATCAGCATCAGTCGGCACCAGTGCGTCGACCATCTCGGTATTCAGCAGTGTCGGATCGAGGTCGAGGAAGTAACCAATGCCTCCAGACATCCCGGCCGCGACATTGCGGCCTGTCTTACCCAGTACCACCGCGATTCCGCCGGTCATGTATTCACAGCCGTGGTCGCCGAGGCCCTCCACCACAGCAATTGCACCAGAGTTGCGGACGCAGAACCGCTCACCGACCTGGCCACGAATGAACAGCTCACCCGATGTTGCGCCGTATCCGATCACGTTCCCAGCGATGATGTTGTCGGCCGCGACGAACTGCGCCGTACGCGCCGGGCGCAGCACGATGCGACCACCCGAGAGCCCCTTAGCCAGGTAGTCATTCGCATCGCCCTCCAGACGCAGCGTGATGCCGGCGGGCAGGAAGGCGCCGAAGCTTTGCCCAGCCGAGCCTTCGAACGTGATATCGATCGTGCCGTCGGGCAGGCCGTCGCCCCTGGTCGCCTTAGTGACTTCGTGACCCAAGATCGTTCCCACCGTACGATCAACGTTGCGGATGGGAATCGAGGCTCGAATGGCCTCGCCGGTCTCGAGCGCCGGTCGACAGATCCTGATCAACTCCTGATCAAGCGCCTCAGCGATCCCGTGATCTTGAACCGTGGTGTTGTGCAGCACTGCGCCTTCTCCAAGATCAGGCTTGTGCAAGATGGGCCGGAGGTTCAGGCCATGGGCCTTCCAATGTTGCTCGGCCTTAGTCGTGTCAAGCACCTCAACGTGGCCGATCGCCTCCGCGAGGGTCCGGAAACCCAACGCTGCAAGGTGTTCGCGCACTTCCTCAGCAATGAACTCGAAGAAGTTGATCACGAACTCCGGCTTTCCGGAGAACTTCGAACGCAGCTCAGTGTTCTGCGTCGCAACGCCGACCGGGCAAGTGTCGAGATGGCAGACCCGCATCATGATGCAGCCGCTAACCACCAGCGGTGCGGTCGCAAAGCCGAACTCCTCAGCTCCGAGCAGGGCGCCGATGATCACGTCGCGACCTGTCTTCAGTTGACCGTCGACCTGCACCACGATCCGGTCTCTGAGCCCATTGAGCAACAGGGTCTGCTGCGTCTCGGCAAGTCCCAGTTCCCACGGGCCTCCAGCATGCTTTAACGACGTCAACGGGGCCGCACCTGTGCCGCCGTCATGTCCGGAGATCAGCACCACATCGGCCTTGGCCTTGGACACCCCGGCAGCGACTGTGCCGACGCCGACCTCAGCGACGAGCTTGACGTGCACCCGGGCCGACGGGTTGGCGCACTTTAGGTCGTGGATCAGCTGTTTGAGATCCTCGATGGAGTAGATGTCATGGTGTGGTGGCGGCGAGATCAATCCCACCCCAGGCGTTGAGTGCCGGGTCTTGGCGATCCACGGATAGACCTTCTGGCCAGGCAGCTGGCCGCCCTCTCCGGGCTTGGCGCCTTGGGCCATCTTGATCTGCAGATCGGATGCGTTGGTCAGGTAGTCAGAGGTCACCCCAAAGCGCCCCGATGCCACCTGCTTGATCGCGCTACGCCGTTCCGAGTCGTAGAGCCGGTCCTTGTCCTCCCCGCCCTCACCGGTGTTGGATTTACCACCGATTCTGTTCATGGCAATCGCCAGCGTTTCGTGCGCCTCCTTGCTGATGGAGCCGTACGACATCGCGCCGGTGGAGAAGCGCTTCACGATCTCACTGACAGGCTCGACCTCCACGATCGGCACGGGTTCCCGGTCAGAGCTGAACTTCAACAGCCCGCGCAGAGTCATCAACCGCTCTGATTGCGTGTCGATGTGATGGGTGTACTGCTTGAAGATGTC
>DATDKX010000598.1:0-5648 GCA_036519615.1 Propionibacteriaceae bacterium
GATTGCTCCGGTGTCGCACGGCTGTCCAGCTGCGCTGTTTCGCGGGGTCAACGTGCTGAACACCCAGGCCGAAGGAGGCAACCAATGAGCGTCCGGCCGCAGGATCTCGTTGAGCAAGCACTCAATTTCGCGACCTTGCCGTGTGTTGTCTGGGTCACTGAACGCACCGAAGCCAACCTGCGCTGGGCCAATAATGTGCTAACGACGAATGGCGAGATGCGGAGTAAGCGGCTCATTGTGACCGCGACGGCCGGTGTCGAGAGTGGCACGGCGGCCGGCACTGTCGGCCAGGAGATCGCGGCTGCGGATGAGGTCAGCGCAGTGGTGGCGGCGGCCGAACAGTTGGCCCGCACGGGACGGCCGGCTGAGGATGCGATGCCTATGGTCGAGAACTACGCCCACAACGATGTGTGGTCAGACCCGCCTGAGACGACAAGCATTGAGGTGCTGGAGGAGCTCGCGAAGGGGCTGGGCGTCGCCTTCGACCGCGCGGAAGCGGCGCGGCAGCTGCTGTACGGCTTCGCAGAGCATGCCGTCGAGACGACCTATTTGGGAAGCAGCACCGGTTTACGGCGGCGCGGCGTACAGCCGACCGGGCGGCTCGAGCTCAACGCCAAGACAGCCGATCTCGCAGCATCGGCATGGCTGGGGCGGATGACCCGGGACTTCTTTGACGTCGATGTCACCGAGGCTGCTGAGGAACTGAACACCCGCTTGGGCTGGGCGTCGACAAAGGTGGATCTGCCTCCGGGACGTTATGAGACTTTGCTGCCGCCCGCAGCCATCGCCGACTTGATGATCTACGCGTACTGGATCGCCAATGCGCGGGATGCGGAGGAGGGCCGCAATGTCTTCGCAGCCGGTGAGGGTGCGACCAAGATCGGGCAGCGGTTCTCAGAGCTCCCGATCACGCTGCGGTCGGATCCGCGCTATCCCGGTCTGGAGACTATTCCGTTCGTGAACTTCACCTCTTCCCTCGACGACACCTCCTGGGCCTTCGACGGCGGCCTGCCAATCAATGCGACGACCTGGATAGATCACGGAGTACTGCACGAGCTGATCCGCAATCGCGGACATGCCGCTCGAACCGGTGCCCAACCGACGCCCCCACCGGACAACTTGATCATGGATGGCGGTGGCACATCCAGTCTGCAAGAGATGATCTCCAAAACCGATCGTGGCCTTTTGCTGACAAGCCTGTGGTACATCCGTGAGGTCGATCCCGAGCGCCTGTTATTGACCGGCCTCACCCGCGACGGGGTCTACCTGATCGAAAATGGCGAGGTCGTCGGCGCGGTCAACAACTTCCGCTTTAACGAATCCCCGATCGAGCTCTTGGGTCGGATCAGCGAGATCGGCATTTCCGAGCTCACCTTGTGCCGGGAATGGAACGACTACTTCAACCGGACGATCATGCCGACTGTCAGGGTGCCCGACTTCAACATGTCGACCGTCAGCCAGGCGTCCTGATCTTAGGGAAGGTCGGCACCAGCCAGATCGTCACCCTCATCGGCATCCATCTCCGGCGCGTAAGTGACCACTCCGCGACGCATCGAGCGCACCAGCAGTTGGGCGGTATCCCGGAGATCGCCGGGACCAGCGGCGGCGGCGATCTGTCCGGCGAAGTCGGTAACCTGTCGAACCCAGCGAACGAAGTCTCCGGCCGTGAAGTCGCTGCCATGCAGCACCACCGACAATGTCCGGCCAGCCGCCCAGCCGTACGCCGCTTCGCTGAAGCCGATATCAGGCTCGGGTCCGCGGTTCAGCCGGGCGTCACGCTCGACCAGCGACACCTCGTGCCAGATGCGGCGTACCTCGATCATGGCTGCATGGGTCCTTGCATCAGGCATGCGCGGTCGGTGACCGACCTCGTCGGCCCTTCTTGCCTCGAAGATCAATGAGGACAAGACGGCGGCCAGCTGGGGATGGGTCAGGCCGTCGAAGACGCCGGCACGGATGCACTCCGCGGTCACCAGGTCCAGCTCGGCGTAGATTCGAGCGAGCATCCTGCCGCTCTCAGTGACCTCTCGACCCCCATCACCGGCGAGATAGCCGAGCGACTCCAAGACCAGGCAGATCTTGTCGAAGTGGTTGGCGATGGTATTGCTGCGCGAGTCGATGCGGGCCTGCAGCCGCGCGCTCTCTCGCTGAAGTCGCAGCGCTCGTTCCGCCCACCGGGCATGGGTCTCGCGCTCGGGGCAACGGTGGCACGGGTGGTGTTGCAGCATCGCCCGGCGTTGATCAATCTGCTCCTGGATCTCAGGGTCAATGCCGGCCATCCGATGGCGCTTGGGATCAAGATCGATCTCGCCGAGTCGGGCCCGCAGGGCCGCGGCCAAATTACGCCGGGAGGCGGCATCCTTGGGGTTGAAGTGCTTGCCGATCTTCATACGTCCGGCTACCGGCGGCGGTGTGGGAAAGTCGGCGATTGCCAGCCGACGCACGTGGCGTTCCTCGGTAAGCACCAGCGGTCGGGGCGATTGATGATCATGGCGAATGCCCGGATCGATGATCACGACCCAACCCTGACTCTTCCCGCTGGGCACTCTAATAATGTCTCCCTGCTTCAAGATCGACAGCGTCTGCAATGCCTCCGCTCGGCGATCCGATCGCCGCTCCCGGGCGGCAGCCGCCTCAAGATCAGCGATCTCGGCCCGCAGCCGCGCATACTCGGCGAAATCGCCGAGCTCGCACTCAGCGGCCGCCCAGTAGTCCTCGATCGCCTCCTCATTCCTGGCCAAGGTGCGCGCCGCACCGACTACAGAGCGGTCGGACTGAAACTGCGCGAACGACTGCTCGAGCAGGGTACGGGCACGTTCCCGACCGACGGTCGCCACCAAGTTGACTGCCATGTTGTAGGTCGGGGAGAAGGAGGACCGTAGCGGATAGGTACGCCGGGACGCCAGGCCAGCAACGGCGCGAGGATCAAGGCCGGGTTGCCACAGTACGACGGCGTGGCCCTCCACATCGATGCCGCGCCGGCCAGCGCGACCGGTCAACTGGGTGTACTCCCCCGGAGTGATATCAGCATGAGTCTCGCCGTCGAACTTGACCAGCTTCTCCAGCACCACCGACCGAGCCGGCATGTTGATACCCAGCGCCAATGTCTCGGTCGCGAAGACGGCCTTGATCAGCCCGCGGACGAAGGCTTCCTCCACGCACTCTTTGAACGTAGGCAGCATGCCGGCGTGATGCGCAGCTACTCCCCTGCTGAGGGCCTCGGCGAAGACGTCGTAGTCGAGTGCGTGCAGATCGCCACCCGAGAGCCCGGCCACATGGCGCTCCATGATTGCGGCAATCTGCTGCCGCTCGGCCGTTGTAGTGAGCCGTACGCCGGATTCGAGCAGCTGCCGGACAGCGGCATCGCAGCCAACGCGGGAGAAGATGAACACGATCGCTGGTAAGAGCTCTTCGTCGTCGAGCAGCTCGACCAGCTCAGGCCGGCTCGGCACCCGTAACGAACGCGGCCGGCGATCTGATCCGGCGTAGTGGGATCGGTGGGCCGCGCCGCCGTACGCGCCACTGCCATAGCTGACGGTTCTTCTCCCGCGGCCGCTCTTGCCGCGCGGGCGCCGGGCGTCGTCTCGGACGAACCTCGACTCATCCCGGGCAACCTTGATCAAGATCGGGTTGACATCGACCTTGCCTTCGCCTGGCAGTTCGCGGGCGGTTGGCGCGACCTCGGCGAAGAGATCGTGCAAGGTGCGACCGACGAGCACGTGCTGATAGAGCGGCACGGGCCGTCGCTCGGACACGACGACGGCCATTTCACCGCGCACCTCAGACAGCCAGTCTCCGAACTCCTCAGCGTTGCTCACGGTTGCCGAAAGCGCCACCAGTTGAATGGAGTCTGCTAGCCCGATGATCACCTCTTCCCAGACGGCACCGCGGAACCGGTCCGCCAGGTAGTGCACCTCATCTAGCACGACGTAGCCGAGGTTCACCAAGGTGGAGGATCTCGCATAGATCATGTTGCGCAACACCTCGGTAGTCATCACCACAATCCGCGCCTCGGAGTTGACCGAGGTATCCCCGGTCAGCAAACCGACGTTGCTGGCTCCGTGCCGGCGAGCCAGATCGGCGTATTTCTGGTTCGACAACGCCTTGATCGGCGTGGTGTAGAAGCACTTGCGGCCATTGCTGAGCGCCAGAAAGACCGCGAACTCGCCAACAATGGTCTTGCCGGCTCCCGTCGGAGCGGCGACCAGCACTCCTGAGCCCGCCTCGAGCTGTGCACAGGCCTCGCGCTGGTAATCGTCGAATGCAAAGGGGTAGCTGTCGGCGAAGGCGGCCAGCAGCGGTGAGCCCTGCCGCTGACGAAATCGCGCGTACGCCTCCGCCGGGCTGAGTGATTCAGGATCGGGCGATTCAGGGTCGAGTGACGGGTCGGCCATAGTGCGGCCCAAGTTACCCCTGGCGGTCAGGAACAAAGACCGGCAACGCTCTCGGCACTGAGCAAACACTTAGTGGCGCCGCGGCGATCATTTCGCCATCGCCGAAACCGACTAGGCCAGGTCCCTCGATTCTCACCTCGCGGACCCGCAATTGCTCCACACAGGGGTCGCGGACGAACTTGCCCGAGTACATCTCAGGAAACAATCTCAGCAATTTCAGGCGGCCCACCGGATGGATGATCGTGACATCGAGAAGGCTGTCGTACGGGTCAGCGTTGGGACAGATCAGCATTCCGCCGCCGTACGAGCAGGTGTTGCCAACAGCGACCAGCATCGCCTCCTGTTCGCGGACCTGCCCGTCGAGGGTCAGGCGGTAGTGCAGCGGGGTGAAAACCCGCAGCTCCGCCATCACCGCCACCGCATATCGCGTCGACCCCCGCGGCCAGGCCATCTCGTTAGCGCGGCGGTTCACCAGGGCATCGAAGCCGGTTGCGAGCACTGCACCCACATAGGTGTCGCCCACCCGAGCAAGATCAATGTCGCCGATTTGACCGCCAGCAATCACGGCCGCCGCGGCTACAGCGTCCTGCGGATCCAATCCGATGCCGCGGCACAGGTCGTTGCCGGTCCCGGCGGGAATCAGGCCGAGCGTCGTACGGCCGTCTCCGGAGACGTGGGCCGCCGCAGCGGTATTGACGCCAAGATGCATCATCCCATCGCCGCCCATGACGGCCAGCACATCGACACCGTCTGCAACCGCCTGACGGGTCATGGATCGAGCCTCGGCGAAGTCACGACTGAGCAGGATCCGGAGATCCGCACCCCCATCACGGAGCGTGCCGGCCACCTGTGGCAGCACCTCCAGCACGCGGCCCTTGCCAGCAGAGGGATTGACAACCAGCCGGATCTGGCGCGTCACCTCAGGGTCTCGGGCTCGTCGCCAGGACCTTCGGTTAGCTCACGCAGCGCCTTGTCGTCACTCACGGTATGTCGAACGATCAGACTGTCGCCGGCGAGCGCCGCCTGACGCTCTTTGCGGCGGTCCAGGATGTGCGCGATGACCTCGGCGCCGAGGAACAGCAGCGCCATCGGGGCGGCAACGGCAAGCATCGAAAACGGATCAGTGGACGGCGTGGCCACGGCGCCGAATACGAAGGTGCCGAAGATCACCAGACTCCGGTACTTTGCCATCTGCTTGGCCTTGATCACCCCGACGATGTTCAACATCAAGACGATCAATGGAATCAGGAACCC
>DATDKX010000599.1:0-18496 GCA_036519615.1 Propionibacteriaceae bacterium
GTGGTGTAGTCGGCCGCGCTGGCCAGCAGCGAACCGCCGAGAGCGACGCCCGCGGCGCTGCCGACCTGCCGGGCGGTGTTGAACCACGCGGAGGCGGTGCCGGAGTAGTTTTCCGGGACGGCGGACATGACCGTTGTGGTCGTTCCGGTGAGCGCGAAGGACGTGCCGAAGCCAGCCGCCATCATCGGCACGACGAGCAGTAGATAGTTCGGGTCTCCCCCAGATGCGGCCCAGCCGGCGAGGCCCGCCGCTCCCAGGAACATGCCGGTGACCACCAGCGGGCGGTCTCCGGTGCGGCGTGCCAGTCGACCAGAGAGGACCGAGGCGAACATCGTCATGGCCACCGCCGGGAAGAGGGCGATCCCGGTGTGCAGTGCGGTCAGGCCGCGGTGGTGCTGGAAGTAGAGGCTGGCGGTGAAGATCATGCCGTAGAACGCGAAGTTGAAGAGCAGGCCGATGACCGAAGCCCCGCTCATTTGGCGCGAACGCAACAGATGCAGGGGCAACACGGGGTTGCGGGCCAGCCGCTCGCGCACGACGAACGCAGCGGCTGACAACAAGCACAGACCAGCACCGGCAAGGATGAGCGGATCCGTCCAGCCACGCCGCCCAACCTCGTTGAGGACAGCGATGAGGAAGGCGACCGTTGCGATGATCGCGCATTGTGCTGGCCAGTCCACGGGGCGATCGGTGCGGCGGGGTGAGGCGGGTACCTGGCGCAGCGTCAGCACCAGGCAGGCGCATCCGACGGGCAGATTAATGAAGAAGACCCAGCGCCAGCCCACAGTCGTGACCAGAAGACCGCCCAGGAGGGGACCGGCGGAGGCAGCGATGCCTGCCACGGCGCCCCACAGGCCAAAGGCACGCGAGCGCTCGGCGGGTAAGGGGTACGCCTGCTGGAGAAGAGCGAGCGAGCCCGGCACGATCAGCGCCGCGCCCAGTCCCTCCACCAGGCGGGCGGCGACGAGCGACCCGGTGTTCGGGGCCAGTCCGCAGGCGGCTGACGCGGCGGTGAACACAACTACTCCAGCACAAAAGATCCGGCGGTTGCCCAACCGGTCACCGAGCGCACCGCCGGTGAGGAGCAGCCCGGCGAAGACCAGGGTGTACCCGTCGGTGATCCACTGGATGTCGGTCAGGGAGGCTGACAGTTCCCGACCGATCACCGGCACGGCGACATTGATGATGGTCACATCCAGGATGACCATGAAGTAGCCCGCGCAGACGGCGACAAGCGGGGCGAGGTGCTGGCCCATCGCTGCAGGCCCAGTCGGTCGATCGGCGGGGATGCGGCCGGCGCGCACCATGGCAGCACGGTAGTCGAGATCCGACGCGGCGTCTCCTCAGGAAGCGCCCGAGGCCTTCACCGACGCGACGTCGGGGGCACGAGCAATCTCTGGAAAGTTGCCGCTCATAGCGAGTTGCATCGGCGTGTCGCAGTGATTTCGAGGCGCTGGAGTGATCTTTCCAGGGTCTGTATCGCATCCCCGTGCCAAAGAAGTAGGACATACAAGTGGTTTTCCCGCCTGCTGAAGGCAGGCGGTACGTTGGGGTGCGCGGCTGGCCAGGTGCACCCACAAGGAGCCGCCGAGCTGGCCGAAATCCGCTCGCGACAGGCAGCGAGCAGGGCTTTAACCAACGCCCCGGAGGGTGGTGGTACCACCCAGCGCGGTGATCCCGCACCGGGACCGATGAGATGCGGAACCACCGCATCCGGTAACGAGAGGATGCACCAATGAGCGACGCCAGCGGTGCGAGCGGAGAGATCGAGCTGGTCCAGCTGCTTACCCCCGAGGGTGTGCGGCTGGAGCACCCCGAGTACTCCTTCAGCGGCGACGACGATCAAATCAAAGGCTTCTACCGCGACATGGTGTTGACCCGCCGGGTTGACACAGAGGCCACTGCGCTACAGCGCCAAGGCGAATTGGGTCTGTGGACTTCGTGCTTGGGCCAAGAGGCTGCGCAAGTCGGCTCGGGACGGGCACTCGGCAAGCGGGATTTCGTTTTCCCGACCTATCGGGAACATGGCGTGGCCTGGTGTCTTGGCGTCGATCCCGTACAGCTGCTGGGTTTGTTCCGCGGAGTTGATCTTGGTGGTTGGGATTCCCAGCAGACCCGCTTCCACCTCTACACGATCGTCATTGGGGCGCAGGCCCTGCATGCCACCGGCTACGCCATGGCGGTGGAACGCGACGGCCTGGTCGGCACGGGCGATCCCGATCGCGACATGGCGGTGGTTGGCTACTTCGGGGACGGTGCCAGCAGCGAAGGCGACGTCAATGAAGCCTTTATCTTTGCCAGTTCATACAACGCGCCCATCGTCTTCTTCTGCCAGAACAACCAGTGGGCGATCTCGGAACCCTTCGAGCGGCAATCGAGAGTTCCCTTATATCGCAGGGCTTCTGGCTTCGGTTTTCCTGGCGTACGCGTCGATGGCAATGATGTGCTTGCGGTCTATGCGGCTACGACGGTGGGACTCGAGCGAGCGCGTAGCGGCAGCGGCCCGTCGTTGATCGAGGCCTACACCTATCGCATGGGAGCCCATACGACCTCCGATGATCCGACGAAATACCGGCTCGCGGACGAGCTCGAGCATTGGCGGCTAAAAGATCCGATTGAGCGAGTCAGGGCTTATCTGACCCGCAGCGGCAGCGGCGACGAGGCGTTCTTCGCCGACGTTGAGGCCGAAGCGTCCGACTATGCGGCCGACCTCCGAGCCCGCTGCCTGGCTCTTACCGATCCCAACCTGCTGGATCTTTTTGATTATGTGTACGCCGAGCAGACCCCTTATTTGGCCGAGCAGAAGTCAAAGTATGCCGAGTACCTCGCAACCTTTGAGGATACGGGCCCTGAGGCTGTCGAGGGGTCGCCGCAGCCTGCCTACGGCGGAGGTGTGCACTGATGACTGCGGTGACCATGGCGAAGGCACTCAATGCTGGCCTTCGCAGAGCCCTGGAAGCCGATCCCAAGGTCGTCATTGCCGGCCAAGACGTCGGCAAGCTCGGCGGAGTCTTTCGAGTCACCGAGGGCCTGCAGAAGGACTTCGGCGAGCATCGAGTGATCGATTCGCCCCTTGCCGAATCCGGAATCGTTGGCACCGCGATCGGCATGGCACTGCGAGGCTATCGGCCAGTGTGTGAGATCCAGTTCGATGGATTTGTCTTCCCTGCTTTCGATCAGATTGTCACCCAGGTAGCCAAGCTGCATTTTCGATCAAGGGGAATGCTTCGCATGCCGATCGTGATTCGGATCCCCTATGGCGGTGGCATCGGCGCCGTCGAGCACCACAGCGAGTCGCCGGAGGCCTACTTCTGCCATACGCCGGGACTGAAGGTCGTGACATGTTCCAATCCCGCAGACGCGTACTGGATGATCCAGCAAGCCATCGCCTCAGACGACCCGATCATCTTTCTAGAACCCAAGCGTCGCTATCACGAGCGAGCCGAGATCGACGAGGCAGGAACCCCGCCACCGCTGCACTCCGCACTTGTTGTCCGACGCGGCACCGACGTCACGTTGGTCGCGTACGGACCGATGGTCAAGACCTGTCTGGATGCGGCCGAGGCGGCTAGCGAGGAAGGTCATGATCTTGAAGTGATCGACCTCCGGACCTTGTCGCCACTCGATATGGCGGTAGTCGATGAGTCGGTGCAGAAGACCGGTCGGGTAGTCACTGTCCACGAAGCTCAACTCAATCTTGGGCTCGGCGCTGAGCTCGCCGCCCGGATTTCTGAGCAGTGCTTCTATTCCTTGGAAGCGCCGGTGCTACGGGTTGCCGGCTTCGATACGCCCTATCCGCCGAGCCGGGTAGAGGAGGAGTACCTTCCTGATCTTGATCGAGTGCTGGACATGGTAGATCGCTCGCAGGCCTACTGACGGGGGCTGGAATGGCGTTGCAGACTTTCCGGCTGCCGGATCCTGGTGAGGGTTTGGTCGAAGCCGACATCGTCACCTGGCGGGTTGGGGTCGGTGACGAAATCAAGATCAACGACATTCTGGTCGAGGTCGAGACCAGCAAGTCGCTGGTTGAGCTTCCCAGTCCGTACGCCGGTACTGTCACCGAGCTGTTGGCGAACGAGGGCGACACAGTCAATGTCGGCACGCCGATCATCTCCATCGACGACAGTGTTGGTGGCGCACAACCGCCTGAAACTAGCGGGGGTGAGGAGGATATCAAGACTCCGAACCTCGTTGGCTACGGTCCCAGCACGGGCACGGCGAAGCGACGCCCGCGGCGGGTTGGCGGTGATGGGCCGGTAGAAGCCCATGATCGGGTCGCCGACACCTTCTCAGTCCATGCTCCGGTGTCGCGCCGCGCCGATGATCGTGAGCCATTGCAGGCCGAACGGGATACACCCACCGGCGCGCCGCTTCCTGGACCGGGCGAAGCGGCACCGGCGCCCACGCCATCTGGTGGCGCGGTCCTCGCCAAGCCGCCGGTACGCAAACTGGCCAAGGATCTGGGTGTTGATCTTGCGACCCTTTCCGGCAGCGGCCCTGGCGGAGTGATCACCCGCGACGACGTCATGCAGGCCAGCGGACGCATGCGGGCTGAGCCGGTTGAAGCCGAGATGCTGCGGGCTGAGCCAGTAGAAGTCCGACAAGTGCGCGAGGACGTCCGGATCCCGATCAAGGGCGTGCGCAAATCGACAGCAGATGCCATGGTGCGCTCGGCGTTCACGGCACCCCATGTCTCGATCTGGATGGACTGCGATGTCAGCGCGACCACGGAATTAGTGGAGCGACTCAAGTCCCGGCGCGAATTTGCTGATCTTCGGATTTCTCCACTGCTGATCATTGCCAAAGCGGTTTGCCTGGCGCTCGGGCGTACGCCGGAACTCAATTCCTTCTGGGACGAGCCGGCTCATGAGATTGTGCTCAAGAGCTCAGTCAATCTTGGAATCGCCACCGCAACTTCGCGTGGCCTGCTGGTACCAAATATCAAGGGCGCCGAGTCTCTCAGCCTTGCCGAGCTGGCCGCTGCGATTAACGAGATGGTGGCGACAGCCCGGGAAGCCCGTACGCAGCCCGCAGACATGGCGGGCGGGACGTTTACGATCACTAACATCGGGGTATTCGGCGTCGACGCTGGGGCTCCGATCTTGAACCCGGGGGAGTCCGGCATCCTCTGCTTCGGTCAGATTACTCGGAGCCCTTGGGTGGTCGGCCGCGGAGCTGAGGAGCGAATCGAACCGCGCTGGGTGATGACCTTATCGGCATCATTCGACCATCGGCTCGCCGACGGCGCCCAGGGCTCAACCTTCCTCGCCGACGTTGCCGCCATCCTGAACGACCCAGCCCTCGCCCTTCTTTACTAACTCCTCTACTCACGCTGACGAGTCGGCGTTAGTAGAGAATTACGGCGCGAGGAGCTCTTGGTCGTGGACGTGACGGCCGGAATCGACAAGCTCTTGGAGGGTGTCTCCGTCGTCCCACTGATTCACATTCATCGCAGCCGCTACGGCACCGTCCCGCAGCCAGAACGCGGTGAACTCCCGTGACTTCAGATCGCCGCGTACGACAAGCCGGTCCTTCGTCGGGTCGGCTAACCCGCGATACTCGCAGCCGAGATCGTACTGATCTGAGAAGAAGAAGGGTCGCAACAGGTACGGCTCCTCCGCACCCAGCAGGTTGCGCGCCACATGTGTTCCTTGATCTTTGGCATTTGCCCAGTGCTCGACCCGGACCCTATGCGAATATCTGGGATGATCATGGGCCGCAACATCACCGGCGGCATAGATGTCCGGATCGGAGCTGCGTAGCGTCGCGTCGACCGCAATCCCGCCATCGGCCAGCTTGAGTCCGGCAACATCGGCTAGCGCGATGTTCGGCGCGGCGCCAACCGCGATCAGGACCATGTCAGCCGGCACGGATGCGTAACCCTTGATATGCACCGATGACACAACACCATCACCGGCAAAGCCGGTTACCCCGATGCCTAGCCGGAGATCGACACCATGATCACGATGCAGTGCGGCGAAGGTCGCGCCGATCTGTTCGCCGACTACCCCCAACAACGGCTGGGATCGCGGTTCGATCACGGTCACATTGGCGCCGTGCAACCGGGCAGCCGCAGCCGCCTCGCAGCCGATCCAGCCGGCGCCCACGATCACTATCCGCGCGCCGTCGATAAACCGTTCTCGCAGCCCAAGCGATTCTTCGAGGGTTCGCAATGTCAGAAGTCCCTCAAGATCAGCACCGGGCAAATCCAGCCGTCGCGACCCCGAGCCCGTAGCTATCAGCAGCTTGTCGTACGGATATTCAGTGCGACTCGCCACCACGACCTTGCGCGCCCGGTCGATGCGAGTGGCCATGGTCCCGAGTCGCAAGGAGATCTCCTTGTCCGCATACGTTGCCTCCTCGGCAACCCAGTCCGGCTCGTCACGTTCACCGATGAGCACCGCCTTGGAAAGCGGCGGTCGCTCGTACGGGAGCTGGCTCTCCTCACCGATCACCGTAACTTCACCCTGATACCCCTGATCTCGAAGTGCGATGGCGGCTGAGCCTCCGGCCAGTGATGCTCCGATGATGACAATGCGAGACGGCTGCGATGTGGGGGACTGAGTCATGTCTCCCATGGTCTCTCGCTGAGCTCGCGGGCGCCACGGACACACCTGGAATCTGCGCTGAGCCCTTCGGCAAGCTCAGAACGGTGCCCCTCGAAGCGCGAATCTCCTAAGAGATTGCTGGCCTCGATGTGGTGGTCAGAAGGCGGCTTCGTCCAGATCCATGACGGCCAGATCGGTGGCCTCGGCGATGGCTCGTTCAGCAGCCAACTTGGGCAGCACCGTACGCGCAAACCAGCGGCCCGAGGCAGCCTTGCCCTCATAGAAGGCCTTCTCATCCGGACTGAGCTGCTCATTGAGTCGCTGCAGCGCCACCTCGGCGCCCCGGAGCAACAGCCACGCACAGATCAGATCGCCGAGTGCCATGAGCAGTCGTGTGGTGTTCAGACCGACCTTGTAGACACTGCGCGGATCCCTGTGCGGTACGCCAGGCATGGTCGTGCCAAGATCATTGATCATGGTTGTCACAATTGCCGCCACATCGTCCAAGCCCTGTTGCAGCAAGGCCCGCTCCTCCTTGAGCTGGCCATTTCCACCCTCTGCGGCGATCCACTGACTAATCTGCGTAGAAAGATCACGAAGGGCCACGCCCTGATCCTTGACGATCTTGCGGAAGAACAGATCCTGCCCCTGGATGGCGGTGGTGCCCTCGTACAAGGTGTCGATCTTTGCATCTCGCACATACTGCTCGATCGGATAGTCGGTCAGGAAGCCGGAGCCGCCGAAGGTCTGCAGCGACTCGGTGCCGAGCAAGACCCAAGACCGCTCAGAGCCGTAGCCCTTGACGATCGGCAGCAGAAGATCGTTGAGCCGCTCAGCGGCGTCGTCGGTGGTGCCGTTTGCCCGGGCGATGGCGTTGCGATCCTGGATGGTTGCGGCATAGAGCAGCAGTGCTCGCAGCCCTTCGGTAAAGGACTTCTGCGTCATCAGGGAGCGCCGGACATCGGGATGATGGGTGATCGTCACTCGGGGCGCGGTCCGGTCGGTGGCTTGGGTGAGATCAGCACCTTGGACCCGAGTCTTGGCGTACTCCAGGGCATTGAGATAGCCGGTAGACAACGTGGCGATCGCCTTGGTCCCAACCAGCATCCGGGCGTGTTCGATCATGCGGAACATTTGCGCGATGCCGTCGTGCACGTCGCCCAGCAACCAGCCTTTTGCAGGCACCTCAGTGCCCCCAAAGGTCAGCTCGCAGGTACTCGAGGCCTTGATACCCATCTTCTTCTCGAGATTGGTCGCGAAAACGCCATTGCGTTCACCGCTGAGCTGCCCGGTTTCAAGATCAAAATGGAACTTCGGCACGACAAACAGCGACAGGCCTTTGGTGCCTGGACCACCCAGCCCCTCGACACCCTGCGGTCTCGCGAGGACGAGATGGATGATGTTCTCGGTCAAGTCATGCTCGCCCGAAGTAATGAAACGCTTGACGCCTTCGATGTGCCAGGTGCCGTCGCTTTGCGGAATCGCGCGAGTCCGTCCGGCACCGACATCAGAGCCGGCGTCCGGCTCTGTCAGCACCATCGTGGCACCCCACTGACGGTCGATCATGATCTTGGCAATGTGCTGATCACGCTCGTTGCCCGTTGCCCACAGCGCGTAGGCGAACTTGGGGCCGGCCGAATACAGCATTGCCGACGGATTGGCGCCGATATTCAGCTCATGAACAGCCCACTGCACCGACGGTGGAGTGAGGTGCCCGCCGAGCTCCTCCGGCAGCTCCAACTGCCACGCCCCGGAGTTCATGAGCGCCCGAAAGGATTTCTTGAGGTCCTCCGGAACGGTCACCGCGTGAGTCTTGGGATCGTAGGCCGGCAGATTCCCGTCAGTGTCGGAGAATGACTCGGCGAGCTTGGTCTTGGCGATGTGATCAACTTCGGCGAGGATGGCCGAAACGGTTTCCCGATCAAGATCCGCGTACGGCCCGGTGCCTAAGATCTCTTCGCGTCCGAGGACTTCAAAGAGGTTGAACTCGATATCACGGACATTGGACTTGTAGTGACTCATCCGGACACCTCGCTGGACCGCTCACAAGTTACTCCTGAGTAACTTCAATTATGCTACTCGTCGGTAACCAAACCAAGGGTCGTTATCGAACAGCTAGATTGGCCACTGAGGCTAAGCGCACACCACTACGGAGGGCGGATGCGCAAATCGGCGAATGACGACGAGAGCAAGATCGACATATCGGAGCCGGACGACCATGCTGCGGGGATTTCTGGCGTAGCTGTGGGATTGAAACGATCAGTGCAGAAGATGGGTCTGCGGCGATCCGCGCGCACCCTGCTCAAGCTCAATCAAGCCGAAGGCTTTGACTGCATGAGTTGTGCCTGGCCCGATCCCGACCCCGGTCATCGGCACACGGCTGAGTTCTGCGAGAACGGTGCCAAGGCTGTCGCGGAGGAGGCTGCGACGGCACGGGCGACGCCGGAGTTCTTCGCCCACCACAGCGTTGCCGATCTTGACCGGCACGACGAGCACTGGCTAGGGCAGCAAGGCCGGATCACTCATCCCATGATCAAGAAACCGGGCGCAACCTACTACGCACCGATCGAGTGGGATGCAGCATTCCGGCTCATCGCAAATCAACTCAATGGGCTGGCCAGCCCGGACGAAGCGATTTTCTACACCTCCGGGCGTACGTCCAACGAAGCGGCATTCTGCTACCAGCTGTTCGTTCGGGCGTACGGCACCAACAACCTGCCTGACTGTTCCAACATGTGCCACGAGTCGACAAGCGTTGCGCTCGCGGACACCATCGGCATCGGTAAGGCGAGCGTCATTCTGGAAGACGTTCACAACGCTCAACTATTGATCTTGGCTGGCCAGAATCCCGGCACTAACCACCCGCGGATGCTGGCCGCGCTCGAGTCTGCCAAGCATCGGGGCGCGAAGATCATTGCCGTCAACCCGTTGCGCGAGGCCGGACTGATCAACTTTCGAAATCCGCAGCATGCCCGTGGGCTAGTCGGCCGGGGTACCGACCTGGCGGATCTCTACCTGCCAATCAAGATCAATGGCGATCTGGCACTCTTCCAGGCCTGGGGCGCGCTGCTAGTGGAGTGGAACGCTCTTGATCATGATTTCATTGGGCGGTACACCCGCGGCTTCGAGGACTGGGCTGCTCATGTCGCGGCTATCGACTGGGATCTCGTCGAAACGACAACCGGCCTATCGCGCCAACAGATCACCGAGGCCGCACAACTGCTCCGCGACTCGGATCGGACCGTGTTCTGCTGGGCGATGGGCTTAACCCAGCATCACAACGCGGTCGCCACCATTTCCGAGATCGTCAACCTGGCCCTCGCGCAAGGCAACATTGGCAAGCCGGGTGCCGGGCTGCTGCCGGTCCGCGGCCACTCCAATGTGCAAGGCGACCGATCAATGGGGATTTGCGAGAGTCCGCCGGCCTACTTCCTTGACCGGCTGCGGGCTGAGTTTGGCTTTGCGCCGCCCCGCGAGGACGGCTACGACACTGTGGATTCGATCCGTGCGCTGCGGGATGGTAAAGCCAAGATCTTCATCGGGCTCGGTGGGAATTTCGCGCAGGCCGCACCGGACACCGAGGTCACCTCGGCCGCGTTACGCGGCGCACAGCTGACGGTGCACATCTCGACCAAGATCAACAGATCACACCTGACCTGCGGCACAACCGCGTTGATCTTGCCGACCTTGGGGCGTACCGAGATCGACGAGCAGGCGAGCGGCCCGCAGTTCGTCTCGGTCGAAGACTCAACCTGCTCGGTGCACGCCTCCCGCGGACCGCTGCCGCCCGCCAGTCCGCATCTGCGCTCCGAAGTGGCAATAGTTACCGCGCTTGCCGAGGCGACGCTCGGTGATCGCTATGACATTGACTGGCGGGCTATGCGTGATGACTATCGCCAGATCCGCCGGCATATCGCTCGCGCGGTGCCGGGCTGTGACAGCTATGAGGTAAATGTGTCCCGGCCTGGCGGCTTTGTCATGGAACATCCGCCGCGAGACCAGCGCCGGTTTCCCACCAAGTCCGGGCGGGCGGAGTTCACCGTGTCAACGATTGAGGCGCTTCAGGTGCCGCCCGGCCACTTGATCTTGCAGACCATCCGCAGTCATGATCAGTTCAATACCACGATCTATGGGTTCAGTGATCGTTATCGCGGTATCGAGGGTGGTCGACGAGTGGTGTTCGTCAACCCGCGCGACATTGAGGAGCTGGGCTTCCATGACGGCGAAATCGTCGATCTGGTGACCCACTGGGAAGGTGATGATCACATACGCCGAGCGCCGGGCTTCCGTATCGTGGCATACCAAACGCCGCGCGGCTCGGCAGCGGCGTACTACCCTGAAACCAACCCGCTGGTTCCACTGGACTCAACCGCACTTGGAAGTAACACGCCGACGTCGAAGTCGGTGATCATTCGGCTGGAGCGGTCGGGAACGGGTGAGTCGAAGTCGACGGGCGGCCAGGAGCCCGTTGGGGCAGATGATCATCACAAGAAGGAGGCGCTTCCGCTGTCCTGATCTTCCTCGACTCGCCAGAAACATCCAGACAGGACTGCGGGCCGCCAACCGGGAGGCGCTACCGTTTCGTGACATGACTGAACACGCCAAGCGGATTCTGATCGATGCCTTCGGGCGGGTACGCGAGCTGGTGACTGACCTCACCGACGGTCTTAGCGACGAAGTCGCCACCTATCGACCCGATCCCGGTGCGAACTCGATTGCCTGGCTGATCTGGCACCTCACCCGCGGCCAAGACCATCAGGTCGCCGATCTGGCGCAGGTTGAGCAAGTGTGGCCGCGGTGGCGGGAAAGGTTTGGGTTGCCTTTCGACAAGTGGGCTACTGGTTATGGCCAAGGTCCGAAAGACGTAGCGGCTGTTCGGGTGAGTGGCGATCTGCTCGGCGAGTATCACCGCGATGTGCACGAGCTAACCCTGCGCTACCTGGATGGCCTTACTGCCCAGGAGCTAGATCGGATTGTCGATACCCGCTGGGACCCGCCCGTGACAGCTGCAGTCAGGCTAGTCAGCGTGATCGGCGACACGATGCAGCATCTCGGTCAAGCTGCCTATGTCCGCGGCCTGGCGCAACGCCGAGACAATGCCTGGCGTCAGTCGGGCGCGGCGGATCGTTGATCCACGGCCCACTGAAATGCACGCAGCATTAGGCTCGGGCGGGTGATTGAGCCGGCTGAGGCGGACCATGATCGCGATGCCTTCCCAAGACACCGTTTCTACAGTGATCTTGCGGAATGGTGGCCGCTGATCTCTGCGCCCGAGGAGTACGTAGAGGAAGCAGCATTCGCCGCCTCGTTGTTGCGCATGGCGAATCCGCCGACTCGTACGGTTCTCGAGCTGGGCAGCGGAGGCGGTAACAACGCCTTCTATCTCAAGCACGAATTCGAGATGACTCTGGTCGATCTGTCAGATGACATGCTGGCCGTCTCCCGCGAGCTCAATCCGGAGTGCGAGCACCTGCAGGGAGACATGCGGACTGTGCGACTCGGGCGGACCTTCGATGCCGTGTTCATGCACGACGCCATCGACTACATGACAAATGAGGCGGATTTGCGTCAGGCGGTCGCCACGGCGTACGAGCACTGCCGGGTTGGCGGTGTCGCAGTGCTCGTCCCTGACAACATCGCCGAGAATTTCCTGCCCGAGACCGACCATGGCGGCCATGACGCACCGGACGGCCGCGGCGCCCGCTACCTCAGCTGGTCCAGCGATCCGGACTCCGACGACACGCGTACCCGCACCGACTACGCCTTCTTGCTGCGCTCCGCCGACGGCGCCGTGACAGTGGCGCATGACACGCATGAATTCGGACTCTTTCCGCGCGCCTTGTGGCTCAAGGTTCTTGCTGATGCCGGGTTTCGGCCACGCTCCGTCGCCGAGGTCACCAGCGAAGACCGGCTGCCACGAGAAATCTTTGTCGGTACGCGGGTGTAGCTCAGCGCGCCCATGATGGAGTACCTCCATGACCTCCGCGTACGTCCTGAACGGCCCGAACCTCAACCTGCTGGGGATGCGTGAACCAGAGATCTACGGCAAGGCGACCTTGACCGATGTCGAGCGGTCGTGTCTGGAGGTGGCGGACGAACTCGGCTGGACTCTGGAGTTTCGCCAGACCAACCGTGAAGGCGAGCTGGTCGATTGGATCCAGGAAGCCGGTGCCGCCCAGTCGGCAGGCGAGGCAGTCGGTGTGGTGCTTAACGCTGCCGCGTACACCCATACGAGCATTGCGCTGCAGGATGCGATCAGCGGTTCAGGTGCTCGGGTGATCGAGGTGCACATCTCAAACGTCTACCGCCGGGAATCCTTCCGCCATCTTTCGTACGTCTCGCCCGTCGCGGCCGGAATCATCGTGGGCTTGGGCGTGGCCGGATACCCGCTAGCGCTGCGCGCCCTCGCCAACTTGTCAGAACTCAGTTGACCTAGCTCAACTGAGTTCTGCCAAGTCAGTGAGGGACGACAGTCCACAGCCCAACGGTGTCATTGATCTTGATGATCGCGTAGAGCCGGTCGCCGACAGTGGTCGCATCCAGGACCGAGCCGGCCGGCGCGGCGAAGGCTTGCCATCGGCGGCCGTCCTGCAGCAACAAGCGGGTAGTGCCGTCGTGGCTGAAGATCACGCCAGGCCGGTCACCGGAGAGGACGGTTCTCGGTCCGGGGCCATCGGGGTCGATCTCCATTGCCGGCAGTGTCGAATCCCGACTTGCGGACCCGTTGGCCTGAGCGGGGTCAAAGGTCCAGAGCGCGACTTTCCCGTCGGCATGGCCTGAGACCCAGCATGTCTGCATGCAGCCGCTGGATAGCGCCTCGCTATGTGTGCCGGCATCCGGAAGCTGCTGAAGCGCCCAAGCACTCTTGCGACTTGGCCAAGTCCAGACTGCAGCGCGTTGCTCGGCGCCGTCGCCGAAGGTGATCACAGAGCCCATGATGATCATGGCCGATCCGGCAGCGTCCGCTGCGCGGGGAGCAACCTGCAGCTGTGCCGTGTTGGCAAGCGCGGTGCCAGCGGAGTTCTGGCGGATCCAGCGCTCACCCCTCGGCAGCCATACCGCAGCATCAAGACCGCCCTCTGGAGCGGCCCAGGTGCCCGCGATCGCCGGTCCTTCAGAGGTGTAAACGACGTCGAGCAGCCCGCCGGCGCTCTGGCCGCCGAAGGTCTCGAATGTCTGGGGGTAATCCTCCAGGCGCTCCGGAGAGCCGGCCCACACGGTCCAGCGGAAGTTCGCGTGGGCTCCGCCGTGTGCCGCGCCTAGGGCCACGACCTTCTTTCCACCGGCGGCAAGCGATACCAAATCGGCGACCTTCGCGTACGGGCTATTCGGTTGCAGGGGTACCGGACGCGCCGAGCCTGCCGAATCTACGACAAGCAGCACCGGGTGGTCTCCGCCAGCTGACGCGCGGCCCCCGACGAGCAGGTCAGCAGCCATTGGGCTCAGAGAGGATGCCGCGACCGACTCCGGGAGTGCGATGTGGCTCCAGCTCAGTTCACGGACCGTTTCGGTGGGAGCTGGCGGCTGGGCATTTGAACAGTTCGCAAAGATGATCATCACCAGCAGGGCCAGACCGAGGAAGAACAGCCTCCGAGAATTCATCGCACCGCCGGTACGCGTCGGGAGCCTCCGCATGATCGCTTCGAGTTTAGGAGATCACTTGGGACTTGCGACCGAACTATTGGAGAACCGTCGGCCGCGTCACACGCCGTAGCGGCTCATTTATGTAAGAGTGAGAAGCAACCGCTTGTGTGTTCTTGGAGTCACGATGCTTGCCCCCCTGCTTGCAACCGACGACCCATACGCTGCCGCGTCAATCTTCAGCCAAGCTGGCTGGAAGGTGGAGTACGCGTCTGTCAGAGATAGGGAGCAACCGCGGGCATGCCTCTCGCTGGCTCGCTCCCAGATTGAGCTAGTGCCTCCCAGCGATCCCTACATCGTCCCGCGTGGCCTCGGCGTTGAGTTCCAGATACACGTACCGCCAGGTGAGCTGAGCGGGCTCTTCTTGCTGCATCGAGCGGCCGGCGTCGTGTACAGCGAACTTCGCGAACGGCGACCCGGAGAGCGCGGGTTCCGGGCGGAGATCATCGGCTACCGCTTCCTCATCCTGGGCGGTGACCCAGATCCAGATTTGGCGCTGATCGCCACCGATCCGAGGATCATCGGCCTGGCTGATGGTCTGCTGGAGCGGGACCGCGACGATGCACTCACCGATACTGGCTTGCGGCTGGCAGAGAGTTCCGGAGAAAGCCTGAAGTGCTTGCGGCGAGCCATGAGCCAGGGATTGGGTTTCCGCTCTCCAGATGACGTAGGCGGGCAGCTTGCCGAAGTCGTCATCTCGGCCGCCATTCTCGCTCGGCAGCTTGGAATTGATCTTGAGCAACAGATCGAGGCGAAACTCGGCAGTGCCAGCTGGCAGTCCGAACTCTGACGCAACCCTTGCACTAACGTGAGCATCGTCCGAATCCCAGATCGGATCGGCGCGAGCAGGGGGCCTTATGAGCGAAATTGACGCCGATCAACCGGCACCTGAAGCGCATGAAGGCAGCGAGATCATCGAAACTGACCCGCGTGCACCCGTTGCGGCCGTAACTGATCAAACGGGCACGGATGAGGCGGCACCAACAGCGCACGAATCAAGCGAGATCAGCTACGCCGAGCAGTTCTATCCAGCACGTCCCGCGCGGCTTCGCCCGAGGGGACGGCTGCGTGATCTTTTCAAGCTGAGACCAAAGGTTGAGCGGATCGGAAAGCCTAGCGGCGACAACAAGGCGTATGTTGACTGGCTCATCAATGAGTCGATGTTGGAGGATGCGAAAGCATTCGCGACTCAGTTCTCCGGTCAGGCCAGCATGTGGCAGAACCCTTTTGCCAATCCGGATCCGCGGGCGGCGATCGAGAAAGCGTCGGCGTGGTTCACCGCGTACCCGATTTCCATGATCACCAAGCCGGGCACCTCGTTCCTCGGAACCTTGGGCGACGATGATCTTTGGGCCGCTTTTCAGGCGATCGGCATCGATGGCCTACATACCGGTCCGGTCAAGCAAGCCGGCGGCCTAGTCGGTTGGGAGTCCACACCCAGCGTTGATGGGCACTTCGATCGAATCAGCACCCAGATTGACGAGGCGTTCGGAACCGAGGAGGAGTTTCGAGCGATGTGCGAGGTGGCGGCTGACCATCTGGGGACGGTGATCGATGACATCGTGCCGGGACACACCGGCAAGGGCGCGGATTTCCGGTTAGCCGAGATGAAGGTCGGCGACTACCCCGGCGTTTACCACATGGTCGAGATCGACCCCAAGGACTGGCATCTGCTGCCGTCGGTGTCCAAGGGCCGCGATGCGATCAACCTCGACATCGAGGCTGAAGATCAACTAGCTAAGCACGGTTACATCATTGGCCGGATGCAACGGGTGATCTTCTACGAGCCTGGCGTGAAGGACACCAATTGGAGCGTCACTGCGGACGTGCTGGGACCAGATCGTAAGCATCGGCGTTGGGTTTATCTGCACTACTTCAAGGAGGGCCAGCCCTCGATCAACTGGCTCGACCCGAGCTTCGCCGGCATGCGGCTGGTGATCGGCGACGCACTGCACTCTCTTGGTGATCTTGGCAGTGGAGCGCTGCGGCTTGATGCCAACGGCTTTCTCGGGGTGGAGAAGAGCTCAGAGGACTCACCTGCCTGGTCGGAGGGCCATCCACTGTCTGAGGCCGCGAACCAGCTGATCGCCAGCATGGTCCGCAAGGTCGGAGGCTTCACCTTCCAAGAACTCAATCTCACTATCGACGACATCAAGAGCTCCGCCGAGCGGGGAGCCGATCTTTCCTACGATTTTGTCAACCGGCCCGCTTATCACCACGCGCTAGCCACCGGCGACACCGAATTTGTCCGGCTCACACTCAACTTGTCGAGAAAGCATGGAGTAGAGCCGGCCTCCCTGGTACATGCCCTCCAAAACCACGACGAGATGACTTACGAACTGGTGCACTTCGAGACGCTGCATGCCCGGGATACTTTTGCGTTCCGCAGCAAGCACCTCACCGGTCACGAACTCGCCGTAACCGTCCGCCAGGACCTTCTCGATCATTTGGCCGGAGATGCCGCGCCGTACAATGCGACCTTTACCCAAAATGGCATTGCCTCGACCACCGCAACGATCATCGCTGCCTCTTTGGGCTTCACCAGTATCGCCAAACTCACTCCCGCGCAGGTCGAGCAGATCAAGCAGGCGCATCTATTGCTGGCCATGTTCAACGCCTTACAGCCGGGCGTTTTTGCCCTCTCTGGTTGGGACCTTGTGGGCATGCTTACCCTCGAACGCAAACAGGTTAGCCAGCTACTGGCTGACGGTGACACGCGCTGGATCCACCGTGCGGCGTACGACCTCATGGGCTATCGGCCGCATGCCCACGAGTCGCTGTCGAAGATGCCTCGGGGCACTAGCCTTTACGGTTCCCTGCCTGCACAGCTCGAAGACAGTTCCTCGTTTGCCCGCCGGCTCGCCGAAATTCTGGCAATTCGCAAGCGTTACGGGATAGCCGCCGGTGTCCAGCTGGATGTACCGGAGGTATCCAACAAGGCAATGTTGGTGATGGTGCACCAGCTCAGCGACGCTGAGCAGGTCACGGTCCTCAACTTCTCCGCACAAGCGATTTCCGGCAGCGTCCATTCTGAGTACTTGGTGCCTGGCAGCGTGCTGGTTGACATGTTCAGCGATCAGGAGATCGGCGAGGTCGACGATTTGCACACGTTTCCGATCTCGCTGGAACCTCATGAGGGCAAGTCGCTGCTCGTGCTGTGTCCGGGCGACCACCTGGCGGAAGCGCATCCGCAGGCGACCGAGCGCACCAGCGTACGGGGCGAAGCTCGCTGACGACGTTGAACTGAGAACCCGTCGCTGTCGTTCTCATCTGTGAAAGATGAGGGTAGGGCAGTACGTGGTGACGGCGATGGGCCTGCAAGCCATAGCGGGCCGGGAGTCGGGAGGAGACTCTGTGGGTGCCGGACAGCGTGAGGCCGCGCTGCAGGAGCTGCACGACCGACACGCCGGCGAGCTTTGGCGTTTCGCCATGCGGCTTACCCACGACCGCCAGCTCTCGGAGGACGTCGTACAGGAAGTACTGCTGAAGGCGTGGAGGGATCCCAGCCTCGGTCAGCGGGATGAGGCCGCGGCTCGGGCCTGGCTTTTCACCGCATCACGGAACCTGATCATCGACCGCTGGCGCAGCGCCGCATCACGACACGAGCAGCGGATCGACGAACCGCCGGAGGAAAGTGTCGGCGATGCGACCAGCGTGGTCCTTGACCGGTGGTTGATCGCCGAGGCGCTGAGCAGCTTGTCGGTGGAGCACCGATCCGTGATCAGCGCCGCCTACTACGAAGGCAGGTCGGTCGCAGACATCTCGGCTCGGCTCCGAATTCCAGAGGGCACTGTCAAGTCGCGACTGCACTATGGACTCAGAACGCTCAGATTGGCACTACAGGAGAAAGGAGTGACTCGGCCGTGAATACCATCCCTGACAAGTTCGCGCAGTGGGATGCCGCATACGTGCTGGGGGCGCTCTCTCCTGCTGAGCGCCGGGAATTCGAAGAGCATCTGGCGACCTGTCCGCACTGCCAGGCAGCGGTGTCGGAGCTGGCTGGCATTCCGGGTCTGCTCACCCAGGTATCGCCGGCCGATGCAGCAATGCTTTCCATGGCGGTCGACAATGACGCGGGACCCAGCGAAACGGCGCCCGCGACCGACCCCGAGGCCGAGCTGATCGAACCCGGACCGCCGTCCTCGTTGCTGCCGAAAATGATCAAGAAGGCGCGGAGCCGGCGACGTCGGATGCTAGCTGCAGTGGCCGGGATTGCCGCAGCGGTCGTGCTGGTGATCGGTGGCGTGGCAGTCGCTAGCGGGCTGCTGCCGCTGCGCCCGGAGAGCCCCGAGCGCGTCGCCTTCTCG
>DATDKX010000600.1:0-3016 GCA_036519615.1 Propionibacteriaceae bacterium
GTATGGAACCAACCGCGGTAGCGCTCGAAGCAAGCCCGACGGTGGCCGCATGCCGAGGACCGGCACACCGGAATAGGACTTCAGAGACATTTGGGTTTGTACCCACTCAACCGCAATCAGGGCCATAAAGCTATAGGCAGAATGACTGATTGATCTCAGTTCGCAACGGGCAACAGAAGCATCAGGAAGGTCAGGCTGAGACCACGCTCGCTTGCAGGTATCAGGCGCTCGACCTTGGCCTGATAGTCGGCGAGAAGGATGCTCGGGTCAACAACTTCTGCCATAGAACCGCCCGCTCGTCCTCTCCGACGAGAGCCACCATGACGGTCGTTCGTCGAGCACCCGACTTGGACCGCCGCGTGTCGTCGCTGCCATCGCCGCAGGAATCGTCCAGCTTCGCCGGGCCGGAGTATCTGTCCAACGGCGACAGCCATATGTACAACAGCGATCGACCACTCGGCACCAGTTCGAGGGGGCTGCCTTCCTACGGTCTGACTGAGCCGATATGCAACCTCACCCCGCATCACCGTCGACGGTCCGACAACAACACCGACGACTAGTTGCAGGTGACGGTCCACAAGGGCTCACGCGCCGTTCTCACGTGGACCCGGGTACGGTTCACCAAGCCGACCTGCGCACCGAGGTATCGGCGGCGCCAGCGTCAGCTTTCGCCGTCAGCTTTCGCCGCGCTCAAGCGACACGGGCTCGCGTTGGCCGAATGCTCGATCGTGTCTACGTCGCGCTCAGCATCCCTGTACCGAGCAGCACCGCGATGACCGCCGCCAGTGCGACGCGATACCAGATGAACACCGTGATGCTGTGCTTGGCCACGAATCGCAGCAACCAGGCGATTGACGCGTAGCCGACGACAAAGCTGACCCCCGTTGCCAGCACGGTGGGCAAGCAGCCGACCCCCGTACTGATCACGGAGGCTTCCTTGATCGCCTCGTACGCCCCGGCGGCAACCAGAGCCGGAATGGCGAGAAAGAACGCCAGCCGCGTTGCCGCGACCCGGTCCAGATCCCGCAACAGGCGCGCGCTGATGGTTGCCACGGAACGAGACACACCGGGAATCAGGGCAACGCACTGCACCAAACCGATGATCACTGCGTCCTTCAGGTTGAGCGAGGACTCCGGGCGATCCCGCTTGCGACCCGCTCGGCGATCCACATCACCGCGCTCCAGCCCACGAGCGCCACCACCACGACCCACAAGTTGCGCAGAGGCCCCGAGATCGGGCCTTGGGCTAGAAAGCGCACGATCCCAATCGGTATCGAGCCGAGGATGACATACCAAGCGAACCGGTAGTCGGGCGCTTCGCGGGCCTTGCCGTTAACGAGCCCGCGGAGCCAAGCGCTGGCCAGACGTCCGATGTCAGAGCGGAAGTAGATGATCACCGCAAGGATGGCGCCTACCTGGATGATCGCGGTGAATGCGGTGACGCCGGGATCATCGACCTTCAGCCCCAGAAGTCCTCCGCAATGTCAGATGGCCGGTACTTGACACAGGGAGGAACTCGGTGACGCCTTCGTGGATGCCAAGCGGCAGGGCTTCGATCAGATTCATGGCCATCCTTGGGACCTCGAGAGGGAGCAGCAGCCTTCGCAGCCGGGCGTGCCCCGAATGTGACCAGTCGTGACGCTCGCCGCGGCGAGCGACGACGGCAGCTAACCGAACCGCACCTTGACGAACCTGAGAGCAGAGGTCGTGGAAATCCGGAAGCTGTCGTTGACGGAAGATCCGCCAAAGTCGCCACGCATCGGTCAGACAAGGCCCGATTCCGATGCACCAACGCCAGGGGCATCCACCTGCCCCAGGAATCTCCCTCCCTCACGCTCGCGCTAGCGAGCACCGCGCATTGACTTGGCGCGGTTCGGTAAGCATGGGCAGGCCCTTTCGGGTATGGATACGACGAGCCGCGTAGAGTCAAAGGCGTCTCAAGAACTTTGCGATGACGACAACCGTCAGCATGGGTATTCCGGGTGTGGGCGAGATTCGTCCGGGTACGCACATTTGCGCTCTCTATTCGGGTCCGGCCGAGCGCGACAGCCTGCTGTTCCCCTTCTTGCGAGAGGGGATTCGCAAGGGTGACACGTGCTTGTGCCTTATCGACGACGCCGAGCTGTGGTCGGTTCGTGACGGGGTCGAGTGGCAGCAGGACGGCGGGCGGGCGCGGCACTTGGAGCAGCTCAACATCGACCGAGCGTCTGAGGTCTACCTTCAATCCGGGCGGTTCTCGGTCCAGTACATGATGTCTTTTCTCTCAGGATGCCTGAGCATGGCCGCCGAGTCGGAATTTCCGCTGCTGAGGGCCGCGGGCGAGATGTCTTGGGTGCTGCCACAACCCGAAGGGGCGGAGGACTTCTTCGTCTATGAGTCAGCGGTCAACAAGATCGTCGAAGACAAACCCGCGGTCTTCATGTGTATGTATGACCTGGACCGCTTCGGCGTCTCCATGCTGGTGGACGTGCTCACGACCCATCCCAAGGTGCTACTGGGCGGAATGGTCCTCGACAACCCTCATTATCTGACGCCGAGGGAGTATCTGGCGGCCGAGACCGCCTCCGCCGCGAGCCGGTACCCCCTTGCCAAGGTTCGAAGGCCGCGGACGCGCGTGATCGCAACAGACCCGTTGCAGTCGCTTACCGAGTCCGAGCTCCGGATCGCCGAGGTCGTAGTCGGCGGAATGACGAACCGGAGCATCGCCGAGCACCTGATCCTGTCGCCCCACACGGTCGATGCACACCTCAAGCACATTTACACCAAGCTAGACATCCACTCACGCGTCGAACTCACGGTGCTGGCCCTGCAGCACGGTTAGTTGGTTCCGGCCTGATCGGAGCATTCGACCCGTGTTCGGCGTCCTGAGCCAGCAAACGTTGCGCTGCCGATCTTTGTACCGGGAGCTGGGGCCGGCGTAGCGCGCCGCCGAGCCAGGCACGCTGTCGCACATCTGACAACTACCCCATTCACGGGATGCCGCCAGGTCTGTGCGGTGACAGCATGATCAACATAG
>DATDKX010000601.1:0-2363 GCA_036519615.1 Propionibacteriaceae bacterium
GGAGGTAGCCGACCACTTGGAGAAGGTGCCGAGCTACGCAGCCCATCGAGACCTCTTCTGGTACGACTGGGGACCAATCTTCTATCGTGGTCGGCTTGACCGGTCGGCAAGGCTGCTGTGCATCGCCTCTGATCCCGGGCCAACGGAGCGAATTGCCGGCCGCACATTGGTCGGTGATGCCGGCCAACGGGTACAAGGCTTCCTCAGCAAGCTTGGCCTGACCCGCAGCTACGTCTGCCTCAACGCCTAGTTGATCTGGCGGGCACCGGATACCTCGACACCTCCATAAACACTTCAGGGCCGGTCTGAGTGACCGACCCTGAGGTGTTGTCCGGCGAGGTCTTCGGCTTTGTGAATCACCGTCGTGTGATCAAGGGATCTCGATGACTTCAAACAGGCGCCACTCGCCGGGGATGCCTCTGAGCAGATGAGACCCGCGGTCGGCGAACCGGATGGCCGAGCCGACAACGAGATCCTTCACCGTCCCGGATACCAGAACACAACCCTCGCTGGCAAGCGCCATGACGCGGGCGGCGATGTGGACGGCAATCCCTGCGATCTGTCCGTCCTGGATCTCAACCTCGCCGCTGTGCAAACCGGCCCGGATCTGAATTCCTAACGATCGGACCGCCGAGGCGATCTCTGAGGCGCACCGCACGGCGCGAGCCGGACCGTCGAAGGTTGCAAGAAATCCGTCCCCTGTCGTGGCAACCACTTTGCCGCGATAACGGTCGAGCTGGGTTCGCACGAGCCCATCGTGCGCAGCCCTCAGATCAAGCCAGCGTTGATCACCAAGCCTGGCGGCCAGATCGGTCGAGTTCACGATGTCGGTAAACAGTACGGTGGCTAGGACGCGATCTTGTGCCGGCACCGGACGCGTCCCAGTCAGGAACTCTTCGATCTCATCGAGGACTGGTTCCGCGCTCACAAAGGGCGGGTACCAGTCAGCACCCGGAAGCTCTCTGTATCTCGCGTCCGGAATGTGCTCGGCAAGATACCGGCCCATCGGCGCGCGGTAATGCCGGTTGTCAGCCCGGTGCAAGATCAGCGTCGGGCCCTGGATGCTCGGCAGCACCGAACGTACGTCCACCTGAAGCACCCATCGATACATGCGGGTACAGGCCGCGGGCGGCGCTGAGAGTCGCATATAGCGGCCGACCCAGTACTGCATCTGTGGGTCCGTCGCCACACTAGGGGCCGAAAGCTCCAACACGATTCCCGTTCCCCAGGCACGTTCCCAGATTTCAAGGAACCGCTCTGCGGCCTCCTCAGGCATCCCGATGGAGTAGTCGCCTGCCCGTAGCATCTTGGCAAAGGCGTTCACCAGTACCAGGGCTCGAGTGCGTTGCGGATACGTGGCGGCGAACACCATGGCCATCAGGCCACCTTCGGCATCGCCGATAAGTGCGGCATGCTCTGAGCCGGCAGCGTCCAATACGATGCGGGCGTCGTCCATCCAGTGCTCCAGAGTCGGCAGCGCGCCGAGTGGGACGGGGTCTGAGAGCCCGGCGCCTCGCTTGTCGAAGCAGATGACGCGGGCGAAGCGGCCCAGCCGCTCCAGGTAGCGCGCCATCGATGGATGCTCCCACATCACCTCGATATTGCTCGCCCAGTTGCCGATGAAGAGCACGTCGTAGGCACCCTCGCCGAAGATCTGATAGGCGACGTATCCGTCTTCAGTCTTCGCGTAGTGAATTTCTGGAGCGCCCACCCACGCTGGCCACGGATGACCGCCGGCGTGGTCGACTGGCGAGGTCTGATCAGCTCGGCCTCTAATGTCTCCTGGATCCATTTCTCCTTCTCCTGCGCCAAGTTACCGCGCCTTGTGCGGAGAAGCGTTGCAGCGACGAACTCGACTTTTTCAACGGACTCTATAAAACACTTCAGGGCCGGTCACGAATGACCGACCCTGAGGTGTTATTTGTCCGGCGACGTCCTAGTCTCCCACACGGTCCCCCGTGCAGTACCATCGGCGCTGAAAGGCTTAACTTCCGGGTTCGGAATGGAGCCGGGTGTTTCCCTTTCGCCATGATCACCGAAACTCTATGGAGATATGTGCGGACTTATTTCCCGACCGTATCTCGGGAGCTGCACAGTGGACGCGAAACATTGAATGTAGAAACAAGCCCTCGGCCTATTAGTATCGGTCAGCTCCATGCATTACTGCACTTCCACATCCGACCTATCACCCAGTGATCTGCTGGGGGCCTTACCAGGTTAACCCTGTGGGAGCCATCATCTTGGAGCGTGCTTCCCGCTTAGATGCTTTCAGCGGTTATCACTTCCGAACGTAGCCAACCAGCCGTGCTCTTGGCAGAACAACTGGCACACCAGAGGTTCGTCCGTCCCGGTCCTCTCGTACT
>DATDKX010000602.1:0-6979 GCA_036519615.1 Propionibacteriaceae bacterium
AACTGGCGCCTGCCGAGCTCTCGGTGTTGTCCCCCAACCCCGAGACATCGACGCAGCCACCTTCACGTACTCCGGAAGTGGGACGGTCGAAGGTCAGGTCATTGCCATAGGCGGCATCGTGATCCCACCGACCGCTGACCCCAGCAGCGCCTCGGGGTCCGCAGCGTCAGACTTCCCGGCGACCCCCAGCGGCCCGGCGATCGCGTTGATCCAGCGCGGTACCTGCACCTTTGAAGAGAAGGTCCAGAACCCGGAAACGGCTGGCTATGACGCTGTGATCATCTTCAATGAGGGTCAGCCGGGTCGCCAGGAACTGCTGGAAGGCACCCTCGGAACTCCGCAGAACCTCCCAGCGATCGGGATTAGCTTTGCCGATGGCGAGGATCTATACCAGGAGACTCAGGCGGGGACTGTGACTGCGCGAGTCGTCACCTCAACCGTTAATGAGGACCGAGAGACCCAAAACATCATCGCCGACTCGCCAAAGGGCAAGATCAACGGCCAGACCATCGTCGTCGGCGCACACCTCGACTCGGTGACAGCAGGGCCCGGCATCAATGACAACGGCAGCGGGTCGGCAACGATCTTGGAAATCGCTGAACAACTCGCGAAGTTGAACTACACCAAGAAGCTGCAGCGCCAAGTGCGCTTCGCTTTCTGGGGAGCCGAAGAATTGAACCTACTTGGCTCTACGTATTACGTGAACAGCCTCACCGAGGCCCAGCGGGCGAAGATCTACGCGAACCTGAACTTCGACATGCTCGGCTCGCCCAACTATGTCCGGTTCGTGTACGACGGCGACGGTTCCGACACTCCCGATGCAGGCCCACCTGGATCTGACGCAATCGAGCGGATCTTCCTTGACTACTTCAAGAGCAAAGGCCTGGCCTCGGAACCAACGGCATTCGATGGCCGGTCCGACTGTGGTCCGTTTATTGAGGTTGGCATTCCGGCGGGTGGACTCTTCAGCGGTGCGGAGGGCATTAAGACTCCGGAGGAAGCCGCCATTTACGGAGGCACGGCCGGCGTGGCGTAAGACAAGTGCTACCACCAGGCTTGCGACACCATTAACAACCTCAACTCCAAGGCACTTTCCGAGCTGGGCGACGCAGCTGCTCATGCCACGCTGACCCTGGCCTTGTCGAAGACAGGCCTGTATCCAGACGGCAGCCCGCACGCGGAGGCCAAGGTGACCGGCAAGGCAGCCAAGCACAGCTTCAAGCTCGCTAGCTAGCGATCTGAAGAAGGCTGTAACGCGCGGCCCGGCACTCCGGTGTCGGGCCGCCTCGCTTTTGAGGAAGATGTGCCCTGAGCTGATCGAAGGGTGCACTTTGCGGCTTCGACAGGCTCAATCCCTCAAAGCGGCGGCCGGCACCGCGGTACCGGCCGCCTGCTCGGGGAATATGCTCGACTAGCAGAGTCAGCTTCGGCTTTGCCGACTAGTGCGGGAAGCTCGGGGGTTCCACCCACACACGCCGCTGGGGGAGGCGGCTGCTGAGGCTGCCAATATCAAACATGTATTCGATTCTATGGATGCGTCAGCACGATGTCAACATCGGCTGCCGCCTTCGCCGCGACCCGGCCGCAATACCTGTTTGCCGTCTCAGGCCAGCAAACGCCCAGCACGATTAAGCCCCGAACACCCTCTATGGCGATCTCCAGATCAAAAAACGCAGATTTCGCTATCGCATCGAATAGTTGCAACTAGGCAACCGATCAGATTCCATCACATCGGCCTCCCTGAGCTGGGATCGTTGTCAAAGGCGGCGAACCAAACCGACGGTGGCGTACGGCACACGAATGCCGAGCAGCACACGAAGGTCGAGGAGTCGAAGTCCTAGCCTAGTCACGGTCCGTGAAGATCGCCGCCATCTTGTCGACGCACTGTTCCAGCCCACCCTGAGAGAGATTGCGGGCGTCTTCGGTGGTGTAGCCATGCTCGATGATGATCATCTCCGTCCGACCGTCGCCGAGGTCGTCGAAGGTCACCACGTGCTCACCGTCATCGGGTATTCCGGGCCCCATGCCAAGATCAGCAGGCACCAGCCGATTGCCGTTTTGATCGGCAAAGTTGAACACGTAGCCGATCCGTGAGTGCGGCACGACCTCGGTGAAAGTCCACGTACTGTAGAGGTCTCCCCCGCCGAACTCGGCCGGAGCCCGCATCGCAACGAGCGTGCGCCCTCCGACGCGAAGATCAACGTCGGCCATCGGACACGTAAAACCGTCTGGTCCCCACCACCGCTTGACAAGATCAGACTCGCTCCAGGCCCGCCACGCTTCATGGGGCGGGACTGGGAAGGTGCGGCGCACGACAACGTCGAATGTGTCGCTCATCAGCCTTCCTCCTTGAGAGGCATTTATGGACATAGACCACATATGACTCCCCTAGTCATCGGCCTAACGCCGACTGCGAATTTCCGACCAATGCCGAGTTTTGAAGCCTCAACGCCGGCTCCAGCGGTCGAGATGCCGCCATTGGTCGGAAATTTGACACACGAAGAGTTACTCGGGTCGGTTGTTCGCCGTACCGCCAATCTTGTATGGCGTACTGACTCCCTCATACATCAGATGAGCCACCATGCCTTGCGCCGCATGCTTGAGTTGGTGGCAGTGATCAAGCCAGATGCCGGGGTTGTCCGCCAGGAACGCAATGTCGTACGTCTCGTCCTCGAGCACATTCAAGGAATCAATCCACCACGGGCTGCCGGTGGCGGCCACGCCATTGCGCGACAGCACCACCGCGTGATGCCCGTGGAGGTGCATGGGATGCAGCTGACCACTGTGATTGTCAATATGCATGATCACGATGTCGCCCTCGCGGACCACATACATCGGCACATCGGGATACAGGTGACCATTGATCGACCACCACAGCCCCGGTTGGCCCCGTACAAAGCCGGGACGGCGGCCGATCGAGTAGTCGAAATGCCGGTTCGCCTTCGCAGGGTCGAAGCTCAACACGGTCGGGGTTCCATAGCTGAGCAGATCGAGAGCAGTGCGCGGTTGCGGCGGTGCCGCGGGATCGCCGTTCCCAAGGATGACGGCAGTGCCTTTCGAGACCTGCACTCGTACCGGCTTGCCATCGCTCGGCATCCTCACTCCAAGATCGGCCCGCCCACCAGCAGTGACCGTCATCGAATGGTCGGTTACATCGGTCGGGCCATTGACGGCGTAGCCGTCGGTTGCCAGCACTTGGAATGGCGTATCGGCCCATGTCTCGATCGGGCCATTGTCGGTGTTGATCACGCGGACCCGTACCTGCTGACCAGGCTTCGCCGGCACTTTCATATCGCCGGCGACACCATTGATCGTCTTCATGCCGCCATAGGTATGCGCCGCGGCGATCACATCGACGGCCTCGCCGCGACCCCCGTTGGGTAGCACCACCAGCGTGCCGAAGAGGCCGCCGATCACCTGCTCGTTGGAGACCTGATGGGAGTGATACCAATACGTCCCCACCTGCTTCGCCACGAACCGATAGGTGAACTCGCCGCCAATGGGCACCTCGTCCTGGGTTACTCCCGCCACCCCGTCCATGGCCGCCGGCACATCGACTCCATGCCAATGCAACGCAATACCAGCCTTGACCGAGGCGTTGCGCAGGTGCACCTCGATGAGCTGACCCTGCTGAGCCGTGATCGTCGGGCCAGGTGAGGTGCCGTTGAGGGTGTAGCCGGGCACCGATCGGCCGCCGATACTCAGGTTCTGCTGCTCGGCGACAAGATCGACGCGAACATCGGCCTTGCGGCCAGGATCGACCACAATGTCGTTGATCGAGCGAGCCGTCGACTCGTGATCATGACTAGCAACGAGGCCGCCTCCGTAGTCGAGGTAGCCCATGCCCATCACGGAGTAGCCGTTTGGCACCAGGCTGGCCTGCCACAGCCAGGCCAGCGGCGCAAGGATCGCTAGCGCCGCTACTAGCGAGACAATGAGCCGTACGCGCGCAGATGTACGGCTAGCCATGATGGATTGCGATAGCTACGACTGTCGCGCTACGCGACTTCTGCCGCCACCGGCTCTTCAACAGCGGCCGGCTTACGCGACCGCATGGCTGCCATAACAGCAACCCCGAAGAGCACCAGTGCGGCTGCACCATGCAGCGCGCCGATCCCAGCCCACAGGTGCGAGAGCACGCCCAGAGCGATCTGGACGATGGTGGCGATCAAGACGAACAAGGCCCACCTGACGCCCTGCGGAATCTTCGCGAAGAACGAGACGATCAGCATCGCGAGCGAAGCGAGCAACACCGCTCCGGCAAAGAAAGCGTGGAACATAAAGGCTCCGGTGCCGGGCGCGCCCGTGTCGAATGCCGCCTTATCGAATGTGCCGCCTTCCTCGATCCAGTTGAACTGCGCGAAGACTGCGTAGCCGATGGCTCCCGCCTGAATAGCAACCATTGCCGCAATCGCAAGTGCAAGTACGCGATAGGCCGTTCTCATCTCTTCCCCTCTAACTCAGCTCCGATCCGCCCCCCGAATCGGACTAGGAGCAAGAATGCCGTACAAAGCTGTGAAAGTCGTCAAATTTATGCAGGACTCGGGCAATCTTACGACCGCTCACGCGCCGCCTGTCCGCCAGAGCGCATAGCCGGGGGCCGCGAAGAGCGACCGCGGGCCCTGCGACAGGCTCAGCGCACAATGTCGGCTATGTGCCCGTAGCTTCCCAAAGGGCCGGCTGTTCAGTGGGACCTCCCAGAAACTCTGTGAGGGCCTTCACTAGGTCGCCAGGATTTTCCTCCGCCATCTGCGGATCGGATTCGATCGGGGAGCCATGCAGGTCCTCGGCCCACGCCTTCCAGATCGCCAGCGGATTGCCGAAGAGCGCCTCGATGTCACCCTGGCTCGACCACAGAACCAGCGTCGGACAGCCGATGGTGCGGCCGGCGAGCCGGTCAGCACGGTCCGCGTCCCGGTCTACGCTCAAGGCAGCGCGATAGTCCTCGAGCATGGCGCGTACGGTCTCAGGGTCGTTGATCGCCTCGATCAGTTCCGCGTAGTTTTCTGCACCCATCCGTTCGGACTCCGGCCGGTACCAGGCCATAGGGTCGGCGGAGATCACGCGTTCCGGCAGCTCAGGCTGCACATAGAAAAACCAGTCAAACCAGCGCTCGGCAACGCGAGCATCCCAGCGCTCCAAGGCCTCGATGATCGGCACCGCATTGATGATCACGAGCCTGCTGACATGGCTCGGATGGTCCATCGCCAGCCGAAAGGCGACGTGGCTGCCGCGATCATGTCCAACGACCGCAAACTGATCATGTCCCAGCTGCGTCATCAGCTTTGCAAGATCATCGGCCACCGCCCGCTTGGCCTGCTGACGGTGATCATCGCGGAGTCTCGGTTTGCTCGACCGCCCATAACCACGCATGTCCGCGCAGACCACGCAGAAGCCGGCTGCCGCCAAGCGCGGTGCGACCCGGTGCCAGGTGGCCGATGTCCTGGGATGACCATGGATAAGAAGGAGCGGCGAACCGTAGCCACCACACCGCACACGAAGCTGCACGTCCCCGAGGTTGACCATCTCGTCGGTAAATCCCTCGAACATGGTCACCTCCAGCCGACGCAGTCTGTGTCTAATCATTTGGGGTTCCCCGAGGTCGAACGTGCATTCGATTGTATCGGACCTATAACGAACTGGGAATACCGCACGTGAGCGGGCGGTTGCCGAGCCAATGCTATACCCCATAGGGGTATAAAGGAGGAATGATGGAGCCTTCGCCAATGTCCGGACACGCCGATGCCCGCCATCACATGGAGCACGTGGACGCCGAGCAGATGGCCCAAGCCGCGCACCATGAGCACCATGGCAACGGGCACGGCCATCATGCCGCCGACTTCCGTCGCCGATTTATGATCAGCGCGGTGCTGGCCCTTCCGGTCGTGGGCTTCAGCATGATGTTTTCCGAACTGTTGAGTTATCCGCTCCCATCTGGACCTTGGGTTCCTTGGATCTCGCCCCTGCTCGGAACCGTGATCTTCTTCTATGGCGGCGCGCCTTTTCTGACCGGCGCATGGAGCGAGATCAAGCGGCGGCAGCCCGGGATGATGTTGCTGATCTCACTTGCCATCACCGTGGCCTTCGTAGCGTCCTGGGCGACCACGCTGCGACTCGGTGGCTTCAACCTGGATTTCTGGTGGGAATTAGCGCTGCTGATCGTGATCATGCTCTTCGGTCATTGGCTGGAGATGCGAGCACTTGGTGCGGCGTCCAGCGCTCTCGATGCGCTGGCCGCCCTGCTGCCGGACTCCGCAGAGCGGGTACATGGCGCCGAGACCGAGACGGTGAGCCTGGACGAGTTGGCCGTGGGTGATGTCGTCCTCGTACGCTCGGGGGCCAGGATTCCGGCCGACGGGACGATCCTGTCGGGCACCGCGGCTGTTGATGAATCCATGATCACCGGCGAGTCCCGCGCCATACGCCGCTCGCCGGGCGACCGGGTGGTCGCCGGAACAGTGGCTACTGACAATGGAATCCGCGTCAAGATCACCGCCGTGGGTGAGGAGACCGCGCTCGCCGGAATCCAGCGACTGGTCGCCGACGCCCAGGCTTCATCCTCGCGGGCTCAAGCACTCGCCGACCGAGCAGCGGCGTTTCTGTTCTATTTCGCAGCTGGTGCAGGGCTGATCACTTTTCTCGTCTGGGCACTACTCGGGCAGCTTGACGAAGCCGTCACGCGTACCGTGACAGTCCTGGTCATCGCCTGCCCGCACGCACTCGGACTGGCGATCCCTCTGGTGATTGCGATCTCCACCGAGCGGGCCGCGCGGGCCGGGATCTTGATCAAGGATCGGCTGGCCCTGGAACAGATGCGCACCGTGGACGTCGTACTTTTCGACAAGACCGGAACCTTGACAAAGGGTGAGCCTGCGGTCGTCGATGTCGCGACCACTGATGGCATTGCTCGCAACGCACTGCTAGCTCTAGCCGCCGCTGTCGAGTCCGAAAGCGAACATCCCATTGCCCGAGCGATCGC
>DATDKX010000603.1:0-14801 GCA_036519615.1 Propionibacteriaceae bacterium
AAGCATGCCGACATTGATCAGATGTCTGAGGCGCTGCTCCGGAATGCTCGGTCCAACCAGCGCGCCGAGCCGGTCGGACCCCTCAAGCAGCTTCGGGATGCCGATGTGATCACTGCGGACACTCAGATCGTGCTCCGCCGGCACCTGATTGCCTCTTTTGATCACACCGGAGCTGACATAGTCCTGCGCAGTCGTGCCGGGGACCTGACAGTGGCCGAAAGCGATGTCGCGCCGCTCAAGACTCTGCTGACGGCAGGCGGCGCAAGGGCCGGTGACCTCGGTCTTGATCTTGCGCGGCGCCTACTGCTCGCCGGCGTCGTCATTGTGGAGTGAATCGCCCAGAACCGGCGTTCCGCTGCGCGGACGCAGCGCGCGAGCGAGCAGATCCCTTGGCGGGTAGTGCGCCACCCGCTCACCGCTGGTTGTTGCTGGAACATCCGGGTCCGTGGCGCATCGATGCCGTCGCAGGCGCCGGAATCGACCCCGATGTGCTTTCCAGGTTGACACGTACGGGCGGCTCGGCGACTCGAATTTTGCTTGTACGCCGGCCCGGGCGAATTGATCGGCTGGTACCTCGCCGGTGGATCCTTGCTGGGCTTGACTCCCCTACCGTGACTGGGCCTTGGCGGGAAGACAAAGATCTGTTGAATGCCGCCAACGCCTTGATCAACATCTCGGCACCGGTGATGCCACAGCCCGAGCCCTTGATCCCCAACCCCATGATCTTGGTGTGCACTCACGGCGTACATGACGTCTGTTGCGCACTCCGTGGCCGCCCGGTTGCCTCCGCTCTGTCGTCTCGATGGCCGGAGTTGGTCTGGGAGTGCAGCCACGTTGGCGGTGACCGCTTTGCGCCGAATCTTGCGGTGCTGCCAGATGGCTTCTACTACGGAAATGTTGATCCTGAGAGTGCGCTGGCTACGGTCGAGGCCTATCTTGCCGGCACGGTGATCGCCGACGGGCTGCGCGGTATGGCGCGGTTTCTGCCACCTGTTCAGGCGGCCGTCATCGCCGCGTACCAGCGCTTTGGTCCGCTCGGCCCGGCAGACGTCACGGTGCACAGCACCGAGCACATCGGACCGCACCACGGGCACGGGTCGGAGACCTTCGTTGATCTTGTGATCGAGCCTTTGCAACGAATGGTGCGGGTGCATGTACTTTCCGTACGCCGCACTGATGCTCAACTGACCTGCCGCGCAGTGCGGGAGACTCCGGCCACCGAGTACCAGATCATCGACTTCGCCCCGGCCTGAAGGCTCCCGTTTCCTCCGGCAAGTGGTGAGAAACGACATGAAATCGGCCGGGATACGGTGTCGGTTGCGACCGCTTTCCCGAGGGCCGAATCTGAGGAGGACTGTTGCCTGTCCTGCACGTGTCCGTCACCTCACCCGTACAGGAGCTCTCATGGCGAGTACCGGTGGAGGCTCCGTGCGACTAACGGGCAGGTCATTGCGACGGGTGGCGAAGGCTACTCCTCCAAGGCTGCCGCGCAGAGTGGGATTGAATCGGTGAAGCGCGAGCCGAATCTGCCCTGATTGAGGAGGCTTAGGCGTCACCTGTCATAAGGCCTGCTCGCCGCCACCTGTGGCCGCGAGCCGAATCTGCCCTGATTGAGGAGGCTTAGCCCGACGAAGAGGTGCACAGATTCATCAATGACCTGGAACGAGATATTGGAAGCTATCTCTACGGGCGCCGGATGTATGAGGTCATGCGCTATTGGGACACCGCGCCAACCGGTAATGGCGAGCCCTCAGCGGAGCAAGAGTTCGCCAAGATCTGGCAGGCAGCAGACAAGATCATTTACTCCAGGACCCTGGAAAGGGTAACCAGCGCCAAGACCAGGCTGGAGCGTGATTTCGACGTGCATGCGATTCAGCAGCTGAAAGCCAAGGCGACTCGCGACATCGCGGTGAGCGGTCCCACACTTGCCGCTCAGGCACTGAGGACCAGGTTGGTCGATGAATGTCACCTGTTCCTGTCCCCCATCCTGGTGGGAGGCGGTACGCCCGCGCTACCCGACAACGTCCGGCTGCAGCTTGAGCTGCTGGATGAGCGCCGATTCGGCAACGGCGTGGTTTATCTCCAATACCGCGTCAACGGGTGATCGATCAGTCAAAAGTCCGCATTGGTCGGAAATTCGACTACTTGTTGCCAGATCTGGACTCCAAAAGTCCGCATTGGTCGGAAATTTGAACTGCCCGCCGTGATCGGCTCACCCAAGGAGCACAGTCCGACGTTCCTGGCTGCGCACTGTGCGGCCGATCACGACCGCCACCATGATCACGATGCCGACCACCGCGGCATTGCGGACCGAATTGGATTGCGTAGCCAGCGCCACGGCGAGCAGCGCCCAACAGGCGGTCAGCAGAAAGCCGAGAACGGCAACCAGCCTGGACACCACGAAGAGCGACATGATCAACGCGCTAACCACCAGTACTACGCCAATTTCATTCACCCAACGTGCCGAGGCCGGCATACCCCAGGAGCGAAAGGTCGTAGCAAATCCAGCCGCCGCCGCCAAGGTCGCCCACCCGAGATAGATCATCACCGGCAACCGAAGCAAGACTTCCTCCGCCGTGCTGGCGGCTGGCCCGACCCGCAAGAACCCTCGGGCTGCGGCGACGAGGTAGCCGACCAAGATCAAAATCAGTACTTGGGCGAGCCAGAGCGTACGGGTTCCGAAGATAGGCACCCAGAGCGTGCTCGCGGTGAATGCGCCAAATAGCCACCAACCCGTCAGCCGGTGCACTGTCCGCACTTGCTGGCTCGGCAAGAGCTGATAGATCGCAAGCGCAATGCAGGCCGCATAGATCAATCCCCAAACCACGAATGCGTAGTCTGCCGGAGTAACAGGACTTGCGTTGGCATCGGAGATAGCGCCTGTGTTGGACGCCGGTCCGAGCGCCCAGATAGTCAGCGGAGCTGAGACGGCCTGGGTTACCGCCGTCAGCGCGACAAGGATGGCGCGTACCCGATCACTGGTGTGGGCCATGGCCACATTGTGCCCGCCGGCTACGGCTCATGGGCTAAATGCATCAATAAGCAACGTGAGAATCCCACGCAGCGTGGGAAATTCACGGTCGGTCACAAGAGCGCGGCAGTGAGAGCGATGAGTGGTGGCACGCTTTGGGCTAGCGACCCAGCAAGACCTGTCCCCCGCGGCCGACTCATTGCCAGCCGATCGGAGGCGAACAGCGCGATCCCGGCCAGGAACGCGAAAAGGCACAAATAGATGACAAGTGCTCGGCCGACAGCTTCATTGCCATTCATCCAGACGATGACGCCGCCGACAAGACCGCACGCAATGAACAAGTTGTAGAAGCCGACGTTGAACGCCCACAGACGTACCGGGCGAACGTCGGTTGTTGGAATGGCAAAGATGCCCTGATGCACACCAGGCCGTTGGAACAGCAGGGTCTCCCACGTGAATGCAAGGAGATGGACTACCGCGACCACGAACGCAAAGATCCACACGACTACTGTCACGAGACGGACTCCAAGTCGGCAGTCTCCAAGCCGGCAACGATCACATCGTGGCGACTCAGGACCTGCCGAATTTCATCTGTGACCTCCTCGAGCGGACGATCCCGAGGGATCGTGGCGTCGAGGTCGGCGTGGAACCGGCCCATTGCGCCGCTCATGCTGATCGCCAGGAACTTCGTCGTCGGACTCAGTACGGTGAAGGTGTGCAGCGCCCCAGGCGGGACGGTGATCGACGAACCCGGCCCGAGGTCAAATCCCTCATCCTCGACCTGAACGATCATGCGACCGTTGAGGACGTAAAAGGCCTTCGCCCATCCGGTGCGATGCAAGGCGGTGGCCGGCCCTCGCGGCGCATCAACCTCGAAGAGCTCATAGTGATCATCGGTGTGTGCACCGTCGATCTTGACAGTGAGCACTGCATCTGGCGCGGTCAGTTCGATTCCTTCGCCGGCAGCAGTGTGTTGAACCTGATGCGTCATACGAGTGACGTTATGTTCCGCCACCGGATCAGGTCGATCCCAGAATTCTGGGAATGCTTTCTCGAGGAGGCCAGACGTTAGGCTGCCAGCATCAAACCGGCGATCCGCTCCGGGGCCACACAAGAGATCAGACAGCGCTCCTTCGCGTCCGGAATCAGCTCGGCAGTCCATCCGACAAAGCCACCATCGCCAATCTCGAGTTCGTTCGTTTCAGCCTTCGCCATGATCTTGAAGGCCGCCGTGTGGTAGTAGCCAATTCCCTGGGTGCGTTCCGGGTACTCAGTCAACGGCGCGTCAGGCAACTCCGATTGGATCGCATCGACCAGCCGATCGCCGATCGACTGATTGTCGATCAGGGTGTAGGCGAAGCGACCCCAGCTGGCGCCGAGCAGGTCATCCAGGACCTGCTGCCAGAAGCTCAGATGCATGATCAACAACTGCGCTTCCGTCCGGGCCGTACAGGAATCCCGAGCGCTCGACACCAACGCGAAGATCACGAAATGGGCGAAGGCATTGGAATCGACGAACCGCTGAGCCCGTAACACGCGATGGCAGCTAGCCAAATGCACCTGATCAGCACTCGACCGCCGACGGAGTGCTGCCTCCAGTGCCAGCACGTTGCACGGATCGCTAACCACCTCACTGGAGCGCATAGTGCTGACAATCCGGTTCTGGTCCACGGCGCCCACTGAGGTGCAGGTGCCCAAGGGGGTAACCGGAGACAGCGCTAAACCAACGAACGGGGTGTCCCGTAGCCGTTGCCACAGCCGATTTTCGACCTCGGACAGCCGACCCGGATCAATTGCGGCGGGCCGAACGAACCGGTCCGACTTCCAGCGACGTAGCGCCTCCGCTGGACTGATCCGGCGGGCTCGAGTCTGCGCGAGGCTAAGCAGCAGGCTTTGCAGATCGGTTGGCGACAGCTCGCTCTCCAGGACCTCACGGGCACCTTCAGGCAATTGTGACCAGACCCGCTCGGTGGCCGTAGAGGTGGTCTGAGGACTCGCCATAGCTGCGACCCTAGTTCCATCTCTCCCAGTCGATCCCAGAATTCTGGGAATGCCTCGATGTGCGAAGAGGTGAAACAATTCGAGTGTGTGGGAAGAGCGGGCCTACCGCGCCCGCCGAGACATTACGGCGCTGGCCACCTCGGGGCTCGGCGTCGGTGAACTGCACGCCGCAGCAATCCGCCTGATCGACGCCAGGATCGGCACCGACCTGACTTGCTGGGTCACGATCGACCCGGAATCACTGGTATTCAGCGGAGTGACAAACGGCGAGCCGCAGGTGGCACCGGAGTATGAGCCACGCCTAGCCGAGTCGGAGTATTCCGTCGGGGAGCCGCATAGATTCGCCACTCTCGCTCTCCGCAAGACGCCGTCGGCCAAGCTCTCTGATATGCCGGAGCGTGAACGCAACCGAAGCCTTCGATTCAACAACGTGTGGCGCCCTCTCGGCGTGGATCAGGAACTTCGCGTGCTCTTCATGGCCGATGGAGCCTGCTGGGGGGCGGCCGGGATGGTGCGAACGGGCCACGACTTCAGCGACCGCGAGACCGAGTTCCTCACCGCGGTCGCGCCTGCCATCGCGACGGCCACGCGGCTGGCGGTGCGCTTTGAGGCGACTGAGCAGAAGACCAGTGGCCATCCGGCGATCGTGGTCGTGAGCCCGCAAGGTGAACCTCAGGCAGTCACACAGGCTGCACGGGAGTGGCAAGACCGCCTCGACGAGATCGCACCCGGCCGCTTCACGGTGATCATGCGGGTAATGGCGAGCGGTGCCCGCGCTGCGGCGTCGGGCGGTTTTCGCGCCCGGCTACGAGTCGCACACGGCCAATGGGCCATCCTGCACGCAAGCCCGCTGATCGGTGGGGATGAGGAACAGATCGCAGTCGCCATCGAGCCGGCCAGCGGCGATCATCTGATGACTCTGTTGTTTGCGGCGTACGGTCTGACAGCGAGGGAGCGGCAGGTGTGCAGCGAAGTCATCGGCGGACACTCAACCTCCGATATTGCCGGGCGCCTCTTCATCTCCACCAACACGGTGCAAGATCATCTGAAGTCAGTGTTCAGCAAGGTTGGCGTCCGTAGCCGCGGCGAGCTCGTCGCTCGGCTGCGGCCGGACGGCTCGGAGCAGCCGCAGGCGACTTAGCAGCGGAAGCTGCGTCGATGACCGGCGAAGTAAGGCTCTGGCGGGGGTTCTCGCGGAGCGACTCAGCCCCCGATGTGACGGGCCAGCAGCGTGATGTCGGCTGGGCTCAAGCGATCGTTCGCGGACTTTGCGTGATGCCAGAACGGGTACGGCAGCGGCTGCGCGCTGACCTCGTCCAACCGCGCCACCTGGTCGTCGGACAGGCTCAACTCGGCGGCGGCCAGGTTGTCCGCCAGCTGATCCTCGGTCCGGGCGCCGACGATCACCGAGGTCACCGCGGGTTTGCCCAAGGTGTACGCCAGCGCCACCTGGGCGGCAGAAACGCCGTGGTCGGCACCAATCGCCACAAGCTCCTCGACGGTGTCGTAGAGCTTGTCCTCGTCGTAGACCGGCGGTTCGTTCCACTCAGTCAGATGCCGGCTACCGGCGGGGGCCTCCTTATCCCGGCGGTACTTGCCGGACAGCAGGCCGCCGGCGATCGGGCTCCAGACCAGGATGCCGAGGCCCTGGTCCACCGCCACCGGCACTAGCTCGTTCTCGATGTCACGCGCCTGCAACGAGTAGTAGAGCTGGTTGCTGACGAATGGCGTCAGACCCTTACGATCGGCGATCCACAGTGCTTTCATGACTTGCCAGGCGGCGTAGTTCGAGCAGCCGATGTAGCGGACTTTGCCGGACCGTACAAGGTCATCGAGTGCTTGTAGCGTCTCCTCGAGGGGAGTCTGCCCGTCCCATTCGTGTACTTGGTACAGATCGATGTAGTCGGTGCCAAGCCGACGCAAGCTGCCCTCAGCACCGCGAATGATGTGGTGCCGGGAGAGACCGGCGTCGTTCGGGCCATCACCCATCGACCCCCGTACCTTGGTCGCGATAAGGACCTCATCACGGTCGGACCCGAGCGCCTTGCCCAAGATCTCCTCAGATAGGCCGCTGGAGTACACGTCGGCCGTGTCGAATAGGTTGACCCCGGCGTCGCGCGCCAGGTCTATCTGCTTCCGCGCGCCCTCCACGTCGATCTGACCCACAGGTGTCGCCCAGCCCGTCCCGCCAAAACCCATGGTGCCGAGGGTGATGGTTGATACGCGGAGGCCGCTTCGGCCAAGTTGTCGATACTCCATGCCGCGGAGTCTAAGGCCAGAGGCCGCTCAGGTCGTTGCCGGTTCCAAAGTCAGCAGCAGGGGGCAGCGACAATCGCTGCCCCCTGCTGTGCGGTGCATGTCGGGCGAGTCTTAGCTCGCAGACGGCGAGGGTCTATGGCGTGGCGCGTACCTTGACGATCTTGACCAGCGTGCCGGGAGCGGGCGGATCCTGGTTGCCGAGCGTTGCTGCCCATAGGGCGCCGCTGTGGTCGATCTCCACCGCAACTACGCCCGGCAGGCTGACGTACTTGTGGGCCTTGCCGTGTTTGACCACTGAGATCTGGCCGCCGAAGAGCTCGGCCACGAAGATCTTGCCGTGCTTGCCGATCGCGAGGTTGGTGGCGCCGAGGAATCCACTGGCCACGAGTTTGATGTGGCCGTTGTGCGGGTTCACTCGGTAGACCTTGCCGCGCGCGCCAAGGCTCGGATCTTCTGGGCCGCCGGGCAGCGTGGTGACGTACAGGTAGCCGTCGCGGCCGACCTCGACATCGGTCGGCACCGCCTCGAACTTGTACGTCCGGCCGACCGCGCAGTCCTTCGGGATGCCTTGGGCCGACGCATTCTCCGGCGTGATCTTGAGCGGCTGGCTCGGCAGCACCGCCAGAGTGGAGATCTTGCCACGATTAGTCACCCACAACAGGTCATTGCCGCCCGCGTCGGCGACCACCCACTTGTTCTTGTACCGAGCGACCGAGTACGCGTGAGAATCCACCAGGCCCTTGTAGCTTGCCCGATCACCGAGTGCGTCCTTCAGACACTCGGGCGGGTTGCGGACACCGTAATGCACGTGCTGGTCGGGGTTGTTCGCCTTCTCGTAAGCCAGGGTGTCCGCGTACACGTGGGAGCCGTGAGGCCCGTTGATATTGAGGCCGCTGGCAGTAATCGGCGGCGGCTCACCGCCCTCTACCGGGGGCTCGCCGCTCTCTGTGGTGGTGTAAGCCAGATACCGGCCGTGCTTAGAGAATGCCAGCCCCGAGGTGCCGGTCGCCTTCGAGACGATGTCCTTCAGGGTGCCGTCGCGACGGACCCGTACGACCTTGTTCAGGCCACCGTCCGCGACGTACACACCGTGGCCCTTGAAGGCGATGTTGAACGGTGCCGCCAGGTCGTCCGAGACGAGGCTCGCGGTCGGCACTTTCGGCGTGGCTGAGGCCGACAACGGCATGGCGAGCAGCAGTGCCGAGCAGGCGGCTCCGACAGCAGCGAGCAGTGGTTTCTGGCGCAAGAGTGTCTCCCCCGAGATGGGCTCAGGCCTGGTGACCGGAGCCGAGCAATATGAGCTGGCTGAGCCCAGCCCACTCCGGGGATCATCCTTGCCCGACCGGTGGACCCCGTCAACCGATTCCAGCAGATTGCCGCGTTCGTGTCGTTCGACACCAGCCCTAGGCCGTCTGAGGCTCCGGTTCCGTGGCCGGTGCTTCCGGCTCCCGCTCTTTGCGTGACTTACCGAAACGCAGGTACAGCGACGGCGTTACGAACAAGTTGAGCAGCGTGGAGGTAACCAGGCCACCAACGATCACAATTGCCAGCGGATGTTCAATCTCCTGACCGGGGCGCTCACCGAAGATCACCAGCGGAATCAGGGCCAGGCCCGTGGCCAGCGAGGTCATCAAGATCGGCGACAATCGTTCTCGAGCCCCCCGCACCACCAGGTCACGTCCGAATGCCATCCCCTCCTCGCGTTCCAAGTGCTGGAAGTGATTGATCAACAAGATCCCGTTCCGAGCGGCGATGCCGAAGACGGTGAAGAATCCGATCAACGACCCGAGCGACACGATTCCACCGCCGAGGAAGGCTGCGATGACGCCACCAACCAAGGCCATCGGCAGAGTCAGGAAGCTCAACAGGGCGAGGCGCCAGCTGCCGAAGGAGGTTTGCAGCAGCAGCAGGATCGCGGCACCGGCGAGCACCGCAGTGACCAGCAGTATCCGCTGGGCCGACTCTCGCTCCTGCCATTCGCCGAGTATCTCCGCGTGATATCCCTGATCAAACTTGACGTCCTTGAGCTTTTCCTGAAGCTGCCCGACGACTGAACCAAGATCACCCTCGAACGTCGCCTCGACATCGAGTCGGCGAGAGTCGCCCTCGCGATCGATAGCATTGGGGCTCGGCTGCAGCGAGACGTCAGCCACATCGGCAAGTCGGACGGTCCTCCCCGACGGCGTGTCGATACGCATGTTCTGGATGTCTTGCACGCTAGTGCGCGTCTGCGGTGTGCTCCACACCAGGACGTCGTAGGCCTTACCGCCACGGAAGATGTCGCCGACCTCCTCGCCCGCGACAAGGGTCGCGGCGGCTCGGCGTACGTCTCCTGGCTTCAGACCGTATTTGTCGGCCTTAGCAAGATTGACCTCGACCTGCAGTTGCGGGACATCGGTCGAGATATCGGTGTGCTGGTCTTCGACACCCTCGATGCTGCCCATGATCTCTTCGATCTCGGCAGCTTTTTCGCGAAGCACCGTCAGGTTCTCGCCGTAGATGCGGACCACGATCGGCTCTTTGCCGCCCGAGATCACTTCCTCAATGCGTTCGTCGAGGTATGTCTGGGTCTCACGGAACAGACCTGGATAGGCGTCATTGACGTCTTCGATCGCATCCAGGGTCTCGTCGTAGTCAACCGAGGGATCGATGCTGATCCAGTTCTCACCGAGATTGACTCCGGCAACCTCTTCGCCGAGGAACGCCTGGCCAATGTGGGCGCCGAAGTTGCGCACGCCCGGGATCTCTCGAAGTTCCTTGCTGACCGCGAGCGTTGTCCGCCGCATCTCATCGGCCGAGGTCCCCGGCTGGCTCACCCAGTGAATAAGGAAGTCGCGCTCCTTAAAGCCCGGAAAGAGAGACTGCCCGAGCAGCGGTGTGAGCGCGATTCCCACAACGGTAAGCAGCGCGAACGTCGCATACGCCCACCGCGGCCGGACAACGATCCGGGACATTGCCGCGGTGTAGCCGCGCTGCAGGACTGCGACCACCGGCGATGTCCGCCGTTCGATCTTGGACCGGCCGAGCAAGATCAGCGAGAGTGCCGGCGTGACCGTCAGTGCGACCAGCAGCGACGCCACAATAGCGAGCGTGTACGACAGGGCCAGCGGACGAAAGAACGCGCCCGTCAGCCCTTGCAGCAAGAACACCGGTACGGCCGCGGCAACGATGATCAAGGTCGCGTACACGATCGGACCCCGAACCTCTAGCGACGCGTTCAAGATCACCGAGGCGGTGGAGCCCTCGGCACCCGACAAGCGGTGTTGCCTGAGCCGTCTGACGATGTTCTCGACATCGATGATGGCGTCGTCCACCACCGCCCCCAAGGCGATCACAAGCCCCGCCAGCGTCATGGTGTTGATCGTTTCCCCACGCCAGTACAAGACCAGCAGCGTGGTCATCAACGAGAGTGGGATGGTGAGCACGCTGATCAGTGCGACCCGCCACTCAAATAGGAATAGTGCCAAGATCACGATCACCAGCACGAACCCGAGTATCAGTGCCTCAGTCAGGTTGTGAATCGATGCGGTGATGAAATTCGCCTGCTGGAAGATCGTGGTGTCGAACTGCACCCCCGGCAAGCCCGGCTCCAGCGACCGGATGGCCTCCTCAACGCCCTTAGTCATCTCGACCGTGTTGGCCCAGGGCAATTTTTCTACCACGATGAGCAGACCCGGACTATCGTTGATCACCGCATCGCCAATGAGCGGCTGGTGGTCCTCGACCACGCGGCCGATGTCGCCGATCTTGACACCTTTGCCGCTGCCGTCAGCGTGCAGCGGGACTTTAGCAAGATCATCTGGGGTGATGATCGGCAGCACGTTGCGCACATTGATGCGTTGGTTCGGTGATTCGACCATGCCGCCGGTGCCGATGATGGAGCCGCTGGAGAAGCGCAGCAGACCGGAATCGACCGCATCCGCGGTAGCCTCCATGACCTCGTTCAGGGCGACGTGCTGGGCCTCCATCTTGGGTGGTTCGACCTGAACCTGCATCATCTGCAAACGCTCGCCCCAGAGCGCAACGTTGGCGACTCCAGGAACTTCCAGCAGGCGCGCACGGATCGTCCAGTACGCCGACATCGACATCTGGATCAGTGAGTGATCCTTCGAGGTCATGCCGATTTGTATCGCCCGGCCGGTCGCCGAGACGGGCGCCAGCATGACCGGCGGCGCGGCCCACGTCGGCAAAGTGGTGGCGACCTCGGTCATTCGCTCCTGAACCAGCTGGCGGGCCTTGAGTTCGTCAAAGCCTTGCTTGAAGATCAGCTCGATCGCCGATAGTTGCGGTACCGACTTGGACCGCATGTCGTCGAGACCCTCGACTCCATTGAGGGCCTGCTCCAGCGGTACGGTGACCAGCTGCTCCACATCGGAGGTTGACAGGCCGAGACAGGCGGTTTGGATGACCACGCGTGGAGGCGCGAATTCCGGAAAAGCGTCAACTCTTGTCGAGGGCAGCGTGGCAACGCCGAACACCATCAGTAGCGCGCCGATGGCAACGACCAGGAAGCGGTAGTTCAGGCTGGTGCCGACGATCCACCGCATCAAGGTGTGACGCGGCTGGGTCTGGTCCGGTTGGGCCATCACTCCTCACCGCTGATCCCGGCCTCGGCGCCTACCAGCTCGGGCGCGCCCACGACGACGATCGGCGTCCCCACTGGCGGGCCGCTCTTGAGCAGGACCGTCTTTCCGGTGATCGAGTTGATCTCGAGTGGCACTCGGATATAGGTCCGCGGGGAGGGTGAGGAGTACGCCCAGGACTTCCCATCGGCGTCGTAGACCACGGCGGAATACGAGACAGCCTCGGTCACTCCAGGTTGGCCAGAGACCGCGCGGACTGGCTCGGTACGAAGGCCAAGCCGTTCCACGCCCCGCTCGCTCACGGTCAGGCGTGCCGGCTGGTCTTCTCCTGCTGACTCGACCGTAACTGCGGTATCGGTGGTGGGTGGTTCGTTCGACGCCCCGGCCTCGCTGCAGCCACTGGCGCCAACTGTGATCAAGGCAAGTGTCGCGAAGGAAGCGGCAAAACCACGGATCTTCATGAATCCACCTCAGTTTCAGATGCGGGTGCAGGAGTTGCCATTGCCGGACGTCCCTCTTCTTTCGACAGGGCCCGGTTAGCGATTGCTAGGTAGAAGGCGGGAACGGCGATCAGCGTGACCAGAGTGGCTGTCACCAGGCCGGCGATCATGCTCACCGCGAAGGGATGGAATGCTTCCAGGCCGGCCGTGGTGCCCATGACAGCAGGTGCCACCATGATCGCCGCCGTGATGAGTGCGACACCGATGACCGATGGTGCGAGTTCCCGTACGGCTTCCCGCACCGACTCGGTCGGGCTTGCTCCTAGTTCGGCGCCGAGTTCACGGGCCCGGCGTACGAAGACCAGGGCTTGCCGAATGGCCAGGGCGAGTATCGCGAAGAGCGCAACCAAAACGCCGATGGATGAGATACCGCCTACCAGCGGCGCGACGAGTACGCCGCCGACCAGGGCAACCGGCAAGGTGACCATGAGCGCCGCTGCCAGCCCCCAACTGCCCGTTGCCGCCTGCAAGATCAGGAAGCTCAGCAGAACCACGACAGCTGCAATCGCTGCAACGCGTACCTGGTTGGACTGCTGCTGCGCAGCATCGCCGAGCACCTCAGCGTGGTACTCGTACGGGAAGGACATACCACGCAGGCGCGAGGTCACCTCCTGGGCGACGTCTGCAGCGCTGCGTCCATTGACGACGGCGGTTACGTCGAGGCTTCGGGAAACGCTGTGGTGGTCGATCGCGACTGGATCGGGAGCGATGCGAACCGTCGCCACGTCGCCCAACCGGACTGGCTCACCCGATGGGGTATCAATGCGAAGCGCATCAAGATCGGAAAGGCTCTGCCGGATCTGGGGTCCGCCCCAAACCACCACGTCGAAGACCTTCTGTTCTTCATAGAGGTTGCCAACGGCGAGGCCTGAGATCAGTGTGGTTGCCTCGCGGCGCACATCGCCAGGTCGGAGGCCGTGACGCTGTGCCGCGGCGAGGTTGACCTCGATCTGCAGGGTGGGTTCGGTCACCTGCGGTTCCACCCTGGGCGAGAGAACGCCGGGAACGGTGGTCAAGGTCCGGCTGACGTCATCGGCTGTGTCTCGCAGCGTTGCAAGGTCCTCCCCATAGACGCGGACGACCAGCTCGTTGCCCACCTTGTCCTGGGCCGCGGCAACACGGTCTTCCGCATAGGTCCGAACGCTGGTGTGCAGGCCCGGGTACCCCGCCGCGATGTCGCGGATTCCTTCAAGGGTTGCTTTATAGTCGGCGTCTGGCGCCACGGTTAGCCAGATCTCTCCGGCGTTGACGTCGACGATCTCGTCTGAGGTGATCGCGCGGCCAACGTGCGCCCCTGCGGACTCGATTCCTGGCGCGTTGCGCATTTCAGCGGCGACTGCCGAGGTGACCCGGTTCATCTCAGGCAGTGCGGTTCCTGGTGCTCCCTGGACGCGGACGAGCACATTGCGATCCTGCGGGGTTGGTAGCACAGGTCCGCCGGGCGTTAGGGTCGCGACCAAGATCGCCGCAACGGCGAGGACGCCGGCACCCATCGCTACCAAGCCAGGCTTGCCGATCGCGGGCACGGCAACGCGATCCGCTCCAGCGCGTATCCAGCGATCAAGCGGGCCCGCCCGCAACTCCTGCCGACCGTCGCGAAGCAGCAACACAGCAATCGCCGGCGTAACGATGAGCGCGACGACAAGCGAGGTCACCGTTGCCAGTACATAGGTCGCGGCGAGCGGCCAGCTGAAGGCGTTCGTTACCCCGCCAATGGCCAGCACCGGTGCCAAAACCAGAATCGACATCACCAAGGCCACGAGCAGCGGCCCACGCCGGGACGTCACGAGATCACCCATGACTGAGCTGAGAGGAGGTGTATCCGGGCCGGCCGCCAGTTGTCGGCTGCGTATCGCGGCTACATCACCGACCACGTCATCGACCACCACCGCGGTCGCTGCGGCGAGGCCGAGCAGGGTCATTGTGGTCAGCGTTTCCCCGCGCAAATGCAGCACCCACGCCGCCGACACCAGCGACAGTGGGACCGCCACGACGGGAATCAACACGACCCGCCATGAGACGAAAAGCAAACCAACCGAAACGACGAGCAGCAGGCCACTCACGGCCCCGGCGACCCCGAGGTGGCGGAGCGCCGTACTCATGTAGGAGTCCGGACGGAACACGTTGGCATCCAGGTCGATCCCGGCCAGGCCGGGGGCCATGGCCTCGAGCGCTTCGTCGACGTCATGGGCGACCTGCGCCGTATTCGCGTCGGGGAAGCGTTCGATGACAAGCATCAGGGACGGTGCGCCGTCCAAGCTGGCATCGCCGATGAGTGGTTGGTGATCCTCGGTCACATTGGCCACATCGCCGATCCGTAGCGGAGTGTGAGTGCCTTCTACTGCAACGTTGGCAAGCTGGTCAGGGGTGGCGATGGGCTGGATGTGCTGGACACCGAGCCGCTGGTTGGGGGTCTCGACGAAGCCGCCCGTCCCTGGTGTCGACGCCTCGACGAAGCTCAGCGGAGAAACCCACAAGGCATTGCCG
>DATDKX010000604.1:0-3069 GCA_036519615.1 Propionibacteriaceae bacterium
TGTGGCGCGCAGCTATCGAGAAGCCGGCATCAAGGTGTTTCTGTTCACTAGCAGGAACGAGTCCGACAACGCGAAGATGATCGCGTTGCAGCCGTACGCAGTCGTCGTCAACGACGTGGCTCGTTTCCAGCGTTGGCGCGACGCCGCGAGTGGATCCACCTAGCAGATGTGGATGCTCGGGGGTTCGCGTTGCGTTCAGCGCTTGGCGCCCCGGACGTTACAACCACATGATCGCGGAAACGATCAATCCGACGCAGACGAGGACGGGAATCAATATCAGGCCCCAAGAGTCGTCGGAGAATGCTGGCTCGGGGGAGCGAACTCGTGCCATGGGAAGTCTTTTTCTCTAGCTGGCGGATCAGTCTGGCATGCCGCGGTGGGCGTCCCCGAGAACTCGATAGTAAGAAGGCCGGCGGCACTCATCACGCACTTAAGTGACGAATCTCGTAGACCGAACAGATTCACACAATCCCTAGCGCGGGTTTGTCGCGGGAGACAGCCGCGATGCCTGACACTGAGGGCCGGAGTCGAGGCGACACCGGGCTATTCGCCCGTCTTGGGCTTGCCGGACTTTTTGATCTTGTTCCCTATGCTTCCGTCTGATTCGGCCGTCTGGTCACTGGTGTCGCTTTGCTGCGATTGCAAGCTTCCGTCTGATCCTTCAGTCTGTTGACCTGATCCGCCAGTCTGTTGACTGGTGTCGCTTTGTTGCGATTGCAAGCTTCCGTCCGATCCACCAGTCTGTTTACTGGTGTCGCTTTGTCCCGATTGCCAGCGCTGCGTACCGGCTGAACCGGTCTTTGCGCTCGACTGCCCATCGCCGGCAGCCACGCTTGGTTGCCCAGTCCAGGGTCGGAAATCAAGATCGCGAGCCGTCAGACTCGGCGCTACGATCTCCCGGTGCAGACCGATGTTGATCACAACCGTCACAGTGCTGTCGATGGCGGCCATTTCGCCGCCCGCAGGAATCTGCTTGATCGCAGTATCGACCGACGCATCGCCCGCGCCGTGAACGAACTCGAGTCGCGGTACTAGATCAGCATTCCGCAGCAAGCTCTCAACGCCTACCCGACCGAGGCCTAGTACTGCGGGCACTTCGGTCGTCGTCACAGCAGCTGCCTCTGGCTTGTCAGGCCTGTAGACGCCGAACGCACTGGCGCCTGCCATCACGAAGAGCACCGCAGTCAGGCTCGCAATCAGGCGGCGCGCCCGCGGCCTCTCAACAGCTGACGTTTCGACACCGTGTCGATCGGTTGAGCCGTCCTTGCCGGCACCCACCGCAGACGCCTCGATCATCGACGGCGGGAGCAGTGTGGTGCCAGCTGGAGGACGTCCGCTGAGCACGTTGTCGACATCCGCCTTCATCTCAGCAGCCGACTGATAGCGGTCGGCCGGATCCTTTGCCAGGGCCTTCATGACGATGGCATCGATGTCAGCTGAGATGTTGGAGTTCGCGGCACTGGGTCGAGTCGGGGGCTCGGAGATGTGCTGGAAAATGATGCTCACCATTGAGTCGCCGACGAAAGGCGGCTCGCCTACAAGCAATTCATACAGCAGGCATCCCGCCGAATAGAGGTCACTGCGTACGTCGGCTGCCTCGCCTCGGCCCTGTTCGGGCGACAGGTATTGCGCTGTTCCGATTACCGTTCCGGCCATGGTGGCCGTACCCGATGAGTCCGATACGGCGCGCGCAATTCCGAAGTCGGCAACCTTGACGGCTCGGCCATTGCTCAGCATGACATTTCCCGGCTTGATGTCCCGGTGAATGATGCCGGCAGCATGGCTGCAGGCAAGAGCGTCCAGTACTCCTGCCGTCAACTCGAGCGCTCGTGAGGGCGAGACCCGTCCTTCCTGGCGCAGCGCATCCCGGAGAGAACGTCCCTCGACAAGCTCCATCACAATAAACGGAATCGATGACCCGGTCGCTTCACGTTCCTCCCCGGTATCGTACACGGCCACGATTGCCGGATGGTTGAGTCTGCCCGCCGCCTGGGCTTCGCGGCGAAAACGGGCCCGAAAGACGGGGTTCACGGCAAGCTCTGGGCGAAGCCGCTTGATGGCGACGGGTCGGCTGAGCTGGGCATCGAAACCGCGGTAAACCTCTGACATCCCTCCTCTGCCAAGCAACTCGCGGGTTTGATACCGACGCTGTGTGCCGACCCGAGGGGCCGCTGCCACCTTGCCGGTCGCGCCGCGGCCCGCCGAACCCGTAACTCGATAGGTAGTCACCGCCGCGTAATGAGGAGATTTTGTCCGCCTCGGCCCTGACGCTGTACCGCGATTGTAAGGGGAGGAAATTGTTTGCATATTGCTCTAATCCCTCTGTCGTTGGTGCACCGAATCCCTTCGCTTTTTGAGATGAATAGTCCGGTATTGCCCGGAGGCAATACCGGACCACAAACCTTCACTTTCGGCATGGGTCGGATGCCAGGCGGAAGGTCCGAAGAGAAGTCGGTACGGGTTCAGACCCGGCTGTCGCTTAGACCCGAGTGGTTGTGTTCCGGCCGGTAACGGCAGAAGCGATCACAACGAGTACTGCCGCAACCGCGATTGCAATGAGCCAACGCACCCAGTCAATCCCGGGGCTGCCATTGCCGCCGAAGGCCGTATAGATGAACCAACCGATGAGAACACCGCCGATCCCACAAAGGATCGTGAGCCAAAGGGGAGTGTTGTCTCTGCTGCCTGGTGCGACGAACTTGCCCAGCAACCCGATGATGATTCCTGCGACGATCACTCCAATTATTTCCATGGCATCTCCTTTTCTATGAGCCGGCCACCCGCGACCAGCTTTGCCACCTCCGTCAGGTACCCGCGGCCATACGAGCCAAACTCCCGGGCTGAAATCGGTACCGGATCGTCGTAAGAGTTGGCCGTAATATCTCCGGCTTGTCTCTAGCGAACAGCGGATGAATGACTTGACTGAATCGATTCAGCAGCGGCATTTGTCCGCAATTTTGAGTTTGAAACTGGGGCTAGCGAGCTCGCGATTTCTGGACGTCCACTACCGCAACTAGTTACACAGTGCCACATTAGGTCGAGGGCCACACTAGGTCGAGGGCCACATGA
>DATDKX010000605.1:0-8238 GCA_036519615.1 Propionibacteriaceae bacterium
GCAAATCACGGCCGCGATGCTGGCGAACGTCACAGGAGTCCGCCAGTTATAGGACAGTTCGAGCGGATGGGGCATCTTAGGAATCAGCCTCCGCTTTGAGACGGATCAGCAAAGGCAGCAATCGCGCCCGGCCGCGGGCGCAGCCGCTCTTGATGGTGCCCGGGCAGCCAAGGATCTCCGCCGCCTCCTCCACCGAGTACCCCTCCATATCAACTAGCACGAGCGCCGCCCGCTGGTCAGCGTTCGGACGACATTCGATCTTGATGCCGCGCGACCAGGACAGCAAACGCGTCGGGGTCGCCGCCGACGTGCGCATGCAGCAGGGTCGCATCGTCGAGGGGATTGTCCTCAGACCCGCCCTCGATCAAGCCAGCACCTCGACCTCGTAAATGCCGCCGCGGTAGCCCGTCCCCTCCTTCGGCAGTGAGGTCAGGTACACCAGGACATATCGGGTGGTCACATCCTGCGTCACCGTCAGGGTCGCCGATCCACCCGCTTTCGACTCGGCGGCCACCGTACGCCACAGCCTGTCAGAGCCCATCGGCGGCTTGCTGATCTGAGATGGGTCGGACTTCGGGACCCGCAACTGCACGGTCGTACCAGTGCCGCTGAGCGTCAGACGCAACGCGCGTACCGGTTGCGGTGTGTCAAGATCAAGTACCAGACCGACACCGCGCTTGATATTGCCGAGCCTTGGGTTGCCGAAGTACTGCACGGTACGCCAGCGCGTGCTCGGGTTACCGTCGTAGGCGAATTTCACTTCGTCGGGATTCTCGGTCTTGTCCTCGCCCTGCGGATCGAAGTCCCGTGCTCCGGTAATGGTTAGCTTGCTCTGCCGGCTCTGCCGGCTTGGTGCGCTGTCAGGTGTGGCGCTTGATTGATCACCGGAGGATGTTGGCTCGGGTGCCGTGGAGATCCGCCGGTCCAAGATCAGCGCGGAGATGATCCCAGCCGCGATCAGTAGCACAGCGAGTACTAGTAGCAGACTGATCCAGCGCCGCCGCCGTTGCGGTGCGGCTGGTGGCTGGCTCGCTGGCCTGGCTTGTGGCGGCCGCGGCGGACTGATCGGACTGGACCCTGCATTTGCTCTCGGGGGTCCGCCCGGCCGTATGCGGGTCTGAACATTGATCGGTGGAGGACTCGTTGATCGCGCAGGGACCGCCGGAACAGTCCTAGTGGTGATGGCCTGCTGCCGCGTCGTCGTGGTGTCGAGCAGTGAGGAGACGGGCTGGGTGGTCGCTGCACCATCGGGCGGTTCGGCGCTTCCTCGCACGCTCGGAATCGGCTGATGCAGCCGCCGCTCAAGATCAGGAGCGGCGTCCGCACTTCCGAGGACCTTGGTAAGCGCTGTCACAATGCCGCCAGCTGTGGTGATCGCAGCGGCATGATGCCGGGGTGGATCACCGAGAATTTGATCACAGACATTGTCCAAAGCCGGTGATACACCGGCGCGCACCTGGCGGGGCGTCATCCAACGCCGCCCCACCATCGGCGCATTCGGCAGTCCGAACGCCGGACCGCCGGGCCAACGACACACCAGCGACGCGTAAAGCAGCCGACCAAGATCAGTTACATCGACCAGCTCGGGACTTGTGACGCCGGGCACTGTGTCACTGGACCTTGGCCGCAGCGTCGCCTCGATCATCAAACCGACGATCTTTACGTTGCCGGATGCCGTGATGATCACTGTCTCAGGGCTAAGCCGGCGGTGGTAGAGCCCCAGACTGTGCACACCGGCCAGCGCGTCGGCGACCTCGCGGGTCACCCAGGCGGCCTCGAGGCCAGACAGCGGACCATGGTTCAAGATCATCTCCAGCGACTGCCCGGTCGCATACTCGCAGACAATGTAGGAGCCGACCGTCGGATCAGTGCTGTGCACGGCATCGAGCACCCGAAGGAAACGGGAGTCGGTCGCGACTGAGGCCTTCCGAGCCGCGGTCAATAACTCGTCTTCCTGCGGATCTCCGGGGGCTAGCAAATGGACCAGGACTGACCGCGACAACACCTGATCGAACGCTCGCCAGGTCACACTCGGTTCGGATTCGGCGATGAGCTCTTCAAGGCGATAGCGGGAGGCCAGTACGGTACCGGCTGGCAGAGCTGTTTGCCTGCGAGGCGCCCGGGGAGCTTGCTCGCCCTCTTCGAAACCGGTGTGTTCGACACCGTCGCGTTCGACACCGTCGCGTTCGACATCGCTGGGCTCGACGCCCGGGGCGGCTGTCGACTGAGCCATGGATCCTGCATTCTCCTCAACTGCTTGTTCGATGCTAGGAGACGGCGGCCGGATCAACGTTGGCGAATCGCCGGAGGACGTGAAGTCGCCAAATCGATCAGGACTGGCCTCGATCACAGACTCCTCTCGGACTTGCCGCGCCTCCGGAGAGGAATCGCCGCCACGCCGCAGCACGGTTGTCAGGATCTCCCTGACCTCGTGGATCCGGATCAGCCGGGCCATCAGGAAAAACAGGCCTACCGCCACCAGGCCCGCGAACGCGAGGCCCAACGCGAGCACGACCTTGGAATCAGACTGCGTCATGACTGCCCACGAGATCAGCCATGCTGCGATCGCCGCGGGAATCACGGCGATCAGCAGCCGCACGCAATGGCGTACCAGCTCTTCAGAATCGAGATCAGGAAGCTTGCGACGCAACACCGAGAATGAAACCGGCAGACCGATCAGATACGCCACCGAATACGAAAACGCCAGACCCGTCGCGACCAGCGCTGGATTGTCCAGCAGCAACACTGCGGCGATACCGAGGACGACATTGGTGCCAGCGATCAAGCACTGCAAGAAGAACGTGGTTCGGGTGTCCTCCAGGGCATAGAAGGCGCGTAAGCAGACGTATTGCACGGTGAACGGCACCAATCCAATGGCAAGAGCCATCAACGCCCCGCCGACGTACGAGGCGTCCTTGGCACCCTGGCCGAAGCCGAAGATCAAATGAGCTAGCGGCAGGCCCAGCACGAGGAAGGCTACGGCGGCCGGCAGCAGCGCGGTCACAGCGAGTCGGATCGTGCGCATGGCTTCCGACGCCACCGCGGGCAGATCACCGGCAGCAGCCAGCCGGGACGCAGTCGGCAGCATGGCGGTAGCCAGTGAGACCGTGATCAACGAATGCGGCAGGATCCACATCGCGTACGCGTTGGAATAGGCGGTCAGCCCGGCGCCCTTGCCGCCGACGGTGGCACTGCTGGCGAGCTTGCTGACGACGACCAGGGCCGCCTGGGTGACCAGTACAAAGCCGAGAGTCCACTTGGCCAGGCGGAAGGTCTTGCCAAGGCCGGTGTGTTTGAAGTCGAAGCGTGGTCGATAGCGATAGCCGCTGGCCCGCAGGAACGGGATCAACACCGCGGCCTGCGCGGCGATACCAAGCGTGGAGCCGAAACCCAGCAGCAGTTCCTGCCCGGAGGTGAAGGGTGCTCCGGTGCTCGTGCGTTCGAAGACGACCAAGTACGTCAGCAGCACGATGATCGACACCACATTGTTGGCAATTGGCGCCCACATCATCGGCCCAAAACGATCACGCGCGTTGAGCAGCTGTCCGGTCAAGACATACACGCCGTAGAAGAAGACCTGTGGCATGCAGTAGTAGCCAAGCATGATCATCGACTCGTACTGCGCCGCCAGCTGCGGCGATTTCCAGCCAGGAGCGGAATAGAGCCAAATGATCCATGGTACGGCGAGGGTCAGCAACAGCGTGATCAATCCGAGTCCGATCAAGCCGGCGGTCATGATCCGGTTCGTGTACGCCTCGCCGCGGTCAGCGTCACCTCGAATAGCGCGCACGATTTGCGGAACCAGAACGGTGTTCAACACGCCGCCGGCCAGCAAGATGTACATGCTGTTCGGCACATTGGTCGCGATGGTGAACATCTCGGCCTGCCGAGTGCCGTTGCCGAACAAGTACACCAACAGCATGAGCCGGAAGAACCCCATGACTCGGGAGAGGGCCGTGCCGGCTGCCATGAGCATGCTCGCCGAAACCAGTCGCCTGGTTTGCCTGCGCTCCTCCGTCGATGGCCCAGGATCCCCGCTGATCCCGGGGGGGACGACACCCCCGAGCCCCCCCGAGCCTTTGCCGATCCCAATCTCAGACATCAAGTTTCTCTGCTGGTGCGGAGCTCAGCGCGGGCAGCTGATCTTGAGAGTTCTCACTGCCCGCCGGCGGCCCGGCACCCGGTTCGCCGCTTCCAGGCTTGCCCCGTTCCTTTGCCACCTGGCGGATTCGCAGGAAGCTGGTGGCGACAAGAACGATGCCAGCAGCAATCGCGATCGCCCAACCCGTAGTGCCGTTCTGGGTGACCTGCACCTCGATGTCGAAAGGACGTCCGACCGGCCGACCGGACTCGGTCATCAGCTGCGCGGTAACCGGCACGATGCCGTTGGCCTTGGCAGTTACCTCAGCATTGGCCGTCACGGTATCTTGGGCTCTGATCTCGGTCGGCTTGATCGTTTTGATCGTGAGCCGCTGGGTGTTCTCGGAGTTGAATACAAGTTTGACCTTGACCGACCCGGCATCGGGATCTGATCCGACCGGCTCCAGGGTGTTCTTGATCGTGATTGGGAATTCCACTCCCTGCAGTGCCACAGTCTGAACACGAGCGCTACTGCGAATCTGGATCTTGTTCAGCAAGATGTCGTCGAGCGCCGCTTGCTGCGGACCAAGAAACGCCCGGCGCGCCTTGTCATGCTTACGCCATTTGGCGCTAGCGGCCCGGGCGACCGCGGCACTGCCGTCAGCCCGCGCTTGCGTCGAATTGACCAGCAGATCGGCGTAAGTCTCGTTGCTCCAAGTGAACTTCCTTAGGCTGCTGAGCTGGCCTGTGGTGAGCTGAGCGGCCTGGGCCGCTGAGCTGTAGCGATATTTCTGCGGCCAATCGGCCGGCTTGGACTTGAGCAGGTCGCTCAAGGTGCGCTGTTTCAGCCACGGCGCCTTGACTTCTTGATCATTCCCCGCCGCCTGCGCGGCCGCTTGGGCCGCCGTACTGATGAGACGAACCCTTCCGTGGGCCAGATTGTCTCTCGCCGCTGATGCCTCGATCCACGTTTCGGCGAGCATCCGCTGCCTAAGGTGGATTGCGGTATCGCGCGGATCTGGCCCCGGCCCGCCGCCCTGAGTGCCCTTGGAGAAGGTGACGATCGGAACTTGATCAGGCCCAGCGAGCAGTGGCGTTGGGCCCTTGGCCGAGGTGTCAGCAAGCAAGATCGCATCTGGGTGCAAGGCTGCCGCCGCCTTGGCAGTGGCGGCATCAGCGGTGCCTCCAGCGGGCAGTACCAGGAGCGGTAGCGAGCGCGTGGGCTCGACCAGCTTGTTGGCTGCTGCGGCGTCGTTGAGCACGCTTTCCTGGCCGTCGTGTACTAGGGCAGCGACATCGGGAGATCCGTACAGCAGCCGGTAGCCGTCATGGGATGCCTGCAGCGCATCAAACCCCTCGAGCCATCTCGTCGCATCGGCCTGACCAGTGCCTGCCGAAGTGGTGCCTTCGGAGTCCAGCACCTGATAGCCGGCCGACATGGTTTGCAGTTCCTCGATCAGCGCGGGATCGACGGCGAAGCTGGTCTTTTCGGTATTCGCCGCCTTGAGCAGCGCCGTTAATCGGCCGTTCTCGCCGACTTCGGCCGCCAGATGATCATCGGAGAGCAGACCCTTACGCACCAGCGATGGGCGGGAGTTGAGGATCACGACCGATGTCATGGTGAGGTCGTTTCTGGGCTTGCTGGCCAACACGGGCACGAATACTCGGGCACGACCGATCGCGACGTTATTGCCTCGCTGCAGCACGTGGACACCCATCAGATAAATGCCATCCGTGGGGGACAGTTCAAGATCGGAAACCTTGACCCGTAGCCGGAAATTGACCGAGGCATTGGGCGCGAGGAAGGGCTTGTCCGCTGTCAGGAGATCTTGGAAGGAGCCGGTGTATCGCGCGCCGAGCGGATCGTTGGACTCAGATGCCAGGGCCTGGTCTAGGCCGGCCCGACCGAGGATCGGTGCCTGGTTGCGCCAGAACAGGGCTTCGAGTCGGGAGAGCCGTTCTTTGGTGATGTTGGTAACCCGAGCCGTAACGGTGATCTCGCCGTTCCTGCTAGGCAGTGCCGGCTCCATCGATGTAAGGGTGATGGAGACTATAGCGACCGGCTCGGCGGCCGCAGCGCGCCACGGCATAAGTAACAGGCACAGCCCGGACACCGCGACTGCTAGCAGTACGCGGGCCGTACGCACCGCGTACCACCTCCTCACCCAGTCATGGTAAGTCGCAACCGAACTCCAGGTGTGTTTCGAGCCTGTCGAAGCCGGCGCTCCCTCGCTCCAAGACCCGCTGGAAACTTCACTCTCGATGCAGCCTGTTGCCTCGGTTTACGCAGGAGTTGAGGATCGGATCGTCATCTGGAGTGAGGTTTCCAGCGAACCTAGCGCTTCGCCGCCCCACCTCGCCTGAGATTAGACTCGCTCAGCGTGCCCACCTTCCAACTCAGCTCGGTGCAGGCCGCTGCCGTGGCCGAGCTGCTGAGAATCGCGCCGGTGGCCGACCGGTTGGGCGCGTTGTTCAGCAATGCCGGACACGAGCTGTATCTAGTCGGTGGAAGTGTCCGGGATGCCTTGCTCGGCAAGCTGGGGCACGACCTGGACTTCGCAACGTCGGCGCGTCCTGACGCGGTCGAGAAGCTGCTGCGGAAGTTTTCTCCGGCTGTCTGGACCATCGGCAAGGAATTCGGCACCATCGGCTGCAAGATCGAGGCCGATGAGGCTAGCTGGGTCATCGAAGTCACCACGTACCGCTCCGATGTGTACGCCAACCACAGCCGCAAGCCCGAGGTCACCTTCGGCGACACACTAGAGGGTGACCTGCTGCGCCGCGACTTCACGATCAATGCCATGGCGGTGTCGATCCCTGATAAGAAGTTTGTCGATCCGTACGGGGGTTTGACCGATCTGGCGCGTCGGGTGATACGGACACCGGGAACGCCGGAAAGCTCTTTCAGCGATGATCCGCTGCGGATGATGCGTGCGGCCCGGTTTGCCGCTCAGCTGGGATTCACGCCGGCACCTGAGGTGATCGCGGCGATGCAGGGCATGGCGGATCGGATTTCGATCATTTCTGCCGAGCGGGTGCGCGATGAGCTTTCGAAGCTGCTGTTGACTGACCAGCCGCGTGCCGGGCTGGACCTGCTGGTGTCGACCGGTCTGGCGGCGCGGGTTTTGCCTGAGCTGCCGGCGTTGCGGCTAGAACGGGATGAACATCACCGGCACAAGGACGTCTATCAGCACACCCTTACAGTGCTGGAGCAGGCAATTGATCTTGAAGAGAGGCTGCCGCAGCGGCCGGATTTGATCATCAGATTGGCGACGCTGCTGCATGACATCGGCAAGCCGGCGACCCGACGTTTCGAGCCGGGCGGCAAGGTCTCGTTCCACCACCATGACGTGGTGGGTGCCAAGCTCGCCCGGAAGCGGTTGACGGCGCTGCGGTTCAGCGGCGAGGAGATCAGGGCCGTCTCCGAACTGGTTGCCTTGCATTTGCGGTTCCACGGGTATGCCGCCGGCCAGGAGCGAGGCGGAGCCTGGACCGACTCGGCGGTTCGCCGATACGTCCGCGATGCCGGTGATCAGCTGGCGAGGCTGCACGTGTTGACCAGAGCCGATGTCACGACGCGGGACACCGCGAAGGCCGAGCGGCTGTGGAAGGCGTACGACCACCTCGAGCGTCGGATAGCCGAGCTCGCGGCCGAGGAGGAGCTGGACGCCATCCGCCCGGACTTAAACGGCAGCCAGATCATGGAAATCCTCGGCATCCCGCAGGGCCGCGATGTCGGACGCGCGTACGCGTTCCTGCTGGAACGTCGGATGGAGGAAGGCCCGCTCGGTGAGGAACGTGCTCGCGAAGAGTTGCTCGCCTGGTGGGCCGATCAGCACTCCTAAGTTCACCCGGTCCTGCTCGCGGCGGTTGTGATCGCAAACGACGTGGGTATAGGACTGTGATCAGCTCACGCCAGCCCACCTGGAGGAAGGAAGCATCATGGCGACCAAGGTCTTAACGACTCTTCAGGACGACATCGACGGCTCAGCTGCAGTTGAGACCGTCCGCTTCGCTCTGGACGGTATTGAGTGGGAAATAGATCTTTCGGAGCGCAACGCCAACAGACTCCGCAACAGCCTCCGCGATTTCATTGCCCATGGCCGCAAGGTGGGTGGTAAGCAAGTGCGCAGCAACTCTTCATCCAGCGACGTAGAT
>DATDKX010000606.1:0-2226 GCA_036519615.1 Propionibacteriaceae bacterium
GGATCCCGAGCCCGCGTGCGAACCAGCGACGGCAGGCTTCTCCGAGCGAGGCCGGCCAGCCGATACGCCTCATCCAGCCCGATCTCGACATCCTCGAACGCCCTGGCGGCGGCGTCACGCGACGGCTTCGGCAGCTCCACAACGGTTCCGCTTAGCACTTGATCGCGCCCTGCCGGAAGGACTACGTGATGCCCTGCCGCCTGAGCTGCTGCGACATCCGCACCAGCGTGAGTGGGAATCAGCACGACCCGGCCCGGCTGAGCGACGATGTCATCCCAGACGCCGGCGTCGTCCACCACGATGACCGGCTCGCTGGCATGTTCTGACTGCCCGTCGGGACCTGCCAGCGTTGCGTAGACAAACGCAAGCACGTCTTCGGTCCAAGTGGATTGCAAGACCAGGATGTCGGGAGGGCTCGCTAGAAACTCCGTAAGCCTTGTTGCCACTGCGCCGCGGCCGGCTGCGAACAGCGCGAGTGGCAAGGGAGGGTTGGTCTTCGTTCGGTACCGCTCCCACCACGTGCCGAGGGTCTCGGCGTGGCGCGGCCTACGACCGAGGTGCTCCGAGATCCAGATATGAACCGACGGAGTTGCGTGCAGCCAGGCTTCTAGGACGTCGGCGTCGACAACCATGACGTCCCGCCAGACCTCGTCCTTGAGCCTTTCGGCCACCCAGGTAGCGCCTTGCTTCCAGCGATGCGGAGTAACGAACACAAACGTCGCCCCGGCCGGATCAAGCCCCAGCGGGTCGTTCGTGCGTTTGTCGTAGTCGCCCTGCGCCTTAGCCCTAGTCCTTCGGTCTGTGCCCATCTCAATACCGATTGGCCCCGCCGGCAAAAACCGAGACGATCGCACGTCGACGAGCCCGTCCCATCCTTCGTTACTCACGCCGTCACCGGAAGCCATCGACTTCACCGTCACCCCATCGGTTGCCAGAAGCAGCCGTCGAAACAGCTCCGGAAGCGTCTGCTGCGCGTCCCGGCTGTCGACCTTGGCCCACTGGCTCAGCTGGCTCCCGGTGACGAGCTCCGGGCCAACGGTGATGCGGTCATGGGACACCGAGGAAACCGGAGCACCGCGCTGACGCAGCAACCGCTCAACGTCTCTCTGGTGAAAGCGATGCGCACGGGCGCCCGGTAACCGACCGCTCGTCAGAATCCCTTGGCGTACCCAAGACAGGACCGTGTTGCGGTGCACTCCAAGCTGCTTGGCGGTCTCAGCAACGCTCAGATAGGTCGACGATCGGTCGTCCATGTTGCATGATGCTATCACTGAAAAGTGCAAAATGTGCATCTCTGGGCCAAAAGGCCTGCGGGTTATACTTGCGTATCTTGCGCCTCTTGCGGTTTTTGCGTATACTCGCTCTATGGCGACGAGTACCGCGGAGACCCGCACACTTGCCGAGAGGATCTTGGACCTAGTCGGGAGCCATCCTGGAATCACTGTCAGAGAGCTCGCCAACGAGCTGGGCATGGACGACGCGAGCGACGCGCTCGTCAAGTTGCGGTACGGGCTTGAGCAAGTCAACATCGATGTCCAGCCCGAGCCAAGCGACGAGTTGAACTCAGTGTGGGGACCAGCACCCTCAGCAGCGGATGTCGCAGGCGCGGGGTGGTTTGGCTCTCTGACTGCCCGTAGCGCGCTCGACGCTGCCTTGCGCGGCGCGCTGACGCGTGATCAGGCAGCCGAACGTATCGGAGTAACTCCGCAAGCGGTATCGGAGCGTTTAAAGGGCGGAAAGGTGACGGCGCTGCGTCGCGGGCGCGAGTGGCGGTTTCCCGGTTGGCAGTTCGCCGATGACGGCACGCTCCCAGAGCTACCGAAGCTCATCGCGGCGTGGCCGAGTACTCCCCTTGCCCTGTCCGCTTGGGCGACCACACCAAGTGCGGATCTCGATGGGCGCACCCCTGCAGCGGAATTAAGTCGACGCGGCGGCACAGGCCGCGTTCTCGAGCTGGCGCACGCCGTTCGCGCTGCGGGGTGGTAACACCCCTGCGGCCGCCGGTGCGGCCGCTACACGACCCGGGACCTGGCTTCGTCTGGATCTGGGAGCCGAGCGACTTGATGGTTCGTATCTATCACGACCACCCCCACCGGCCCCCGGTGCGAGCGCGCACCTTCGGACCGCTAAATCGGTTCGATCCTCACGTACGAGACCGACGGCAGCGCGCGCGTCAGCAAGTTGACGGCCGCGGCGTGAACTACGTCGCAGTTGACCTAGCTTGCG
>DATDKX010000607.1:0-5929 GCA_036519615.1 Propionibacteriaceae bacterium
AGCTGTGCCGGGGCGACGAGCGCCATTGCTAGTAACCAACGAGATGATCCTCCAGATGGCACCTGGTTCGGTCGTCGTCGACCTGGCAGCCGAGGCCGGCGGTAACGTCGAAGGCGTGGTGGCTGGCAAGGTCGTGCGAGCTGGCGCGGTGCAGTTGTGGGGTGGCGCGAACGTACCGAGCCAGATGCCGGCACCTGCCAGCCGGTTGTATGCCCAGAATGTCCTGAACGTGATCATGCTGATGACGCGGGGCGGCCGTTTTGCTCCGGATTTTGAGGACGAGATCACTTCTGCAATGTGCATAACCTACGCCGGACAGGTGCTTCCGACATGAACACTGACCCAATCATTTGGCTGACGATCTTTGTGTTGTCGATCTTCGTAGGCGTCGAGGTGATCTCCAAAGTCTCCTCCACCCTGCACACTCCGCTGATGTCAGGTGCCAATGCCATCCATGGCGTGATCTTGATCGGAGCCATCCTGGTTGCTGGTTCGGCGCAATCGTTACCGATTCTCGTCTTAGGCCTGGTTGCCGTGATCTTGGCCTCGATCAACATGGTCGGTGGATTCGTCGTCACCGACCGCATGTTGATCATGTTCTCGCGCCCCAAACGAGCCGTCGAGAAGTCTGCACGCCGGGAGCTCGAGCAGTGACCCTAGCTTGGGCTCAACTCGGGTATCTGGCAGCCGCGGTCTGCTTCATCGTCGCCCTGAAGGGCCTCTCCTCACCTAAGACCGCTCGTCGCGGCAACCTGATCGGCGCGGCCGGCGCGTTGCTGGCTTGCGTGATCGTCTTTCTGTCCTCCGACATCCACCACCTGCTGCCGATCCTGGCGGCGATCGCAGCAGGCACGGCCATCGGGGTTCTCGGCGCCTATCGCGTACGGATGACGCAGATGCCCCAGCTAGTAGCTTTGTTCAACGGGGTCGGAGGCGGCGCGGCAGCCATTGTGGCGATCATCGAACTGACCGAATTGCGCGCCGGCACGGCACCAGTGTTCGACCTGATCGCGACCGCCTTCACGATTCTGGTCGGATCGGTCAGCTTCGCCGGCTCGGTGGTCACCTTCCTCAAGCTGCAAGAGTTGATGACGACGCGCCCTGTGGTATTTCCGGGCTATCCCATCCTTTATGGACTGGGATTGCTGGCTGCGTTGGGTTTCAGTGTCGGCTTGGTTCTTATCCCGAGCCTGACATTCGCTGTGCTATTGGCTGCCCTTGGTGTCGGACTCGGGGTACTACTTGTGCTCCCCGTCGGCGGTGCCGACGTCCCCATCGTGATCTCTTTACTGAACGCGTTCACCGGTCTGACGGTCGCCGCCAGCGGCTACCTGCTGGAGAACATCTTGTTGCTGGTCGCCGGCACGCTGGTCGGTTCCGCCGGCACCCTGCTTACTCGACTGATGGCCAACGCGATGGGCCGCTCGGTGATGAATATCTTGTTCGGCGCGCTCAAGGGCGGCTCGACGCTGGGCGTCACCACGGTGAGTGATCGCCCTGTGAAGTCGGCCAGCCCCGCTGATGTGGCGGTCTTGCTCGCGTACGCCCAACGCGTGATCATCGTGCCCGGTTACGGCCTCGCGGTTGCGCAGGCCCAGCACAGCTTGCGCCAGCTTGTCGATTTGCTTTCCGAACGCGGCGTTCAAGTCGATTACGCCATCCACCCGGTTGCCGGCCGAATGCCGGGCCACATGAATGTGCTGCTCGCCGAAGCTCAGGTGCCGTACGAGCAGCTCAAGGAAATGGACGAGATCGATCCGGAGTTCAAGCAAGCGGACGTGGTGCTGGTTGTCGGCGCCAACGATGTCGTCAATCCGGCCGCCGAGACGACCCCTGGTGCGCCGATCTATGGCATGCCGATCCTGCACGCCAATCAGGCCCATCAGGTGGTTTTCATGAAGCGATCGATGCGGCCCGGCTTCGCCGGTATTGAGAACGAGCTGCTCTACGAACCGACTACAACGCTGCTCTTCGGTGACGCCAAGGACACCATGAGCAAGTTGCTCGCCGAGCTCAAGGCGCTCACCGTCTAGACCCTTCGAGGAATTGCTGGAACGATGAGCCGCCGATCTTGGTGCCCGGATCTGGGAGATTGGCTCCGGCCTGAAACGTCCGTAGCGTGCCACCGACAGGTGGAAGGGTGATCAACCGCGGCGAGCTCTTTCCCTCCTCGACGCGAATCAATGCCACCCCATCGGCGAGGCTGAGACGCTGGGGCCCTGCTCGATCGGCCGCCCGGTCGTAGCCCCACGGTGCCGGCCCGAGTGCGATGTCGGCTAGCTCACTGGCGACCCAACGGTGGTCGCAGGGTTGGAACGACATTCCGTCAGGCACGAATGCGACCGGGCCCGGCGTCACAGTCCGAGCAACGGCAGCGACCACCGTATGGAATTGCGTGGCACGTACCACTGTCACCGGCAGCTGGCTCCGCTCCAACACCAGCTCGGAAGCGTACTTCGCGCGATAGTAGCGAAAGGGGATACGATCACAGCCGACGATCGAGGGATAGATGACGTGTGGCGGCGTGGACCGCCCGACCAAGATCTTGATCAACCGGCGGGTACCGTCGAAATTGACTCGTCGATGACGCAACGGATGGACGGCGGCATGGACCACACACTCGACCTCGTCAAGCGCCGCTTCGAGCCCGGCGCCGGTGGCAAGATCAACGCCGGTACGCCGGCTCGCAGAGCTCACCGTCACGCCGCGAGCCTCGAGCCTTCGTACCAGCGCCGTGCCGAGCAGACCTTGGCCTCCAATCACCACGATCCTCATCGGGCGAGAATAGTTCTTCTCATCCTGCAGGCATGGCAAGGAGGTCACCATGGCGGTCGCCAGTCGAGGAGCAGCGCTGAGCGCCTTCCGAGAGTTGATCAACAGCGACCCTGTGGAGGCGAGAAGCATCCTGCGCCGCCCGTACCTGCCTGACGGTTTGGAGCCCTCAGGCGATCCGGTCGGGATGGATCCCTCGACGCTGATCGGCGGATATGGCAACGAGGCACGCTACACACTCGGCGGCGAGGATCCAGCCACCAGGCTCGCCATCGCCGGTCCGCCGGCCGAATGGTTGTCCGGACGGCCGTCGATCACCAGCGACACTGTCGCCGCGTACGTGAAATCAAGCCTCGATCTCACTATGGAGGGCGGCACGACCTCAGGCGTGGTCTATCCACTCGCCGTCTGCGAGTTGGCCAGCAACTTCCGCTTTCGCAATGTCGGTGGTGCATCGGCGGGTGCCATTGCTGCGGCGCTCACCGCCGCAGCGGAGCTGGGTCGCAGTAGCCAGGTGCTGGCAGCGGGCGGCCTGAGTCGACACGAAAGCAAACGACACGAAGCCTCCAACCAGAAAAGCGGCTTCCAGATACGTACTGGCTTCACCGGTCTCGCCGATATCATCAGCTGGCTGACCCAGACTCGCCCGGGTGATCAAGAAAGAGACGAATACCGTCTCGCACAGCTCTTCCGGGCCGGGACCGCCACCGCTGCCATCTTCCGAGTGGCGGTCGCGATCATGCGCGGTCAGAGCTGGCCGCTGCCACTGCTCGCTCTGTTTGCATTTGGCTGGATTCCGCGCCTGTTCACCCTCGCCCTCATCTCCGGTGCGATCGTGCTGACCGGATACATGGAATGGAAGTTCACCGGCGAGCCCCGCACTATCGGAGAGATCATCGGCCTGGGCTTCATGGGTGTGCTGGCATTCATTGCAACAGTTGTAGCTATAGCCCTTATTCTCCAAGGAATCCGCTCGGGGCTCAGCAGGCCGCCGGCAGAAGATGGCCTAGCCCCAGGTTGGCTCGAGAAGTTGCGGCTCTACACCAGCGCATACGCCACACCGCGTTCCATGACCATCCGGCAGTTGATCATTGGCGCCGCTCTGATCCTGCCGGTAGTGATCTTCGGTATCTTCCGGCCAGCGCTGTACGCCAGCGCAGTCCTGGTGGGCTTGGCGGCCAGCATCGTCATCGCGGTCGGATTGCTTACTTCGATCTTCAGCTATGTCGGCCACTTTCGATCCCGCGCCTTCGGGTTCATTGCGGGAACCACGCCGCAGCGGAGGCGCAACCTTCTCGATGTGATGGCTGCTGTGCCCAAACCAACGGTTGAGAAGTCCGTGGTTCCCTGGCTCAGCGACTCCATGAACGCGCTTGCCGGCCTGCCAGATGATCAAGTACTGCGGTTTGGGCATCTCTGGTCAGGTCTGGATTACCACGAACGGCGACTGACTCCAAACCAAGAAGATCTTGCCGGCTGGCGGCTGATGGCAGAGCGAAGCGATCATCGGCTGGTCAATCTCGAGCTAATGACCACTGATCTCACCCGGCAGCGCCCGTTCCGCTTTCCGTTGGATCCGACCGAGGATGATGATCCTGAGCAGTTGTGGATCTGCGTTGATCAGCTGCGGGCTGGCGAGTCGCAGGTGTTTCCAGAGTCGATCTTGCAAGCGCTGTCTGAGACCGAGAGCCGGGAAGTCCATGATCGTCATGGAGCCGTACTGACGCTGCACAAGCTGCCTCAGCCGTGGGAGCTGCCGGTGATCTTCGCAGTCCGGATCAGCATGTCGCTCCCGGCTCTCTTCCAGGCCGTTCCGATGTATCGGATCCGCCGTACTTCAGCCATCCAGGACGATCTTGGCCGAACCATTTTTGATCCTGGGCAGCCTGTGGCGCTGCTGAGTCCGCCAGATCAAGCGCAGGATCTGTGGTTCTCTGATGGCGGTATTACCTCAAACTTTCCCGTGCATTTCTTCGACAATGCCCTGCCGCGCTGGCCGACTGTTTCGCTCAACCTCGGTATCCATCCGGATGACGCACCGCATCAAGATATTTGGCTGCCGCAGGATTGGGACGATCTCAGCATTCCTGTCAAGAGCCTTGCCGGCTCCGGCCTGGGCTTTGGCAAGGCGATCTTCGATACCGCAATGTCGTGGCGCGACAGCATGCAGTCCGCGCTGCCGGGCTATCGCAACCGGATCGCCCAGGTTCGCACCAGTCCCGGTGAAGGTGGCACCAATCTGTTCATGCCTCGCGAGATCATCGCTTCCATGGCGCTGCGAGGTGCCCTGGCGGGGGCCCGATTGCGGACCCGCTTCGTCAGCGACGCCCAGTGGAACCGCTTCCGCTGGCTGCGGCTGCGTACGGCCATGAGCAATATCGAGAAACTCCGCGCCAGCACCTTCGAGCGCCGCGGGTTCTACGCGGACGCCTTGTCCGGCGCGGCGTGGCTCGATGAGCAAGAGGCTGACTTTTGCGAAAAGCCATCCACATTGGCGATTCCTTGGTACCCGCCTTATCCCGGATTCTGGCCGAAGGCCGCACGGCTACTGAACACATTTGCTGATGGATATCGCCCAGATGGAGATCAGCAGAACGTGATGACGTACGGGGCGCCTCGGCCGCAGCCGGTCATCCGCCAGGTCCCCCGCGAATAGCCGGCACTAGTGTGGCGGGATATTCGCGTCGCACTGGAGTACGGGAGGCTTGTATGTCAGATTCAGCTGCCGATCAGGTCAATCACATTCCAGACAGCATGCAGGCCGTTATCTGTCACGGCCCTGAGAACTACCAGTTAGAGGAGGTCCCGGTCCCGACGCCGGGGCCAGGTGAGGCGTTGATCAAGGTCGAGGCGACCGGCATCTGCGCCAGCGACCTGAAGTGTTACCACGGCGCGGCCAAGTTCTGGGGGGACGCCAACCGTCCAGCCTGGGCCGAAACCGAAGTCATTCCTGGCCACGAGTTCGTCGGAAAAGTCGTCCAGCTTGATGATGTGGCGGCTGACCGCTGGGGAATTGCCGTTGGCGATCGGGTTGTCGCCGAACAGATCGTGCCCTGTTGGAAGTGTCGCTACTGCGTGGACGGCAAATACTGGATGTGCGCCCCGCATGACATGTTCGGCTTCAAGCGTCGTACGCCGGGCGGCATGGCGGAGTACA
>DATDKX010000608.1:0-4537 GCA_036519615.1 Propionibacteriaceae bacterium
GAATGCGCCACCAATGCATGCAGGCACTTCACCCGATCGGGCATTCCTCCCGCGCTGATACCCGCGACCTCCGGCACTGAACCGAGCTCTTTTCGGTTGGCCAGGTATTGCTCATGGGCCTGCCGGTAGGCGAAAGCAAGCTCAGGATCATGTCGCAGTCGGTCGGTCATGTCTGCCATGAGCCCATGCGCCTCCAAAGAGGAGCACGCCGCAACTGCGCGCGGACAGGTGAGGTAGTACGTCGTCGGGAACGGTGTGCCATCGTCCAACCGAGGTTGGGTCACCACGACGGCTGGCTTCCCACACGGACACCGGTACGCGATGCCCACGACACCGCGCGGCGGTCGCTCCAGCTGCGCCGCGATCACCGCCTCATCTGCAGGGGTCATGGGTTCGGGCACGATGGCAATACTCTCAGCACATGGACCGCACCGGTGTGGCAGTGGTTGGCAGCATCAACGCCGACGTGGCAGCCTTCGGCTCGCCGCTGCCGCGGCCGGGTGAGACGGTGATCGGCACTGACTTCTCGCTCGTACTAGGCGGCAAAGGAGCAAATCAAGCGATTGCGGCCGTTCGCGCGGGCGCACCCACGTACATGATCGGCGCAGTTGGTGAGGACATGTTCCGCGAGCTGACGCTGGCCACGCTGGCCGCGGAGGGTGTCGATGTCAGCGCGGTCCGAATCACAGATGGCTCGACCGGGATCGCCCATATCCGCGTTGATGCAATCTCTGGCCAAAACGACATCATGATCATTCCGAACGCCAACCACCGCCTGACTCCAGACGATGTCGAAGCCTCCTTGAGGCAGGTGCGCGATCGAATCTCGGTTGTCTTGGTGCAACTGGAAATTCCACTCGCGGTCGTGGAGCGGGTGGCAAAGGTTTGTCAGGTGTGGGAGTTGCAGCTGGTGCTGGATCCGGCACCTGCACAACCCATTCCGGCTGAGGTATGGCCAGGGGTTTCGGTCGTCAAGCCGAACGAATTGGAAGCGGAGGTGCTCAGCGGCATCGCTGTCACGGATCGGAGCTCGGCCGAGCATGCGGCACGATGGTTCCACGAACGCGGCGTCGCCACCGTAGTGATCACCCAAGGCGAGCGCGGCGCCCTTGTCATCGGGCCTGACGGTGTCGCGGAGTATTCAGCTTTCCCGGTCACTCCGGTGGATACCACTGCGGCCGGTGACGCCTTCTCCGGCGCACTCGGTGCAAGTCTGGCTGCCGGCGCCTCGCTTCCCGACGCGCTGCGGCGCGGGTTGGCCGCAGGGGCATTGGCGGTAACGGTCCGCGGAGCGAGCCCAAGCCTGCCGACGGCCGAAGCTGTCGCTGCCTTTCTCGCCGCCCAACCGTGACCGCGAGGCGCATTCACCTCTTCGGCTTGGTGTTGACGGTGATCGTCTTTTCCTCAGCCGATGTCTTGACTGGCGCCGGCCGATCGGCAGCCTCTACCGAGCCCCACAACTTGGACCACCACGAGTTCTGTGGTGGCTCCTGCGTGGCGGCCTCGGCGCTGATCTGAGCTCCGCCGCCCAGCGGCGTGCCATCAGCGCCTACGACGGTGTAACCGGTTTCTCCTGGTACGACCCAACCCAGCCGTTCCCTGGCTTGGGTTCTGACGTAGGCCTCGTCATCCCATCGGGCCAACTCACCTTGGAGATCACGGATCCGTTGTTGGCGCTCGGCAATCTCCGCCCTCGTTGCCGAGATCTCGTGGGCCTGGGAAAAGTAGATTCGCAGGGACGTCGCGTATGAGATGGCCAAGATCAGCAGTACGACCGCGAGGGCGATAGCGCGCGCGGTCAGGCCGTATCCCCGGCGCCGCAGCGGGGCAGCTGCTTCCTCGTGGGCAGCAGCTGCGGCGTTAGGTGTGCGCCGCGAGGACGGCTTGCCTACCTGGGTACGGGCTCGCGGCCTGCCGCGCCCAGGACCTGCGCTTGGGCGGGAGGTAGGCCTTCGACCGGACGGCAACTATCCGGCCTTGAACCGTGGAAAGGCCGCGGCGCCTGCGTAGCGGGCCGCGTCATCGAGATCCTCCTCGATCCGCAGCAGCTGGTTGTACTTGGCCACCCGGTCGGTACGCGCCGGAGCGCCGGACTTGATCTGGCCGCAGTTGGTAGCGACCGCAAGATCGGCAATCGTGGTGTCCTCGGTCTCACCTGAACGGTGGCTCATCATGCAACGGAAACCGGAACGGTGGGCAAGATCAACAGCATCTAGAGTCTCAGTCAGCGATCCAATCTGGTTGACCTTGACCAGCAGGGCACTTGCCGCCTGCTCGGCGATGCCGCGTTGCAGCCGTGAGACGTTGGTGACGAACAGGTCGTCGCCCACCACCTGGACCTTGTCACCTAGCCTCGCCACGAGCGCACTCCAGCTCGCCCAGTCGTCCTCTGCCAACGGGTCCTCGATCGAGACGATTGGGAAGTCGTTGATCCACTGCTCATAGATCCCGGTCATCTCAGCGGCCGAGAGCACCCTGCCCTCGAAGGTGTAGACGCCGGAGTCGAAGAACTCCGTGCTTGCGACGTCCAGCGCAAGTGCGATGTCGCCGCCCAACTTCAGACCCGCCGACTCCACCGCGGTGGAGATCAGCTCCAGGGCTGCGACATTGGCAGGCAGGTTAGGCGCAAAACCACCTTCGTCGCCCAGGCCTGTGGCGAGTCCCTGCTTCTTCAGCACCGACTTCAGCGAGTGGTAGACGGTGGCTCCCATCTCCAACGCGTCTCGGAAGGTCGCAGCGCCAATCGGCGCGATCATGAACTCTTGCACATCGACATCGGAATCAGCATGTGCTCCGCCATTGACGATGTTCATCATCGGCACCGGAAGCAGGTGCGCGTTGGGGCCACCGACATAGCGGTAGAGCGGCAGGTCGGCGGAATGCGCAGCGGCATGCGCGACCGCCAGCGAAACGCCCAAAATGGCGTTGGCGCCGATCTTGGACTTGTTGTCTGTACCGTCCAGATCGAGCATTGCCTGATCGACCAGCCGCTGCTCGCTGGCCTCGTACCCGATCAATTCCGGCCCAAGTTGATCAATGACGCCGAGCACGGCTTTGCTGACGCCTTTGCCGCCATAACGAGCCTCGCCATCACGCAGCTCCACAGCCTCGAAGGCGCCGGTTGATGCGCCTGAGGGCACAGCGGCCCGGCCGTCGGAGCCGTCGTCGAGAATGACTTCGACCTCGACGGTCGGGTTGCCACGGGAATCGAGGATTTCTCGCGCGCCTATGAATTCAATGCTCGCCACGAGTGCCGCCTTTCCGAAACGATGGTGGCCTCAGCCTATCGGCGGTCCCCGGTGAGGCAGTGGCGCCGCACGCGCCAGATCGAGATTCCTCCCGCCGTGTGATGACTGCCTGGGGCGCGCTATTTCCGCTTGCGGAGGCTGCGTGCGTGGACCCAGTTCACTCCGACAATGCCGGCCCAGGAGACGGCAACCCCGATGATGCTTGGATCGACCTCGCTGGCGCTGATTGCCGTAATCGGGATACCCATGACCATAGAGACAATGGCCAGCGCCAACTGACGGCCGCGGCCAGTCTGCTCGGCGCGGTTGGCGAGCTCAGCCTGCTGCCGAAGCTCGGCGGCGCGGGCTTCTGCGAGATCTTCTACCCGTTCGGCGAGATTCTCGGCGACGTACTCGGTGTATTCCGGCCCGAGCTCCATCCGGGCTGCGAAGGCGGCTTCGGCATCGCGTCGTAGCTCCTCGCTCGATTTGTGCGGCGCCCGCCGATAATGCGGCTGCACCGGATAAGGCGCTGCGGGATTCAACGGGTATGGCTCACCTTGCGGAACTTGCGGTGGGTAGTTCTGGGGAGAGTAATTCTGCGGGGGATAGTTCTGGGGCGGGTAGTTCTGCGGAGGGTAGTTCTGGGGCGGATGCGCCTGAGGGGCCGGCCGTTGCTGCGGGGGCTCGGACATGTCCACAGAATAGGCGACGGCTGCTAAGCCGGAGTTGCGTCGTTGGACGCCGACTCAGCGTGGCGTACTTGATCTTCCAAAACACGTACGGCATCCCGAAGCACCTGATCAGGATCGATTCCAGCCGCATGAGCACGAGCTGCTAGTGCGAGCAGCTGTGTACCCACCTCTTCAGCGGTGGTTGGCTCGTCGGGCAAGTGGACCGCCACACGCCGCGATCGTAGCCTGCCGATGATCTTGTTTGCCCGAGCTAGCGCTGAGAGCTGATCTGGGATGCCCTGGAGCGCCGACGTACGCCCCTTCTCGGCTACCTTGCGCTGCTCCCAGGTGTAATTCAGGTCGCTGGGCACGTCTGCTGTTGCAAAAACGTAGGGATGCCGCGAGATGAGCTTGTCGGCAATCCCACGCGCAACGTCCTCGACCGTAAAGCCCGGTGTCTGCTCGCTGGCGATCTCGGCGTGGAAGATCACCTGGAGCAGCAGATCGCCCAACTCCTCCCGAAGATGATCTTGATCTGGACCCTCGATGGCCTCGATCGTTTCGGCAGTCTCCTCGACCAGGTACTGCACTAGCGATCGATGAGTTTGCTGGGCATCCCACGGGCATTCCTGGCGC
>DATDKX010000609.1:0-10807 GCA_036519615.1 Propionibacteriaceae bacterium
TTGTCGCCCAGCCAAAGCCGGGTGCCGACCCGTTGCCGTACCGGGACCGGATCACTATCTGCACCGCCCAGTTGCCGGGCCAGGGCCGCCGTTTCCTCCGAAGGCAGGTGAGAGAACCACAGCGTCCCCGGTGCCACGGCAAGGGCAGTCCGACTGAGTCGCTCGGCTTCGGCGTAGCGACCGTCGACATGCAGTGGCAGGTGGATTGTCCAGCCTTCGAAGCGGACCCCGGGCAGCAGCTTGGTGACCTTCCCAAGATCATCTTGCGGGATCCCATGGCGTCGCATCGAGGTCAGGACCTCGACCAGTACCCGAGGCTGATCATTGCGCCCGGCCAGCAGTTCGAGGTCGGACAGTCTGGACACCGTAGTGATCACCGAAGGCTCGGAGGCCAGCTCGCTGGCGAGTGAGCTTGATGAGTCCCAAGGGTTCAAGATCACCACATCACCAGAGAACACTTCCCGGACGATGCCGACCTCGGACGGGATGCCAACTGCGACCGTGTCGGCGCCAAGAATCTTGGACTCCTCGGCCAGTTGGCGCAGGCCGAAACCATACCCATTGCCCTTGATCACCGGGACAATGCCGGGCGTCGCGACCGCCACAGTACGGAGATGTTCGCGCCAGCGTTCCCCGTCTAGCCGCAGAGTTACCCCGCTCATTTCAATACCATTGCACTCATGGGGACAGTCATCACCGACGTTTCATATAGAGGTCGAAAGCCTTGTACAGCAAGGGATTGAGAGGCAAATCCCATTCACCGAGGTACTCCACCGCCTCGCCTCCGGTGCCAACCTTGAACTGGATCAGGCCAAGATGCGGATCGTCGGCCTCAAGCCCCTCTGTAATGCCGCGCAGATCGTAGATCGTCGCGCCCGCCTCCAGCGCATCGAGGATCATCTGCCACTGGATTGCATTTGAGCCTCGGACCTCACGCTTGGCGGTGGAGCTTGCGCCGTAGGAGTACCAGGTGTGCTGGCCGACCCGTACCCAGGTGGTCGCGGCCACAAGATCATCTTCGTGATCGGCGAGGTATAACCGGATTCGATCGGGATCCTCTGCCAGTAAGGCGTTAAACATGGTCTGGAAGTACGACAGTGGTCGTGGCCTGAAATGATCACGCTCCGCGGTCTCGACGTAGAGCCTATGGAAGTCCGGTAGTTGATCAGCCGTCCCACGGCGTACTACAACTCCGGCTTTGGCTGCCTTCTTGATATTGCGCCGCCACAGCTGGTTCATTCCGGCGAGCAGTTGATCAGGTGTGCGGCCTGCGATCGGCAGCTGGAATACGAATCGTGGTTGGCCGGCGGCGAACCCTTCTTCATCTTCTTGCGGCTGGCGCCAACCCAGCTCTCGCAATTGGTTACGAGTCCGAGTGGTCTCGTGATCGACCTGATCAGGCATTGCCTCGCTGAGTCGGGTCACTGCTTCGTCGGCAATCGCCGCCTTGATCGTTTCGGCGCTCCAGCGCCGTGCAACCGCAGGCGCTCCGATCCGGATGCCAAACGCACCGGCTCCACGTACGTGATCGGCTAACGGTCTCAGCCACTCCCCAATGTCCGGTGCCGCCCAATCGATGACCGGGCCCTCGGGAAGGTAAGCGAGATACTTCTTGATCTTGGGAAGTTGGCGATATAGCACCAGTCCTGCGCCGACAGGACCCTCTGTGCCGTTGAACCACCCGACCGACTCGCTGCGCCACTCATTCTTGACCTGTCCCCACGCTGGCGTCTGGAGGAAGCTCACCGAGGGTTGGGCAGCGTTGAACTCCCGATGCCGATCCGCCTCGATGGTGCGTACCGAAAGAGCCACAGGTGCGAATGTAATACCCGATGCCGCCGGTCGCTGGGCCCTCTCAAAACCTCTGTGACCTGGGTTCTTACGTTTCGCACGGCCGAACAAGCGGTTGTGGCGACTTTCTCATGTGGCGCAGAGCCGAAGGCGCCCCGCAATGCACGATTGGCGAGTACCGTTCAACTGTGGTTTCGGGCTGCCCGGAATAGGCCCAACGCATCGGCCCCCGTGTTTCCCCGCACGGATCGGCCCCATCCCCTGTGCGGACCGCCTATTCCGGGTTAAACCTGCCTCGCTGCGCCCCCGTGAAATCGGCCCTGCAAAATCGGCACTGCCAAATCCGAAGTGTGATCAACAAAGTTCCTCGCTGGTGCAGAAGTGCTTGTGCAGCAAATGCCCGTTCGCGCCGAGCGCGAGTACGTCGATCCGGTTTTCGCCCCACGAGACTGCGGCGGGGGTGTCATCAATGCCACCGCCGATCGTCTCCCAGCGAGTCCAAATTCTTCCATCCCACGATCGATGCTGCAGGGTGTTGTTGTCGCCCTCCCGGAACAGGTCAAGTCGGCGTAGTCCCCACGACGACACGGCAACGTCGGAGTGGAGTTTGCCACCAAGATCGACCGCCGGCAGCCAGGTGGAGCCGTCGTACGACCTTTGGTAGAGATGGTTGTCGTGGCCGCGGAAGAAGACGTCGATTAAGTTGGGCCCCCGGGAAACCGCTGCCGGTGCGCCCTCCAGGTTGCCGCCAAGCCGTTCGAACTCACTCCATTCGAGTCCGTTCCACCATTTGTGATACAGCGCGTTGTCGTCGCCTCTGACGAAGACATCCAGCCGATTCTCTCCCCATGACGCCACCGAAGGGCTCGATGCGAGGTAGCCGCCGAGTGGGTATTGGCCCACCCACACTCCGGCCCAGGCTCTCTGCCAGAGCTGGTTGTCGGTGCCTCGAAAGAAGACGTCAAGCCGGTTCGGCCCCCGAGCGATTGCGCCAGGGCCGCCCACCATCGCGGGACCAAGATCCTCAGAGAGATACCAGGTGTTGCCGTCGTACGCCTGGTGCAGCAAGGTCTGGCCGGGGGCCTGAGCAAAGACATCCAGCCTGCTGACGCCCCAGGAAGTCACGCTCGGTGCCGAGGTGAAGGAACCGCCGAGATCTTTCCATTCGGTCCACTGCGAGACGGTTGGTGTCGGCGACGGAGTCGGTGACGGCGTTACCGACATGGTCGGAATCGTGGACGGGATAGCGGCCGGAGCGGCTGGCCGCAGTATGACGACGAGGCCAATACTGGCGAGCAGCAACACCGCGCTGCCCAGGATCGCCGGCAACCACCATCGGCGGTGGGCTTTGATCATGGCGAGCAGCACGACCTAGCACATTACGCCGAGTTGTCAGCGCCTGTGGTCGTCATCGCAACCATCGACTCTGACAAGTTGGAGAAATCACGAGATTCTCGTGAGGAAAAGGTGCTTGTGCAAGAGCTGTCCCTGGATGCCTAGCGCGAGTACGTCGATCCGGTTCGGTCCCCACGAAACCGCCGCCGGAGTGTCGCTGATACCCGTGCCGATGGCCGCCCAGCTGGTCCAGTCCTCCCCGTCCCAGGATCGGTGCTCCAGGGTGTTGTCGTCTCCCTTGCGGAACAGATCAAGCCGATCGGGACCCCAAGAGGACACTGCGATGTCGGAATGGAGTCCGCCGCCGAGGTCGATGAGGTCCCGCCACTTTGTGCCCTTGTAGGACATCTGGTACAGGTGGTTGTCGCGACCGCGGAAGAAGACGTCGATCAAGTTCGGCCCTCGTGAGATGGCCGCAGGCGCACCCTCTAGGTTGCCGCCGAGCCGCTCGTACCCGCTCCAGCCGATGCCGTCCCATGACTTGTGATACAGGGCGTTGTCACTGCCCCTGACGAAGACATCCAGCCGATTCGGCGCCCAAGAGGAGACGGCAGGGCTCGATGTCAGGAACCCGCCCAGCGGGAAGTAGCCCATCCACCCGCCGTTCCACTTCTTCTGCCATAGCTGGTTGTCGGCCCCGCGAACGAAGATGTCGATCCGGTCCGGCCCTCGTGCCACCGCTCCCGGTCCACCAAGAACAGAGGGACCAAGACTCTCAACTGGATACCATTTCGTGCCGTTGAAGGCCCGGTGCAGCATCGTCTGGCCGGGACCTCGGAGGAAGACATCCAGCCTGTTCGCGCTCCAGGCCGCAACGCCGGGTCCGGCATTGAAAGCGCCGCCAAGATCATCCCAGCCGCTCCACTGTAGGACGGTTTCCGATGTAGCTGAAGAGGCAATCGGTGGCGGCGGCACCGACGGACCTACGGGCGACGCGATGGCGCGTACGTCGTGCCGCGCGATCAAGACGAGCCCGGTTCCTACGAGCAGCACCACAGCGCTACCCAAGATCAACGGCAACGACCATCGACGATGGGTGTTGATCTTGCGGGGAAGCACGCAAGCACCCTACCCCTAACAACATCAACTTGTCAGCGCCCATGATGATCACAAGTCGATTACGTGATAATGATCTTGCCGAGCAAGATGATCACAAATCGATTACTTCGCAATGATCTTGCCAGGGTTGAAGTTGCGGCCTGGATCCATTGCGGTGAAGAGCCCATCGATCATGTGCACACCAGGAGCTGAGACATCTTGCTCCAGCCAGGCCGCATGCTCGGTGCCGACCGCGTGGTGATGTGAGAGTGTTCCGTCGGAGTCGACGAACGCCTGCTGGATCGCATTCTTCAGCGGCTCGTACTGCGCCAGGGGGTCGACGCCGTCGTGCTTGAAGGCGAAGGTGAAGTACAGGCAGGCGCCGGAGTGATAGGAGTGCGACAGATGGCACATGATCCAGCCCGGTACGCCGAGCCGCGCGTACACCTTCTCCGCAGCCGCGTTCACGTTCTGGTAGAGCGGCAGCAGCTTTGACCATGGCGCTGCGGTTTCCGAGACGTCGCCAATCGCTCCGCGATCGAGGAGGAAATCACGGATGTACGGCGTATCGAACTTCTTCTGGTCATAGAGCACGCCTGGGCCCTTGCCGACCAAGATCCCGCCGTGGTCGTTGACGATGTCCTTGACGATCTTCTTCTGTCTGGCCACATGAGCCTTGCCGCCCTCGTAGCCGATGAAGGACAGGCACACCTCGTCCAGGCTCCAGCCGCGTCGCTGGAGGACCTTCATCAGACCCTTGCTGATCAGGGAGGAAATCGAGATGCCACTGGACTTCTTCCTGGTGGCAAACGAGAACGCGGTCTCCTTGGCATCGGAAACTCGAGTGATCGATGGATGCGCATCACTGGTGGAAATCTCCTGCATGGCGGCCAATCCCGCCTCCCAAGATGGGAACAAGTATCCCAAGATCACCCGAACTTCGGGGATGCGATGCACCTGGACGGTCACCTCGGTAATCACACCCAGCCGACCCTCGGAGCCGAGCACCATCTCGCGCACGCTCGGACCCGTTGAGGTGTGTGGCAACGGCCGCACCTGCAATACCTTGCCGGGCATAACCATTCGCATGCCCCGGGCGATGTCGGCGATGTCACCGTACTTGTCCGACTGCATGCCTGAGGACCGAGTCGCCACCCAGCCACCAAGACTGCTGTGGGTGAAGCTGTCGGGATAATGTCCCATTGTCCAGCCGCGCGCACCCAGCCGTGCCTCCAAATCCGGACCCTGCACGCCCGCCTGAATGCGTGCCAGGCCAGACTCCTCGTCAATGTCGATCAGCTGGTTTAACCGGCCAAGATCAAGTGAGATGACCGGTCGAGTCTCCGCCTCAGGAGCATGCAGACTGCCGGAGATGTTGCTACCGCCGCCATACGGAATGATCACCGCATCCGCTGCGACGGCGCGATCGACGATCAGCTGCACTTCATCCTCACTGCCGGGATAAACCACGACGTCTGGAACCCGCGGAATGTCCCCTGCTCGAATCCGCAGCAGATCTCGCAGGCTTTTACCGTACGTGTGCACAATGCGGTCAAGATCATCTTGTGCGGCGTTGTCAGCGCCAACCGCGTCAATCAGTTCAGCCAGCAACTGATCGCTGATCATGGGCGCCGGAATAGGCAGGTCGTCAAGCGACATGGGTGCGGTTGGCTTGGTGTCGACATCAAGATCGATGGCATTGATCACAAACGGCCGAAACGCCGGCTTGTCCTCGTGGTGGAAGCTCACCCCTTCCACTCCCCAGCCCCACCACTTCATGTGCTTGACGTCGGGCATCAGTGTTGGTACTCCTTCGATTAAGAGATGAGCAAGCGCTACGCCTGGCCGGCGCGGTAAGTCGTGGCGTAGTCGATCATCCCGCGCACCTCTTTGGAAATACGTTCAGAGAACTGGGCGACCGTCTCGCCGTCCTCGGCTCGCATCGGCTCCCCAAAGCTGACATATACCGGCTGCCGCCCCCGAGCGGGCCAGTTCTGGCCGTACGGCATGGCCTCGGACGCACCGACGATGGCAACCGGCAGGCATGGCACATCCCGGCTGATGCACAGCGCTGCCGCGCCCGGTTTGAAGCTAGCCATCTCGCCGGTCCGGGAGCGCGTGCCTTCCGGGAAGAGGAGTAGCGGTATGCCGTCGTCCAGCAGGCCGGTCGCCAGACCGTGGCGGCCCCGGAGCCCGGTGCGATCGACGGGAAAAGCGTTGAAGAACAGGGAGGTCAAGCCTTTGCGCCACCACACGTCGAAGAAGTAGTCGGCGGCGGCTCCGGCCGCGACATAGCGGGATAGTCTGCGCGGCAGGGATCCGAGAATGAGTGGCGCATCGAGGTGACTCGCATGGTTGGACACGATGACGAATGGTCGATTAAGGCCTTTGAGATGCTCCTCGCCCAACACTGTCACCGTCACCAGCCGCCAAACCAGCGGCTTGAGTAGGCCTCGTTGGGCAACGACCCGAGCCGCGGCATGCAGCGGCGAGGTGTAGCGGCTCCAGCTCGACATGGGGTTAGCGTAACCCGATCGACGATGGCGTACTGGCGGGCCGATCTCGGATGTGCAGGTGCCCTGAGCCTGTCGAAGGGCAGACTCCACCCCTCTAATGGCGGGCAGAGGTCAATCTGCGTGAGATGACACGCATCGCGCGGTGCGGCAGATGCTCGCAGATCGTGATCATCATCTTGTAACGCTTGGACGGGATGGAGATCACCTTGCCCGCCACGGCGTCATTCAGGCAGTCGGCGACCAGCCGATCGGCGTCCAACCACATGAGTTGGGGTAACGAGCCCATATTGATGCCTGCGCGCTCGTGGAATTCCGTGCGCACATATCCAGGACAGAGTGCGGTCACCCTGACTCCGGTACCGTGCAGCTCGTTGGCAAGGCCCTCGGTGTAGGTCGTCACCCACGCCTTGATGGCCGAATAACTCCCCATTGACACGAAGCCTGCGGTGCTCGACACGTTGATGATCGTGCCGGATCCCCGTTGCCGCATGGTCCGTCCGGCCGCGGCACCGAGCATCAGGACGGCCCTGATCATGACGTCGATCGCCTGCTCGTGTGGAGTCGTATCTGCGTCGGTGAGCTTGGCCCGGACTCCGAAACCGGCATTGTTGATCAGCATGTTGATCGGCTGCTCGAGGCTGCTCAGTCGCTCGGCAATCCCTGCCACATCACCGCGTATGGTCAAGTCCGCAACGACCGTTTCCACATTGACCGCGTACCGCTCCTTCAACTCGGTCGCCATGTCGGAGAGCCGATCGGAATTCCGGGCTACCAGTACCAGGTCATCACCGCGCGCCGCCAACGCCCTCGCGAACGCAGCGCCGATGCCCGACGTACCACCGGTGATCAGGGCAGTTGCCATGCGCTCACCCTATGTCGCCGGGCACCCCGAGCTGGCTGGCTAGCATGCTGGTGTGGCGATCAGCAGTGAGGAGCTCGAAGCACACCTTGGCGCCTATCAGGACGCGTTGAGCTCCTTTGATGCAAAGCGCACTGCTGAGCTCTGGGGAGTTCCGGGCACCATCGTGTCCGACACTTTTGCCGGCGCCCTGGACTCTCGTGAGGGAATGGCCGCCGGCCTCGAACAGTCCTATCCCCTCTATCAGCGGCTCGGCCTTCACCATGTCGAGCACGAGACGCTCGACCGGGTCGATCTCACCGATCGACTGCTGCTCGTTCAGGTCCGATGGCTGTTCTATGACGCCTCCGGCCAGTTGCTAACCGACGGCCACTACGAGTACCTGCTGCGCCGCGATAAGGATCGGCTACGGACCTATGTCGCGGTAGCCATCGACGAACAGGAGAAGTTGGCCGAACTTGCGCAACGCCAAGGCATAGACCTTGGGTAGTGACTTAAAGGCTGGCGGGCGCGATCAGGCTCCCCTCTTGCAGAACCCTAATGGGAGTACATCAGTCTCAACCACACTCGACCGAGGTACTCCCATTAGGTTTCGGCAGTGGGCGTAACGGATTGAGCGGTTGTGGGTCCCGGTCGATTAAGAGTCGGAGCGGGATTCGAGCAGGGCCACAGTCTCACGGGCGATCGCTAGCTCCTCGTTGGTGGGGACCACAGCGATGATGATCGATGAGCCGTTGGGTGAGATCACTCGCGCGACCTTGGAGCGTATGTCGTTGAGCTCCGGCTCTACCTCGAAGCCGAGGCCGTCAAGGCCGCCAGCCAGTGCCGCACGGACCGCAGAGCTGTTCTCCCCGACGCCGGCAGTGAAGCTCAACATATCCAGCCGGCCGAGAAGTGCGAGGTATGCGCCGACATAGTGCTTGAGTCGATGGACGTACACATCGAATGCGAGCTGCGCCGCCTCATCCCCAGCGGCCCGACGTTGCTCCAGTTCGCGGAAGTCGTTGACGCCAACCAGGCCCTTGAGCCCGGACTGCTTGTTCAACAAGGTGTCGATCTCGGAGATGGTCATGCCGAGCTCGTTGTGCAGAAAGGTGTGCAGCCCAGGATCAACGTCCCCGGATCTGGTGCCCATCACCAGCCCCTGCAGCGGCGTCAGGCCCATCGATGTCTCCACCGCTACACCTCCGCGTATCGCCGAGGCCGAGCAGCCGTTCCCCAGATGCAGCACAATCTGATCCAGTTCAGCGAGATCACGGCCCACCAGCTCCGCAGCTGCGCGAGAAACATACTGATGTGACGTGCCGTGGAAGCCATAGCGCTTGATCCGATATTGCTCAGCAAGATCGCGAGGGATGGCGTACGTTGCTGCAATGGCCGGCAAGGTGCTGAAGAAGGCGGTGTCGAAGATTGCCACATGAGGCACGTCGAACTCCGCCCGGGCCGCCTCGATGCCCGACACTGCGCCCGGATTGTGCAACGGAGCAAGGGGAATCAGGTCCTTGATCTCCTCAAGCACCTTGTCATCGATGATGGTCGGGTCCGTGAAATCCGGTCCACCGTGAACCACTCGATGCCCGACCGCACGGAGCCCATCAGCATCAAGATCAACACCACTCGTAGCAAGATCTTTTGCCATCGTCCGCATGGCGGCGCCATGATCAGCAACCGGACTGCCGGGCTCACCAATCCGCTCAACGATGCCCTTAGCCTGCACTTCGGCAGTCTCCGGAACTACAAGTTGGTACTTCAGCGACGAGGAACCAGCGTTGAGGACAAGAACCGGCCTTTCGCTCACGAGGGACTCCCCGCCGCCGCCACTGCTTCTGAAGGTTGCTCCTGCTTAAGCGCCTGCGCCTGCACGGCAGTGATCGCGACGGTATTGACGATGTCCTCCACCAGCGCTCCACGTGACAGGTCATTGACCGGCTTCCGCAACCCCTGCAGCACCGGACCGATGGCGATGGCGTGTGCGCTGCGCTGCACCGCCTTGTACGTGTTATTGCCGGTGTTGAGATCCGGAAAGATGAACACCGTCGCCCGACCGGCAACCGGTGAATGCGGCAGCTTAGTGCGCGCCACCTCCGGATCGACCGCCGCGTCATATTGAATCGGGCCCTCAAGCATGAGATCGGGCGCGCGCTGCCGAACGAGCTCTGTCGCAGCTCGCACCTTCTCCACATCCGCACCCGAGCCAGAGGTCCCTGTCGAGTAGGACAACATCGCTACTCGGGGTTCGATGCCGAATTGCTGCGCCGTCTCGGCGGAGGAGATCGCAATGTCGGCCAGCTGTTCGACTGTCGGCTCGGGGATCACCGCACAGTCACCGTAGGCGAGCACTCGATCAGCCAGGCACATCAAGAACACGCTCGAAACCGTGTTCACTCCGGGCTTTGTCTTAATGAACTCCAACGCCGGCCGGATGGTGTGTGCCGTCGTGTTCACCGCACCAGAAACCATGCCATCGGCCATACCGAGATGGACCATCATCGTTCCGAAGTAGGAGATATCGGTCACGATGTCCCGTGCGCGTTCCAGCGTCATGCCCTTGTGCGCTCGGGCTTCGGCGTACGCGGCCGCGAATTTCTCAACCAGTTCGGGATCCAGCGGCGACACGATCGATGCCTCGTCAAGATCAAGACCGAGTGCCGATGCCCGAGCCCGTACCTTGGTTTCGTCGCCGAGCAAGATCAGGTTTGCCACACCGCGCCGGAGCAAGATCGCCGCAGCCTCCAGAATCCGATCATCCTCGCTTTCCGGCAATACGATCCGCTGCCGATCAGCGCGGGCGCGCTCCACGAGCTGATACTCAAACATCAGCGGGGTACGGACATCGGAGGCCGAAACATTGATCGCCGCAAGCAAAGCCGCTTGATCAACCTGCTCGGCAAACACCCGACGGGCAGTCTCGATCTTCCGACTCGACTCCGTCGTGATGGGCCCACGGACCCGCATCAACCGCTCGGCCGTCGTAAAAGTACCGAGGTCGGTCATGGCGATAGGCAAGTCCTGCTGGACGCCTTCGGACAGCCGCCGGATGCTCTCGGGGATCTCATATCCGCCGGTGAGCAAGATGCCGGAGAGTGTCGGGAACGTGCCCGACTGGTGCGCAAGCATCAGGCCGGGAATCAGATCCGTACGGTCGCTGGGGGCGATCACCGTGACATCCAGGAGAAGCCGATCAAGGACGTGAGGCAGGCTCATCGCC
>DATDKX010000610.1:0-4354 GCA_036519615.1 Propionibacteriaceae bacterium
CAGCGCCTTAAGCCCAAGGAAAGCTTCCACAGCGGCGAGCGCCTGTGCAGCGTTGGCGGCCTGATGTGCACCATAGAGCGGCAGGAAGATGTCATCCACCGCGCCATCGGCGGCGCTGAGCCGGATGAGCTGCCCGGCCACCGCCAGCTGCCGGTCGATTACGCCAAAGTCGACGCCCTCGCGCTGCGGAAGCGCACCGACTTCGGCGCAGCGGGCAAGCAAGATCTCCGCAGCTTCGACGCTCTGGCCAGCCAGAATGGCATGTGCTCCCGGCTTAATGATTCCGGCCTTCTCCCGGGTGATCTCGCCGATCGTACGGCCCAGCAAGTGAGTGTGATCAAGATCGATTGGGGTCACGACGGCGACCTCAGCATCGGCCACATTGGTAGCGTCCCAGGCACCACCTAAGCCAACCTCAATGACCGCGACGCCAACCGGCGCGTCGGCGAATGCCGCATACGCCATGGCCGTGATGATCTCGAAGAAGGTCATCGATACACCGTCGATCTTGCGTTCATCGACAAGCGCCACATACGGCGCGATCTCCCGCCACACCTCGTCGAAGCGCTCGTCGCTGATTGGCTCACCGTCGATGGTGATCCGCTCGGTAACGCTCATCAAATGCGGGCTGGTGAATCTGCCAGTGCGCAGGCCATCGGCGCGCAGCAGTGATTCGATCATGGCGGCAGTGCTGCCCTTGCCGTTTGTGCCGGTCAATTGGATCACTGGATACGACCGCTGAGGATCGCCCAGCAGCTCGCTGAGCGCACGGATCCTGCCAAGGCTGGGTGCTACCCGATGCTCGGGCCACCGGTTGGTCAACGCGGCAACGATTTCGGCATGGGATTGTTCGGCGGGCATAACGTCCAAAGTCTAGGAGTCAATGCTGGCTGAGCTTCGCCAGGCCCGAGATGCGCCTGCGACAGAGTCAGGGCAGAATTCGACACGCTCAGGACATATGCAAACCCATTGCTAGCCGCGTCACACTAGCCTGCGACACGAAATTGTTCCCAGTGCCGTACACCGTTTCTCTAGGATTCAAGACCATGACCACTTCAGCTGACCTTCGAACCGACGCGCCGACCGACACCGGCGCGGGCGTACCGGAGAAGCCGGCGCTGGAGGGTCTGGAAGATAAATGGATCGAGCGCTGGAAGGCTGAGGACACCTACGCGTTCGTGCGGCCCTCGACCCGGGCCGAGGTGTACAGCATTGACACTCCTCCGCCAACCGTGTCCGGCTCACTGCACGTCGGCCACGTCTTCTCCTATACCCACACCGATCTGATTGCGCGCTTCCAGCGGATGCGAGGCAAGCACGTCTTCTATCCGATCGGTTGGGACGATAACGGCTTGCCGACCGAGCGCCGGGTACAGAACTTTTACGGCGTGCGCTGCGACCCGACGGTGCAGTACGACGAGAACTTCACACCGCCGGAGAAGCCGGACCCGAAGCACGAGCTGAGGATCAGCCGACCCAACTTCGTGGAACTGTGCCACGCGCTCACCCATGTGGATGAAAGGGCGTTCGAGGACCTATGGCGTCGGGTGGGGCTCAGCGTGGACTGGTCGAGTCTCTACACCACGATCGGCGACGAGTCCATCACCATTGCCCAAAGGGCGTTCCTTCGGAATGTCGCAAGAGATGAGGCGTACCTGGCCGAGGCCCCAACGCTGTGGGATGTGACCTTCCAGACCGCGGTCGCTCAGGCGGAGCTGGACGCCCGTGATTACCCAGGCGCTTTTCACCGGGTGGCATTCCACAGCGCCGACGGTCCGGTGTATATCGAGACCACCCGACCGGAGCTCATTGCCGCCTGTGTGGCGCTGATCGCTCATCCCGACGACGAGCGCTATCGCCCGCTGTTCGGTACGACCGTGACCAGCCCGCTTTACGACGTGGAGCTTCCGGTCCTTGCTCATCCAGCCGCTGAGCCGGACAAAGGCACCGGGATTGCGATGTGCTGCACCTTTGGTGATCTGACCGATGTCACCTGGTGGCGCGAGCTGCAGTTGCCGGCGCGAGTGATCATCGGACGCGACGGTCGGATTCTGCGCGATAGGCCGGAGTGGATCGCCGACGACACCGCGTGGGGTGCGATTGCCGGCAAGACGATCATCTCGGCTCGGGAGTCGGTGGTTGTCCAACTGCAGGCATCCGGTGATCTTGATGGCGAGCCGACACCAACCTTGCGGAAGGCTAACTTCTACGAGAAGGGCGACAAGCCGCTGGAGATCGTCTCGACGCGCCAGTGGTACATCCGCAACGGTGGGCGTGACGATGATCTTAAGCGGGTGTTCCTGGAACGTGGCGAGGAGCTGGAATGGATCCCGCCGCACATGAAATACCGATACGACAACTGGGTGAGCGGCCTGAATGGCGACTGGCTGATCTCGCGGCAGCGGTTCTTCGGGGTGCCGTTCCCGGTCTGGTATCCCTTGAACTCTGACGGTGATCCTGACTATGACCATCCGATCTTTGCCAGCGAAGAGCAACTGCCGATGGACCCGAGCTCGGATGTGCCACCGGGACTCAGCGAGTCCGAGCGGGGTCAGCCGGGTGGCTTCATTGCTGATCCGGACATCATGGACACCTGGGCGACGTCTTCACTTACTCCGCAGATTGTCTGCGGATGGGAGCGCGATCCAGAGTTGTTTGCCGTTACCTTTCCCATGGATCTCAATACCCATGCTCACGAGATCATCCGCACTTGGCTGTTCTCCCGCGTCGTGCGGGCCCACTTCGAAAACCACTCCTTGCCGTGGTTCCGCTCCATGATCAGCGGCTTCGTGATGGATCCTGACCGCAAGAAGATGAGCAAGTCCCACGGCAACACAGTGGTGCCGACAGACGTCTTGGAGCGCTTCGGTTCTGACGCCGTACGCTGGCGGGCCGCCAAGATTCGGCCGGGCCTGGATTCGCCTTTTGATCAGCGGGAAATGAAGGTTGGGCGCCGCCTCGCGCTGAAGATCTTGAATGCCAGCAGGTTCGTATTGGGCGCGGGCGCGGTCGATGACTCGGCGGCCATCACCGAACCGGCCGATTTCTCACTGCTTGCCCAGCTCGCGACCTTGATCAGCGACGCCACTTCCTCGTTCGAAAAGTACGACTACACAGGGGCCCTGGAGGGCACGGAGCAATTCTTCTGGCAGTTCTGCGACGACTACTTGGAGCTAGTCAAGGAGCGGGCCTATGGCGGTGCTGACGACTCGGGTGCGACGTCGGCACGGGCGACCTTGAGGCTTGCCTTGGACATCATGCTGCGACTGTTCGCGCCGATCATGCCCTACGTCACCGAGGAGGTGTGGTCGTGGTGGAAGGACGGCTCCATCCATCGGGCCAACTGGCCGGTGGTCGAGGAGATTGTCGCTAGCGGTGATCCGGCACTGCTCAGCAATGTGTCTGCTGCGTTGATTCAGATTCGAGGCGCGAAATCGCAAGCAAGCGTCTCGATGAAGACCGAGATCAGTCTCGCCAAGTTCTATGGCACCGCAGATGCGCTCGGACATTTGCAGGCGGTCGAGTCGGACCTGCGTGCTGTGGGTCGGATCACCGGTGATGTCATCTGGGTTGAAAGTGACGGCCCGATAGCGGTGGACGTAACCCTGGCGTCCCCAACCTAACTACCTGACACTCGAAGAAACCGGTCACTCGCAACCCGTATCTGATCCATTTTGAGGTTGCGAATGACCGGTTTCGAGGGATTCCGGTGGCGAATGACCGGTTTCCACAAGAGGCACCGGTACCGAGGCTCGTCCACAGATGCGCTGGAGGCTCGGACGAATGGGGGTCCGGGTCCGCATGCTTCGGGTGTGACTGTGCAAGACACACCACGCTCTCCCGCCCGCGGATGGCTGCGGGGCCGGGAATGGGAACGTATCACTCGCGGGGTATATGCCGCGGCGCTGAGCCGTACGCAGTTCGAGGAACTAGCCGCGTGGCAGCTGGTCCTGCCCAGAACCGCCGCTTTCTCGCACCTGACCGCCGCTCGGCTCCGAGGATGGTGGCTGCCGGCCACCATCGCCCACCCGGTCTTCGCTGCCATGCTCAACGCCGATCCCCGTCCCCGGCGGCCTGGGCTGCTGGTATGCCGCCACACCCAGCCGTTCCCGATGAACCTAGTCAACGGGCTCCGGGTCACCACGGCGGCCGAGACCATCCTCGCTGCTGCGCGCGACCTCGGTGTGCTCGATCTAGTCATCCTTGGTGACTCGGCGCTGCGGCTGCGACACTGCACCCTGACCGACCTCGAGATCACAGCCCGTCAGCGGCGGCGCGGCGCACCTCTACTGCGACAGGTCATCCCCCTGCTCGATGCGCGCAGCGAGTCCGCGTGGGAGTCGATCATGCGAGT
>DATDKX010000611.1:0-6485 GCA_036519615.1 Propionibacteriaceae bacterium
CAGTGGATCCGTCACAGCGCGCGCACGACCGGAGGGATGGCGGTCACTCGGGACTTGGTTGCAGCGATGCTGGCAGAGGAGGTCGAACAGGCACTTGAGGAGACCGATCCAGAGCAAAGCTGGCAGGTTACGGCGGCGCGAGACATCCTCGAGCACGGCTGTCTGAATGTGGAGTTTCCCTCCTTCGTGACCAGCTACGGCTACAGCCACTACCTCGCCGGCCGCCACTAATCCACGACGTAGCTGAGCCAGCGCGGGTCGGGAGAGCGCTCGCCGCGCTCCATCGAGTGCACTAGCTCCAAGACACGGTCGTTGCACGGTGTCGGTACGCCGAGCTCGCGCCCACGCGAGGCCACGCCGCCATTGACGACGTCGACCTCGGTCGCGCGTCCCGCTTCGAGATCCTGCAGCATCGACGGGCGGACACTGCCGCCCTCCTTCATGTACTCGGCAAGCGCCGTCTCGTCGAAGCTGTGCGGATCGACATGGATCAATTCGAGCTCCAGCTCCTGCGCGTCGGCCACCGCCACGCCCTCAGCCCAGAGCGCGAAGACCCCCTCGCGGCCCTGCTCCGCCACTCCGCCGTACCGCAAACCGGACACCGCCGAGAGTCCGGTAAACGTGCTGTTGATCAACAGCTTCGACCAAATCATCCCGCGGACATTCGGTGTGATCCGCACGTGGCCGACGGGCTCGAGGCAGCGGGCAAGCACTCGTGACCGCTCGCTGTCGAAGCCGTCCAGCTCGCCGATCATGAAGCCGCCGAGCGAGTCCCGCACCAGCCGCCCAGGGCCCACGTTCGAGCCGCCCCACTCGACAACACACGCCAGCAGGTTGCCCTTGCCGACGATGCTCTCAATGCGGTCCTGAATCAGTCCGTTGCCGAGTGAGACGAAGGTGTCGATGCCGCCGCGGGCGACGAGCGGCTCCAGCACCTCTTGGTGCAGCGGCGACTTGACAGCTATCAACGCGAAGTCGAAGTCGCCATCAAGCTCGTCAATGCCGCTGACGGCATCTAGCACGACGGTATGCGCGACACCCTGTTGCTCGTAGACGAGCCCAGGATCACGCAGCCGGGCGACATGCTCAACGTTCGCGTCGAGCACCACGACGTCGCATTGCATCTGGGCAGCGGTGATGCCCCCGATCGCTCCGCCGCCCACGACAAGGATCCTCGGCATGAACCTCAGAGTAGGCCGCGAGCCTTGATGCCGCCCCACCCGTCACTGTCCGCGAACACCTCTCGGCAGCGACGCTAGATCGCCGCGACGGCCTCCGCGATGGGCGTGTCACCGCCGATCAGCTCGACTGTCCGGCCGATCGTGTTCGGCGAATCAAGCATCGCGGTAAGCACCGCCGCAACATCATCACGAGTAACCTGCCCCTGCGAAACACTCTCGCCGAGGTTGACCCTGCCCGTGCCGGAGTCGTTGGTAAGGCCGCCCGGACGGACGATTGTCCAGTCCAGCCCACTCGCTCGCACTGCCTCATCCGCGCGGCCCTTCGCGCGGAGGTAGACGCTGAATGTGTCGTCACCAGGCGCCTCGGGATTCGCGCCCATGCTGCCGACGATCAGATAACGACGGACCCCGGCCTGCTTCGCCGCCGCAATCAGCTTCACCGCGCCGCCGTAGTCCATCGTCTCCTTGCGCGCCGGCCCGCTGCCGGGACCGGCACCGGCGGCAAACACCACGGCATCAGAACCGGCGATCGCCTGGGCGACTTCATCCTCGCTCGCATGCTCGAGGTCCACCACCACGGGCTCGGCGCCGACTCGCCTTATGTCGTCCGCGTGGTCGGGATTGCGAATTAGTGCGACGGCCTCGTCCCCACGCTGCGACAAGATCTTGGCCAGGCGTCGAGCGATCTGGCCGTGGCCTCCTGCGATTGCTACTCGCACGGGTTCAAACCTAAACCGTTGCGCGACGCTGTGGCGCCCCGGGTCGGCAGACCACCAGCCGAGAAATTCCGTTGTCTACACGGGTGTGACACACTATGACGTGCTGTTGCAATTCTTGAGCCGTGGTAAGTGCTACGCCCCTGGAACTTTGCGTGGGCGTTAGCGATGAACTGCCGTCCGACAGCAGTCAGAGAGTCGCGCGGTGCGACCTCTAGATGCTAGGAGAAATTTTCATGGCACAAGGAACCGTAAAGTGGTTCAACGGCGAGAAGGGCTTCGGCTTCATTGCGGTCGATGGCGGCGGTGCGGACGTGTTCGTGCACTACAGCGCGATCGAGTCGAGCGGCTACCGCTCCCTGGATGAGGGGCAGCGGGTGGAGTTCGAGACCACTCAGGGCCCGAAGGGTCCGCAGGCGGACAGGGTTCGCGCCATCTAGTTCCAACCACTGAGTAGCAAGAAGCGTCGGTCATCGACCGGCGCTTTTTGTTCAATGACTTGGGGGTTCTGTCACTACCTGGCACACCGGGCACTTCACCAGTAGACATAGCTGTGGCGACTAATCCGGCCGCCACCACCAGCAGAAAGAAAGAATCACATGTCCACCTGGCTGATCACCGGATGCTCCACAGGTCTGGGTCGCGCCCTGGCCGAGGCGGTGATCGCCTCAGGTCACAGCGCGGTCGTCACTGCCCGCGATGTCGAGAAGGTCGCCGACTTGGCGGCTGACAAGAGCGACCGTGTACTCCCACTCCCCCTCGACGTTACCGACACCGCCCAGATCAGGAACGCCGTCGGGAAGGCCGAGGAGCAGTTCGGCGGCATCGACGTCCTTGTCAATAACGCCGGCTACGGCTACCGCGCAGCAGTCGAGGAAGGTGACGACTCCGACATCCGGGCACTGTTCGAAACGCAGTTCTTCGGTGCGGTCGCGATGATCAAGGCGGTGCTCCCAGGGATGCGTGCGCGTCGGTCGGGCGCGATCATCAACATTTCCACCATCGGCGTCCAGATCATGCCGGCCGGATCCGGTTACTACGCCGCGTCCAAGGCCGCGCTCGAAGCCATGTCCGGCGCGCTCCGCGGCGAGTTGCAGCCACTTGGAATCTCCGTCACCGTCGTTGAGCCCGGCGCTTTTCGCACTGACTTCGCTGGCCGCTCACTCACCCAGTCGAGCGCCGTCATCGACGACTATGCCGACACCGCCGGTAAACGTCGCAAGGAACACGACACGGCGCACGGCACCCAACCCGGTGATCCGGCGAAGGCAGCCAAAGCCATCATCGCCGCAGTCGAGTCCGACGAGCCGCCGGCGTTTCTGCTGCTTGGCAATGATGCGCTCAAGACCTACCGCCGGCTAGCCGAAGCCAGACTCGACACCATTGAAGCTTGGGAGCGCCTCACTACGGGCACCGACATCGACGCCTGAACTCGTCGTCCCAGTTGGCCGTTGATCTAGGCGCCGCGCGGGGACAGATCCGGCGATAAGCAGCCATATGGGACGGCACCCTGCTTAGGTGCGACGCCAGGTATAGAGGCGGTTACCTTCCACTGACTTGTCAGCCCATGTCGTTCAGGGCGGTGATCTCCTCCGGCGTGAGACGCAGGGCAGCGGCGGCCACGTTCTCCTCGAGGTGGTCGATCGATCCGGTGCCGGGGATTGTCAGCATCTTCTCTGACCGTGCCAACAGCCAGGCCAATGCCACCTGATGGGCGGTCGCGCCGTGGTGCTCAGCAATGTCGGTCAGCGTCGGAAGTCGGTCGAGGTTCTGGATCGGCGCCCATGGCAGAAAGGTCAGTTCCTCTTGCTCGCAGAGGTCGACAAGCCCGTCCGATGAGCGGTCGCCCGGGTTGTAGCGGTTCTGGATGGACACGATTGGCGTCAGGGCTTGCGCCCGCCGCAGCTGCTCCTCGTTGACGTTGGACAGCCCGATATGACGGATTTTTCCTTGATCTTTCAGAGTGACTAAGGTGCCGATCGAATCCTCGAGCGGCACTGCGGGGTCGGGCCTATGCAACTGGTACAGGGGAATCTGGTCCAATCGCAGGCGCTGCAGGCTGCCCTCACAAGCCTGGCGTAAGTGCTCCGGTCGCCCGTCGGGATCCCACCGCCCGGGGCCGGGACGTACGAGTCCACCCTTCGTGGCGATCACCAGATTGTCCGGATATGGATGGAGCGCTTCGGCGATGAGCTCCTCGCTCACATTGGGGCCGTAGGAATCAGCCGTGTCGATGAAGTTGACGCCGAGCTCGACGGCGCGCCGCAACACCGTGCGGGCCTCGTTCCGGTCAGGCGGGTCGCCCCAGATGCCTCGACCTGTGATCCGCATCGCGCCGAAGCCCAGACGGTTGACGGTGATATCCCCACCGATGTCGACCGTTCCGGCGTCGGCCGCCGTTGTTCCAGTGGTCGCGGGCATTCGATACTCCTTTTCGCTATAAATCAGTCCGTCAGACATCAAACTATTACCCGATCCGAAGGCTGAGTCGTTGCCTTGGAAAGCGCGAATACTGGCTAGATGAAGGTGCTGCGGGTGCTGCCGGCCGCCCTAGTACTGATCGCGTGCAGTGCCGCCGAACCGAATACGTCGCCGCCGCCAACGCCAGCGGCCACTTCAACGGTCGCAAAGGCGCCAGCGTCTTCCGCGACGACGGCCGGGCCGAGCACGGCCCCGACGCCCAAGGCCACCAAAAAACCCAAGCCGCATCCGATTTCAGTCCAGGCCTTGATCAACAAGAAGTACGACGGGCACAACCTGAAAATCGGTCGGCTACTTGCCGACTACGGCGCGTACAAGCGCTACCTGATCACCTATCGGGGTGACGGCCTCAAGATCTCTGGCGTCATGAACGTCCCGGACGGCAAGGGGCCGTTTCCAGTCCTGGTGCTCAACCACGGCTATATCGACCGCGACACGTATTTCCCGGGTCAAGGCATGCCACGCGAACACGACTACCTGGCGCGACACGGCTACGTCGTCCTGCACACCGACTATCGAGGCCATGCCTCGTCCGACAATGACCCGAACGTCGATTACGAGCTCCGCTTGCCGTACGCGGTTGACACCATCAACGCCGTCAAGGCAGTCAAGTCCTCCAAGTTGCAGTTCCTGGACAAAGATCGAGTTGGCTGGCTGGGACGCTCCATGGGCGGCGGTGTGACCTTGACCGCATTGGTGGCCCAGCCGGGCCTGGTCGATGCCGCCGTCATCTACGCGTCGGTGAGCTCGATGGCCGCGGACAACTGGAAGCAGTTCTATCGACCGTCGGAAGATCGGTCGCGGACCAACCGCCGAATTGCCCGCACCTACGGCCTGCCGGACAAGTCGCCAGAATTCTGGCGCGCGGCCTCGCCGCGGCCGTACTTCGATCGGATCACTGAGCCGGTGCTTGTCCACCACGGCACCGCAGACGACACCTGCCCAATCCGCTGGTCAGAAGCGACGGTCAAGGCGCTCAAGGCCGCCGGCAACGATGTCACGTTTGTCAAATACCGCGGGGAGGGCCACACATTCGAGCGCCAATGGCAGCGCTCGATTGAGCGCACGGTCGGCTTTTTCGACAAGCACCTGGATTGATTGGTCCCAACGCCGGCAATCGAATCGGCCGCATCGGGGTAATGAACCTTCGATGACAGAACCACAGGCTCTCATTGCCGATCGATACCGTTTGCTGCACCGCGTCGGCAGCGGAGGCATGGGCGTGGTCTGGGAAGGCTGGGATGAGCGCCTGGAACGTCGCGTCGCAGTCAAGCAGCTGTACCGCCAGGCAACAGCTTCAACAAGGGAAGCAGAGCTGGCCAATCAGCGGGCAATGCGCGAGGCTCGGCTCACCGCGCGGCTCCAGCACCCGCACGCAGTGGCGGTGTTCGATGCGGTTGAGCAGGACGGCCAACTGTGGCTGATCATGCAATTTGTCGCCTCGATCACCCTAGCCGTCGTGCTGGACCAGGGCGGATCACTGCAACCGGAGGAAGCCGCCAAGGTAGGTGCCCAAGTCGCATCAGCGCTGGCAGCCGCCCATGCGGTCGGCATCGTCCACCGCGACGTGAAGCCGGGCAACATCTTGATCGCCGAAGACGGTGCGGCGTTGATCAGCGACTTCGGGATTGCCCGAGCCTTGGGGGATGCGACCCTGACGAGCAGCGGGATGATCCATGGGACGCCCGCCTATTTGGCTCCAGAAGTCGCCCGCGGTGGCGAGGCGGACTTCGCCTCGGATGTGTTCTCGCTGGGCTCCACGCTGTACAGCGCACTGGAGGGCCGCCCACCGTTTGGCACCGACGACAACACCATGGCATTGCTGCATCGCGTGGCCTCAGGGCAATTCCCGCCTCCCCAGCACAGTGGCCAACTGGCCCCCGTGATCATGCGCATGCTCTCCATCGATCCGGACGCTCGGCCCTCAATGGGCGCAGTGACCGAGAGTCTTGCGCGGATCGCAGGCTCAGGTGCCGACTCCCAGGCAGCTACCGTTCCGGCCCCAATCGCAGAACCCGAGCCGCTGGGAGCCCCAGCCCCCGCCTCAGCCCCAGCCCAAGCCCCAGCCCCAGCCCCAGCCCCAGCCCCAGCCCCGGGCAGCCAAGAT
>DATDKX010000612.1:0-3673 GCA_036519615.1 Propionibacteriaceae bacterium
GTGTCGCTGACCGCAGCTTGGCCATGACCGACGACGGCGCCAAGTGGGACCGGACGCTCCGTGATCGCTGTTGTGAATCGTCCGCCGCTTACCTCCTGTACGTCTCCGCCGAGGAACTCGACGAGGTACGCGAGGTGACTACCGATGTCGGCCAGCGCACCTGAACCCGGAGCTCCCTTGTATCGCCAACTCATCGGCCCCTTCGGGTCGCTCGCGTAGTCGCACCAGTAGCGGCCGTCGACGTGGAGGATGCGTCCAAGCGTGCCAGAGGTGACCAGTTCGCGGAGAGCAGCGACGCCTGGCGCTCGGCGGAAGGTGAAGCCGATGCGGACCACCGTGTTGGCGCTGCGAGCCAGGTCCGCCATGGCACGAGCGTCCTCAAGGTTGTCGCTTAGCGGCTTCTCACAAAGTACGTGCTTGCCGGCGGCGACCAAACCGTCCACCATCTCGCGGTGCAGGAAGTTGGCCACGACCACGCTGACGACATTGATGTCAGGGTCCTCCGCTATCGCCTGCCAGGAGGTGTCGGAGCGCTCGTATCCGAAGCGCCGGGCGGCCAGCGAGCCGAGCTCAGGACTGACGTCACCGATGGAGACGAACCGCAGGTCGGGCAATGTCGACTCATAAAGCGTCGGGGCTATTCGGTACGCCGCAGCATGCGCCCGGCCCGCCATGCCCGCTCCGATCACTGCGACGCCGATAGTCATGAACCCTCTCCTCTGAGTGGCACTTGCTGGTGTGTGCTCATCAGGATTTCTCTCCTTGCGGGTGACCCAACGAATCGGATCTCTGTCGGAGTGATCACCCCGGTCGTTGGCGTGATCATGGCGAGAGAGCGCGAGGGCTCACGACGGCCCAAGCCGCACCGTCTGGCCCGTCTGGAGGCTCTCGCGCGCAGCATCGGCCAGAGCAAGTGCCTCACGGCCATCGTCGAAGCCTGGACTGGGCTGTTCGCCCTGCTCCATAGCGGTAATCAAATGATCAAGCTCGGCGCGGTATGCCGGCGTATAGCGATCGAGGAAGAAGTTGAGGTACTCAGGTGCGGCCGGTGCCGGATCCCGGCTCACGATGGTGAGCTGTTCGAGACGGCCGATGTCGCCTGCAGCGACCCGGTCGCGCACCTCACGAAACGATGGATCAAAGCGCCGGTTGAAGCCAAGCATCACGATCGGGTTAAGCGCAGCAATGTCCGTCCAGCACCTATCGACTCGCGCCAAGTCCAAGTCGATGGGCTTCTCGCAGAGCAATGCCTTCCCGGCCTGTACGGCCCGGGTCAGCAGATCGACATGCGTCGGTGTTGCCGAGGCAATCACGACTGCGTCCACGCTGGGATCATCGATTGCGACGTCGACAGCCGGAGCGATGGTTGTGCCGTATCGCTTAGCTACCTCGCTCGCAGCCGACTCGATCGGGTCGTACACCCAGGCCAGCTCGGCCCGGGGATGAACATCGATCGAGTCGGCGTGTACGCGTCCGATGCGTCCGCAGCCAAAGAGGGCGAAACGGATCAACCTCTACTGCTGCCTTCCAGTTCGTGCGCTAGCTCGCTGAGCTCGTCGCCGCCGGCCATCTGCCGGGTGAGCTCGTCAAGGTTGACCTCGGATCTCTTCTTGTCTAGGACGGCCTGGCCCAGCTTCAAGATAATGAAGTGGTTGCCCACCAGGTATGCGTGGTGCGGGTTGTGAGTGATGAACACCACGCCCAGTCCAGCATCACGGGCCGCCGCGGTGTACTTGAGCACCACCCCGGACTGCTTGACACCGAGAGCGGCCGTCGGCTCGTCCAAGATCAAGACCCGAGCGCCGAAGTACACCGCGCGGGCAATCGCGACGCATTGCCGCTGACCGCCGGACAAGGTTCCAATAGGTTGATCGATGTCCTTGACGACGATGCCCATCTTGCGCAGCTCCTCGTCGGCGATGCGCCTCATGTCCTTGATCTTCATTCCGGAGAGCGGGAGCTTGCTCCCAGTCATCTCCGAGCCGAGGAAGAAGTTACGCCACACCTCCATCAGGCTGACCACGGCAAGATCCTGATACACCGTAGCTATGCCGTGAGCAAGAGCTTCACGGGGAGAGCCGAAGTGAACCTCTTCGCCATCGACTTTCACGTGTCCCTCATTGTGGGGATGCAAGCCAGAAATAATCTTGATCAATGTTGACTTGCCCGCTCCATTGTCGCCAAGCACACACGTCACCTCACCCGCGTTGACGACCATGTTGATTCCCGTGAGGGCTCGGATCGCTCCGTAGATCTTGCCAACATCGACCATTTCGACCAGAGGCTCACCCTTGTGCAGTGTCGGATCGGCGTGTTCTTGCAGAGTGTCGGTCATGTCAACCCACCTTTCTTAGCGTTGAGAGTCGCTTCACGTACAGGTTGACCATCACGGCGAGCAGCAGCATGACACCAAGGAAGGCCTTGAACCAGTTCGGGTCCCAGCCGGCGTAGACAATGCACAGGCTGGTCATGCCGAAGATGAACGCGCCGATGGCCACACCCCACGCATTGCCGTAACCACCGGTGAGCAGGGTCCCGCCCACAACCGCGGCGATGATGTAGAGGAACTCGTTGCCTACGCCGTTGCCAGCCTGGAGAGTGACGAACCGGTACAAGTAGTGCATGCCGGTGAACCAGCAGAGGAAGGACACCGTCATGAACAGGCCGATCTTTACTCGGGTTACCGGCACGCCGACGGCGCGGGCGCTGGCGGCGTTGCCACCCACCGCAAAGATCCAGTTGCCGATCTTGGTCCGCTGCAAGATCCAAGCCGACAAGATGACGAACAAGAGCCACCATATGACGGTGATCGACAGCGTGACGGAGCCGATCTTGAACTCGTGGGCGAAGATGAAGTTCAGCGACTTGAAGCCGTCCATCTGGCTGATGTTCTGGCTGGACACGGATCCAGTGACGAGTTTGGTTACGCCGAGGTTGGCCCCCTGCAGCACGAAGAACGTGCCCAGCGTGATCAGGAAGCTGGGAATGCCGGTGCGCATCACCAGGTAGCCGTTGAGGAAGCCGACCCCCAGGCAGAAGACCAGCGAGATGATCACGCCGACCCATAGGTTCAGCCCGAGCTGATAGCACAGCATGCCGTTGACCAGACCGGCGGAGGTGACAAGCACGCCCGCGGACAGGTCGAACTCGCCGCCGATCATCAGCATGCCGACACCGACAGCCACGATGCCTATGGTCGAGGCTTGGTAGAGCACGGTGAAGAACGCGGCCGGTGTGCGGAATGCCGGTGCGACGATTAGGAAGAAGATGAAGATGACGATGGCCGCGACCAAGGCCCCGACCTCGGGGCGGCCGAGCAGTCGAGTCGTCCAGCTGACTTGGACGCGGTTGGAGGCCTCAGCCGGTGTAGGCGGTGCGGTCTTAACAGGTGTACTCATGGTGCAGCTCCGGTGAGTTGTCTTCCCGGTGGTCGGGCGAAGCGCTCGCCCGACCACCCTTGGAAGCTTTCGGCTATCGGGTGTTGTTCTTGACGAACGGCAGGGTCGCGGCGATGTTGCTGCTGTCGACGAATGACGGGCCGGTCAGGACCGCCTTGCCACCACCGAGGATATTGCCGTTCTTCTTATAGAGATAGAGCTGTGTGACGGCCATGTAGCCCTGCAGGTAGGGCTGCTGGTCGATGTAAAACTGGATCTTGCCGTCCTGCACAGCC